>DASQKK010000019.1:0-19654 GCA_035630545.1 Gaiellaceae bacterium
AAGTAGCGCTGGAAGAGCGCGAAGATCGTCAGCGGGATCAGCGCGGAGAAGAACGACGCAGGCGCCAGCACGTCGAGGTTGGAGGCGAACTGGCGCAGCTGCGACGCGATCTCGGGCGCAATCGGCTGGTTCTCTTGGGCGAGGACGAGGCCGACGAGGAGGTCGTTCCAGACGAACAGCACCTGGAAGATCGCGAGCGACGCGATTGCGGGCAGGCCGAGTGGGAGCACGACCTTGAAGAACAGTCCCCACTCCGAGGCGCCGTCGATCCGCGCCGCCTCCATCAGGTCCTTGGGGATGCCGACGAAGAAGTTGCGCAGCAGGAAGATCGCGAATGGCAGTGCGAAGGCGGAGTGGAACAGGATCAGCCCGGGGACCGTGTCGAAGAGGTTCAGGTTGTTGTAGAGGCGGAAGATCGGGATCAGCGCCATCTGGATCGGCACCAGCAGGAGGCCGACGACCAGCAGGAAGAGCCAGTCGCGGCCGGGGAACTCGATCCAGGCGAGCGCATAGGCGGCCAGCGCGGCGACGAGGATCGGCACGATCGTCGCGCCGATCGTGACGAGCACCGTCACCCAGAGCGCGTGTGTGATCCCCTCGTTGTCGAACATGTTCGCGTAGTTCTCGAGCGTCCAGGTGCTCGGCTTCGTGACGAAGGTCCACCAACCGCCCTGCGCCGCGTCGGACGGCGTCAGCAGGGAGGTGATGAAGAGCCCGGTCGTCGGGATCAGCCAGAAGATCGCGATCAGCACGAGGACGATGTGGACCGGCGCTCGCTTGAGGAAGCGGAGGATCCGGGCCGACAGGCGCGTGTCGGGATCGACGGGGGTCTCGATCGTGGTGTCGACGGTGGCCATCAGCTCGTGTCCGCCCGGAAGCGCCGGACATTGACGATCAGGAAGGGGATGAAGAGGATCAGGATGAACGTCGCGATTGCGGAGCCGAGCCCGAAGCGGTTCTGGCCGCTGAAGGAGACCTGCCACTGCACGAAGGCGAGCGTCGCCGCCTCGTCCTGGGTCGAGCCCGGGGCGATCGAGAGGATCAGGTCGAACAGCTTGAGGACGCCGATGATCTGTGTCACGAAGACGACGGTCAGCACGGGCGCGAGCAGCGGGATCGTGATCCGCCTGAACACCTGCCACTCGCTCGCGCCGTCGGTGCGCGCGGCCTCGAGCGTGTCGCGCGGGATCGAGGCGAGGCCGGCGGCGGTGATCACCATCGCGAAGCCCGCCTGTACCCAGATGAACGCGAACATGATCGCCGGCGTGATCAACTTGTCGCCGAGCCAGTTGACTCCCTCGAACGGCTCCGCGAACGTCGTGCTGGCGACGGCGATGTGGTACTCGCCGTCCTCGACCTGGTCGAAGGCGAAGGTGCCGTTCGTCTCCGCCTTCGTCTCGTCGATGGTGTCACCCGCGCTGTCGCGGAGCTCGACGGTGACGCCGGGCAGCCCCAGCTCCCCCTGCTCGACCTCGCCGGGCGTTCCACCGCCGGCCTTGAAGTCTCTCCAGACGACGCCGGTGATCCCGCCCTGTAGCGGCTCCGGCTTTACCGCCTGGACAGCGTCCTCGGGGATCTCCGGCACCCGGATCGCCGTCAGGCCGAGCAGCGCGACGCCGCCGGGCTGGACGGTCCGGTCGAGCTCGAAGCCCTGCTCGATCGACCCGGTGAGGTCGTCCGTCGACGGTGAGGCCTGCGAGAGCACCCCCTCGGCGCCGAACTGCCCCTGGATCGCCGCGAGGCCGGCGTTGATCGCGCCGCGGTCGGGATCCTGCTGGTACATGATCCGCCAGATCACGCCGACGGCGAAGAGCGAGATCGCGAGCGGCATGAAGACGGAGATCTTGAATGCGGTCGACCAGACGATCCGCTCGGTGAGGACGGCGAAGACGAGGCCGACGGCGGTGACGGCAGCCGGGACGATCAGGACCCAGAGCGCGTTGTTCTTGAGCGCTGTCTGGAGCCGCTCGTCGGTGAAGATCTGCTCGTAGTTGTCGAGCCAGACGAACTCGGTGCCGCGGTCGTTGAACAGGCTCCGCCACATCGTCGCGACCATCGGGTAGACGACCCAGACGAAGAGCAGCAATAGCGCCGGGCCGAGGAAGCTGAGCGGCAGCAGCGCGCGGCGGAACGCGCTGTCGCGTGGCGGAGGTGGTGGAGCCTCCCCTGCGGGAAGCTCCACCCCTACGCCGGTGCTGCTCACGTTCTCGGTTCCGTCCGGCCTACGACGACTTGAATGCCGACGCGGCCGCCGTCTCGAGCTTCTTCTGGATTGCCTCGACGTCGTCCGGGGTCTTGAGGAAGTCCTGCAGCAGTGTGAACAGCGCGTCGCTGCCGAAGGCGCCCGGCATCAGGTCGGACATGTCGAAGCGGAACACCTCCGCGTTTGCGAGCTCGGAGGCGGTCTTCTTCGTCAGTTCGTCCGGATAGACCGAGGTGTCGACGTTTTTGTTCGGGGACGAGAAGCCGCCCTTGGCGGCCCAGATCTCCGCCGCCTCGGGCGTGGCGAGGTACTCGATCAGAGCCCGTGCCGCGGGATTGTCCTTGAACATGACCATCACGTCGCCACCGCCCATCACGACCGGGCCGGAGTCGTTGATCTCCGGGAATGCGTAGACGTTGAAGCCGGTGTCCGGCTCCGCCGTCGTCTCGTCGGCGATGACGCCGCCGACGAAGTCGCCCTCGAGCACCTGTGCGGCCTTCGGCGGATCGGCGAAGACCTGCGTCACCGACGTCGGGAAGTCCGTCTGCAGGGCACTCGAGGTGCCGCCCGCGATGTTGCCCGACTGCAGCACCTTGCCCATCTCGGTCAGGGCTTCGTTCACCGACGGGTCGGTCCACGGGATCTCGTGCTTCGTCAGCTGGTCGTACTTCTCCGGTCCCGCCGAGCGGAGGTAGATGTTCTCGAACAGGTCGGTGAGCGTCCAGCCGTCGGCGCCGCCGATCGAGTACGGCGTCACGCCGGATGCCTTCAGCGTGTCGCCTGCCTCGAGGAATGCGTCCCAGTCGGCCGGTGGCTCGACGCCGGCGTCCTCGAAGGCGGCGGCGTTGTACCAGACCGTCGACTTGTTGGCACCCTTGAAGAAGAGGCCGTAGAGCTTGCCGTCGACCGTCCCGAGGTCGAGCCAGGAGTCGGAGAAGCCTTCCTTGATCTTGTCCTCGGCGAAGTCGATCGGCTTCAGCGCGCCACGCTGCGCGAAGTCGGTCATGAAGCCGGGCTGCGGCAGCGCCGCGATGTCCGGCGGGTTACCGCCCTCGACGGCGGTCGAGAGGACCGTCGCCGGCTCGGCGGCAGACTTGTAGCTGACCGTGACGTCGGGGTTCTCCTCCTTGAAACCGTCGAGGACGGCCTGGAAAGATTCGCCCTCGGCGCCGGTCCACACGGCGAGCACGCTGATGTTGCCGGAGACCGCCTCACCGCCCCCTTCCTCGGTCGTGCCGCCGGTGTCCGCGGCCTCGTCGTCGTCGCCGCCACAGCCGGCGGCGAGAAACGCAAGTACGCCGACGAGCAGCGCGAGCAGAATGAAGCGTTGCTTCGTCATCCTCGTGCTTCCTCTCTTTCGCTTCCGTCGTAGATACCGAGACCTGTATCCGGATCGAAGAAATGCAAAGCGCGCGTGTCGACGGCGACCTTCACCTGCTCGCCCTTGGCGGCTTTCGAGCGGGCGCCGAAGCGTCCGACCATGATCGTGCGGCCGCCTTCCGCCTGCGTCGGCGTGCCGAGGCCGCCGTCGGTGCCGGCGTCCTCCTGCAGCTCGCGCACCTCGTCCGTGATCGCCGGAGGTGCGTCGATCGCGAAGTGCACCATGATCTCGGAGCCGAGGGCCTCGGTCAGCTCGACCTCGCCCTCGAGAGTCTCGCCGCGGTCGGGCTCGAGCACGGCGTCCTCGAGATCCTCCGGGCGGATGCCGAGGATCACGCCGCGTCCCTCGTAGTCCTTCAGGCCGGGACGGGCAGAGAGCGTCTCGTCGCCGAGTGCGATCGTCTGATTGCCCGCAGCCACGGCGAAGCCGCCGTCGGCGCGCTCGAGCGTCGCCTCGACCAGGTTCATCGCCGGGCTGCCGATGAAGCCCCCGACGAAGAGGTTCACGGGCTGGTCGTACAGCTCCTGAGGCTCGGCCACCTGCTGCAGCTCGCCCTTGCGCATCACGGCGACGCGGTCGCCCATCGTCATCGCCTCGACCTGGTCGTGCGTGACGTAGATGGTCGTCGTGCCGAGGTCGTCCTGGAGCTTCTTGATCTCCGCGCGCGTCTGCACGCGCAGCTTCGCGTCGAGGTTGGAGAGCGGCTCGTCCATCAGGAACGCGGCCGGCTCGCGCACGATCGCGCGGCCCATCGCGACGCGCTGCCGCTGGCCGCCCGAGAGCGCCCGCGGCTTGCGGTCGAGATAGGCCTCGAGGCCGAGCAGCCGCGCCGCCTCCTTGACGCGCCGCTCGATCTCCTTCTTGCCCATCTTCTTCAGCTTCAGGCTGAAGCCGATGTTGTCGTAGACACTCAGGTGCGGGTAGAGCGCGTAGCTCTGGAAGACCATCGCGATGTCGCGGTCGCGTGACGGGACATGGTTGACGACCCGTTCGCCGATCTTCAGCTGCCCCTCCGAGATCTCCTCGAGGCCGGCGACCATTCGCAGCGCAGTCGTCTTGCCGCAGCCCGATGGGCCGACCAGGACGAGAAACTCGCCGTCCTCGACTCCCAGGTTGAGGTCGTTGACCGCCCTCGTTCCGTCGGGGTAGATCTTCGACACACCCTGGAATGTGACCCCCGCCACGGCGCGGACTATAAACAGGTTGTTAATGCGGCGCGTTACCGTGCCGGGGTGCACTCACACGGTGGAGAGAGGCGTGCGCTCGCAATCGCGCTGGCCCTCGTGGCGGGGTTCGCCGGCGTCGAGGCCGTCGTCGGAATCGCCGCCGATTCGCTGGCGCTCCTCGCCGACGCCGCGCACATGCTCTCCGACGCGCTCGCGCTCGGACTTGCCCTCTTCGCCGCCTGGCTCGCGCAGCGGCCGGCGACGCCGGAGCGGAGCTTCGGCTGGCGCCGCGCCGAGGTGCTGGCGGCGCTCACGAACGCGCTCGTGCTCGTGCTGCTCGGGGGCTGGATCGTCTGGGCGGCGATCGGGAGGTTCTCCGACCCGCCGAGCGTCGTCGGCGGCTGGGTGCTCGCCGCGGGAGTGGCGGGCCTCCTCGTCAACCTTGCGGCGGCGCGGGTCCTGCACGGTGCCGGCTCGGGCCTGAACGTCCGCGCGGCGATGCTGCACGTGCTCGCCGACCTCGCCTCCTCGGCCGGGGTCGTCGTCGCCGGGCTGGTCGTGATCACGACGGGCTGGGCCTACGCCGACCCGATCGCCGGCCTCGTGATCGGGCTCCTGGTCATCGTCAGCACCTTCGGCGTCCTGCGCGAGACGGTCGGCGTGCTGCTCGAGGGCGCGCCGGCCGGGATGGACGCCCGCGAGGTCGGCGCGGCGATCGCCTCGATGCCCGGCGTCGTCGGCGTCCACGACCTGCACCTCTGGACGATCACCTCGGGCTTCCCGGCCCTCTCCGCGCACGTGCTCGTCACCGCTGGCGCCGACTGCCATGCGATCCGGCGGCAGGTCGACGAGCTGCTGCGGGAGCGCTTTCAGATCTCCCACAC
Organism: Gaiellaceae bacterium; assembly: GCA_035630545.1. Taxonomy (GTDB): domain Bacteria; phylum Actinomycetota; class Thermoleophilia; order Gaiellales; family Gaiellaceae; genus Gaiellasilicea. The sequence continues at coordinate 5,635 of DASQKK010000019.1, forward strand.
CACGCTCCAGGTCGAGCACGCACCGGGCCTGATTAAGCTGGCGCGATGAAGCTCGACGGCAAGACAGCGATCGTCACGGGCGCCTCCAGCGGCATCGGCGCCGCGATCGCACGGGCGCTGCGGGCGGAAGGCGCGCGCGTCGCCGGCGGTGCGCGGCGGGTCGACCAGGTCGAGACCGACATCGCGCTCGAGCTCGACGTCACCGATCCGGAGTCCGCCGAGCGCTTCGTGGCGGCCGCCGTCGAGCAGCTCGGCGGCGGCGTCGACGTCCTCGTCAACAACGCCGGCCTCGCGCTCGGCCGCGACCCGTTCGACGACTCGACCGAGGCCGACGAGGAGGTCGTGCTGGAGACGAACGTGCACGGGCTGATCCGGATGACGCGGCTGGTGCTGCCGCATCTCCGTGATGGCGGCCACATCGTCAACATGGGCTCGGTCGCGGGCAAGGCCGCGTACCCGAACGGCTCGCTCTACGTCACCTCCAAGTTCGCCGTCCACGGATTCACGCAGGCGCTGCGCGAGGATCTGCTCGGGCGGCCGATCCGGATCACGAACGTGGCGCCGGGGCTCGTCGAGACGGACTTCTCGAAAGTGCGGTTCCGCGGCGACGAAGCGAAGGCGAGCGCGGTCTACGCGGGCGTCGCTCTCGGCGGGCCGGTCCGCCCCGAGGACGTCGCCGACTGCGTCATCTTCGCGCTCACGCGGCCGCCGAACGTGAACGTGGACGAGGTCGTCGTCACCGCGCTCGCCCAGTCGAGCGGCGCGCGAATCCTCCGCGAGGCGTGAGCCCGTGGGGATGACGATCCTCGAGGGCTCGACATTCTGCATCTGCGACGAGATCGGCGACCTCGACGGGCAGACGAACGGCTTCTTCGCCGAGGACACGCGCTTCCTCTCCCGGCTCGAGCTGCGCCTCAACGGCGCCCGGCCGCTCCTGCTCTCGTCCGGCAAGGTCGAGTACTTCTCGGCCGCCTTCTACCTGCGCAACCCGGTCGCGAACGGGCTCGCGCAGGACTCGCTCTCGGTCGCGCGCGAGCGGTTCGTGGGCGACGGGATGCAGGACGTGCTCGTGCTCCGGAACGAGGCAGCTGCGCCGCTCGAGCTCGAGCTCGAGCTCGACGTCGGCACCGACTTCGCGGACATCATCTCGGTCAAGGAGCACGACTTCGCGCTCGGCAACCCCATGCTCGCCAGGGCGCTGCCGCCTCCTGCCGCCGTGCGCTACGACGAGGAGTCGAACCAGCTCGTGCTGGAGGAGGACCGCGACGGCGGCGCCAAGACGCAGGTGCTCTTCTCGCGGCGGGGCGCGATCGACGGCTCCCGCGTCCGCTTCCACCTCCACCTCGCCCCGCGGGAGCGCTGGGATTTGCGAATCGACGTCGTCGCCTCGCTCGCGGGCGCCGAGGCGCACCCGCACGCAGTCGAACGCCACTTCGGCGAGGGGCGCGCGCACGTCCAGGAGTCGCTGGCGGCCTGGCACATGCGCGTGCCCCGGCTCCAGACCGAGCTGGACGACCTCCGGCTCGCGTTCCGCCAGTCGGTCGACGACCTCGCCGCGCTCCGCATGCGGGAGGGCGACGGCGTCGAGATGCTGCCCGCGGCCGGGATGCCGTGGTTCATGACCGTCTTCGGCCGCGACACGCTGATCACGAGCCTGCAGACGATGCTGCTCGGACCCGAGCTCGCAATTGCGTCGCTGGACGCGCTCGCCAGGCTGCAGGCGACCGAAGACGACCCGTCGATCGACGCCGAGCCGGGGAAGATCCTCCACGAGCTGCGGCGCGGCCGGGCGGCGGAGACGTGGTTCGGCCGCTACTACGGCAGCGTCGACGCGACACCGCTCTTCCTCGTGCTGCTCTCGGAGACGTGGCGGTGGACAGGGTCGGCGGACCTCGCTGGGCGCCTGCGGGGGCCGGCGCTCGCGGCGCTGCGCTGGATCGACGAGTACGGCGACCGCGACGGCGACGGCTTCGTCGAGTACGAGCGGCGCACGCCGCGCGGGCTCGAGAATCAGTCCTGGAAGGACTCGGGCGATTCGCAGCGCTTCCACGACGGCAGCTTCGCGCGGACGCCGATCGCGCCCTGTGAGGTGCAGGGGTACGTGTACGACGCCAAGCTCCGCCTCGCGGAGATCGCGCGGTCGGCGTGGGGAGAAGACGGCCTCGCCGAGCGGCTCGAGCTGGAGGCCGCGGAGCTGCAGCGGCGGTTCGACGAGGCGTTTTGGGTGGACGAGCGCGGCGGCTTCTACGCGCTGGCGCTCGACGGCGACAAGCGGCCGGTCGACTCGCTCTGCTCGAACCTGGGGCACCTGCTCTGGAGCGGGATCGTGCCGCCGGCGCGCCGAGCTGCGATCGCCGGCCGGCTGCTGGAGGACGAGCTGTGGTCGGGGTGGGGGATCCGCACGATGTCGACCGTGGACGCGGCCTTCAACCCGCTCAGCTACCACAACGGCACCGTCTGGCCACACGACACGTCACTCGGCGCATGGGGACTCGCGCGGGCGGGAATGCCTGAGGGCATGCACCGGATCGCGGACGCGCTCCTGGCGGCCTCGCGCTTCTTCGACTGGTCGCTGCCGGAGGTCTTCGCCGGCTTCGGCCGCCAGGAGACGCCGTTCCCGATCGCCTACCCGACCGCGGCACGGCCGCAGGCGTGGGCCGCCGGGACACCGGTGCTGCTGCTGCGGCTCCTGCTCGGGCTGGAGCCCGATCTCGACGCCGGCCGGCTCCGGTCGACGCTCGTCGAGGCCCCCGCGTGGCTCGACGGGCTCGAGCTGCTCGGCGTGCGGGCGCTCGGCCGGAGCTGGGAAGTCGGCGTCGAGGCGGGTAGCGTGAGCGTCAACGCAGCGTGAAGGTCGCCGTCCTCAGCCCGGTCTGGTTCCCCGTCCCACCCTCGGGCTACGGCGGGATCGAGTGGATCGTCTCGCTCCTGGCGGACGGACTCGCGGATGCCGGCCACGACGTGACGCTCTTCGCGTCCGGAGACTCGCGCACGCGCGCGAGGCTCGCGGCCGCATTCGAGGAGGCGCCGAGCGACCGGATCGGGCAGACGTTCTGGGAGCTCCAGCACGCCCTCAATTGCTTCGCGCGCCACGAGGACTTCGACGTCATCCACGACCACACCGGGCTGATGGGCCTCGCGCTCGGTTCGCTCCTGTCGACGCCGCTCGTGCATACGGTGCACGGCCCGGTCGACGGCCATCCCGGCGACCTCTACGAGCAGGTCGTGCGGATGGCGCCGCACGCGAAGCTGATCTCGCTCTCGCTCAGCCAGCGTGATCCGCGCCCGGACCTGCCGTGGATCGCGAACATCCCGAACGCGCTCGACCTCTCCTTCTACCCCTATCACCCGGTGCGGGGCGAGTACCTGCTCTTCCTCGGGCGGATGAGCCCCGACAAGGGCGCCCACCGCGCGGTCACGATCGCGCTCGAGGCGGGGCTGCCGCTGAAGATCGCCGGCAAGTGCGCCGAGCCGGCCGAGCAGCAGTACTTCGACGCCTATGTCCGCCCGCACCTCGGCGGCGACCGCGAGTACGTCGGCGAGGTGAGCCACGGCGAGAAGGTCGAACTGCTCCAGCACGCACGTGCCACGGTCTTCCCGATCTCATGGCAAGAGCCGTTCGGGCTCGTGATGATCGAGTCGATGGCGTGCGGGACGCCGGTGATCGCGACCCGCTGGGGCGCAGTGCCCGAGGTGATCGACCACGGCCGCACCGGGATCGTCGTCGACGACTGGCGCGAGACCGAGGACGTGCTCGACGAGGCCGACGCACTCGACCCGGCCGAGATGCGCCGCGACGTCGAGGAGCGGTTCACGCCCGCGCGGATGGTTGCGGACTACGTCGCGGCCTACGAGGCGGCTCTCGCCGCGACGTGAGGCTCCGCTCCGAGTACGACCGCGAGATCCTCAAGCTCGCCGTCCCGGCGCTGGGCGCGCTCGCAGCCGAGCCGCTCTACCTGCTCGTCGACACCGCAATCGTCGGCCACCTCGGCCGGCCGCAGCTGGCCGCGCTCGCGATCGCGGCGACGGTCCTGAGCAGCCTCTTCGGCCTGTTCAACTTCCTCCAGTACGGCACGACGGCGCAGGTCGGGCGGGCGTCCGGGGCGGGCGAGGGGACGATCGCGAACCGGCTCGGAGCGCAGGCGCTCTGGCTCTCGCTCGGCTTCGGGCTCGCGATCGCGATCGGCGTCGCAGCGCTTGCGCCGCAGATCGTCGACCTGATGGGCGTCGAGGGGCAGACCGCCGACTACGCCGTCACCTACATGCGGATCGCGGCGATCGGGCTGCCGTTCGCGTTTCTCGCGCTCGGGGGCCAGGGATACCTGCGCGGCATCGCCGACCTGCGGACGCCGCTCGTGATCGTGATTGCGGCAAACGTCGTCAACGTCGTCCTGGAGGTGCTCTTCGTCTACGGCTTCGACTGGGGGATCGAAGGCTCGGCGTGGGGGACGGTGATCGCGCAGGCCGGGATGGGTGCAGCGTTCATCGTCGTCATCCTCCGCGCCGCCTACGGCGATGCCCGGCCGGTGGCGAGGCTGATGCGGCGGCTGCTCGTGATCGGTCGCTACATCTTCGTCCGCACTGCCGCGCTCCTCGCCGCCTTCACGCTCGCGGGGGCCGTGATCGCGCGCTTCGGGGACGCCTCGCTGGCCGCCCATCAGGTCGCGTTCCAGCTCTGGATCTTCCTCGCCTTCGTCCTCGACGCGCTGGCGATTGCGGGGCAGGTGCTCGTCGGCCGCGGCCTCGGCGCCGGCGACACCGAGCGGGCGTACGCGGCCAGCGTGCGGATGATCTGGCTCTCCGTCTACGCGGGGATCCTCTTCGCGACGATGATCCTCGCGCTTCAGAGCGTGCTGCCGTATGTGTTCACGAATGACGAGCTCGTGGTCGAGCGGGCGCAGGCGATCTGGCCCCTGTTCGTGCTGATGCTGCCGGTGAACGGCGCCGTCTTCGCGCTCGACGGGATCCTGATCGGCGCCAGCGACGGCCCCTTCCTGATGTGGTCGATGGTGGCCGCGTTCGCGGTGTGCGCGGTCGGGTCGCTCGCGGCGCTCGCCTTCGATTGGGGGATCGTTGGCGTCTGGGCGTCCCTCTGCGCGCTGATGTGCGTCCGGTTCGGGCTCATGCTGTGGCGGTTCCAGGGTCGCCGCTGGCTGGTGACGGGCTGGGCGTAGCGCGCTCGAGCGTGCGCACGTCGCGCACGAGCAGTACCGCGAGCGTGACGCCGATCCCGATCGCCGCCGCGCCCCAGAGGGTCGCGCGGACGCCGAACGCCTCGGCCGCGGGGCCGGCGAGCGCGTAGCCGAGCGGCACGAGGCCGATCGAGCCCAGTGCGTCGTAGGAGTAGACGCGCGAGAGCTTGTCGGGCGGGATCTCCTGCTGCATCGTCGTGTGCCAGAGCAGCCCGAAGATTTCGTTCCCGACCCCGGCGACGAACGCGGCCGCAGCGATCGCCGGCACGGAGAGCGGAAAGCCGAGCGCGATCAGCGGCAGCGGGAGCGCGAGGATCCCCAGCGTGGCGGCGAGCAGCATCCGCCGCGGCCGGAAGCGCAGCCCGACCAGGCCCCCCAACACGAGCCCGGCCGACCAGCCGGTCAGGATCGCGCCCCACGCCTTCGGGCCGCCGAGCTCCTCGTCGGCGACGACCGGCCCGAGGACGAGGAACGCGCCCATCACCGTCATCAGGAGGAACGAGAACTGGAGCACGATCGACCAGAGCCACGCTCGCGAGCGGAACTCGCGCCAGCCCACGGCGAGCTCGTGGAGGAAGTTGGGCGCGTGCTCTCGCACGACCGCGGGCAGCCGCATCAGCGCGATCAGCGACGCGGCGAGCAGGAACGTGCCTGCGTCGAAGGCGATCGCCCAGCCGGGGCCGAACCCGGCGACGAGGAACCCGGCGATCGCGGCCCCGCCGATCATCGCCGTGTTCATCGCCAGCTGCAGCAGCGCATTCGCCTGCTGGAGCAGGGAGACGGGAACGGTCTGCGGGACGATCCCGGCGGAGGCGGGGAAGAAGAATGCTGACGCGGCGCCGTTCGCCGCCGCGAGCGCGGCGAGGTGCCAGACCTCCGCGTTGCCGGTGATCAGCAGGGTGGCGGTCACCGCCTGCGCGAGGCCGCTGACGACGTTGGCGCCGACCATCACCCGGTTCCGCGGCAGCCGGTCGGCCCAGATCCCGCCGACGAGCAGGAACACGATCAGCGGGATCTCACGCGCGGCGAGGATCAGGCCGAGGTCGGTCTTCGAACCGGTGAGGTCGAGGACGGCGAACGCGAGCGCAACGGGCGCGATCGCGCTCCCGACGAGGGAGACCGTCCGGCCGGCGAAGAGGAGGCGGAACTCGCGTTCGCGGAGCGGCGCGCTACTCGCCCGCACGCAGGTCCCAGTAGCGGCGGAGGCCGGCGTAGGACTGCCAGAAAGGCATCGCGCGGTCGTACGCGTCTGCCTCGTCGGGGGGAAGGTCTCCGCGGGCGGCGGCGACGAACTCCACCTCCGTTGCTCCCTTCTCGACCCGCTTCGACCACGTGTCCAGCCGCGCGCGGAGCTCGCCGAGATGGCGGCTGACGTCGTCGACGAGGCCGAAGTGGATCAGCGCGAGCCGTTCGGGCGCACGCCGCTCGATCTGCTCGAGCGTCCGGTACCAGGCCTCGACGTCGACGTCCGGCGGCGGCGTCGGCGGCAACACGGAACGGCTCGGCGCGATCCGAACGCCCGCTGCATCGCCGGCGTAGAGCGTGCTGCCGTCGGAGTAGCAGACGTGGTGCGACGCGTGGCCCGGAGCGGCGAAGACCTCGAGGCCGGCGGCGCGGTTCTCGGCGACGTGCACGTTCCGCCCCGGCACGGGAGCGAGCTCTCCCCAGAGGCCGTCGAAGCTGTCGCCGTAGAGCCGGCGCGCGCTGCGTTCGAGCCGCGACGGGTCGATCAGGTGCGGCGCGCCCACCTCGGAGACCCAGACCTGGAGGCCGGGCTGCTTCCGGACGAGCGACCCGGCGGCGCCGGCGTGGTCGAGATGGATGTGGGAGAGGAGCAGGTGGCTGACCTCGCCGAGCTCGACTCCGCGCTCGGCGAGCCCCTGCTCGAGCGCAGGGATGCAGCTCGAGGGGCCGCAGTCGAAGAGGGACAGGCCCTCGGGCGTGTCCAGCAGGTACGCCCCGATCGTGCGGGCCGCACCCCCGTGGAGCAGGTCGATCGGCTCCCCTTGCAACAATTTGTTACTTGGCGTGGGCGGCTGCGGGGACGAGTGCGGCGGCGAGATCGGCGATCAGATCGTCGACCGACTCGATTCCGACCGAGAGACGGATCAGGTTTCGGGGCGCCGCGAACGGGGCGTCGGCGGTCGAGGCGTGCGTCATCCGCGCCGGGTGTTCGATCATGCTCTCGACGCCGCCGAGTGACTCGGCGAGCTGGAACAGCTTCGTCTTCGCGACGAGCTCGACCGCTGTCTCCTCCGTGTCGACGAGGAACGAGATCATCCCGCCGAAGTCGCGCATCTGTCGCTTCGCGATCTCGTGGCCGGGATGCGAGGCGAGCCCGGGGTAGAGCACCTGCTCGATGCCGGGTTGCTGCTCGAGCCAGCCGGCGATCGCGCGTGCGTTCTCGCAGTGCTGGCGCATTCGCACGGCCAGCGTCTTGATCCCGCGCAGGACGAGCCAGGAGTCGAACGGCCCCGGCACGGCGCCGAGCGACTTCTGCAGGAAGTAGAGACGCTCCGCGATCGTCGGGTCGTTCGTGCCGACGAAGCCGCCGACGACGTCGGAGTGGCCGCCGAGGTACTTCGTCGTCGAGTGGACGACGGCGTCGGCGCCGAGGTCGAGCGGGTTCTGGAGGTACGGGGTCGCGAAGGTGTTGTCGACGACGAGGATCGCGCCGACGGCGTGGGCGGCGTCCGCCGCCGCGCGGATGTCGACGACGTTCAGCATCGGGTTCGACGGGCTCTCGATCCAGACCATGCGCGTGTTGTCGTCCAGATGGCCGGCCAGGTTCGTGAACTCCGGCGCCGGGAGGTAGTCGAAGACGTAGCCCTTGGGCTCGTAGACCTGGGAGGTCATCCGGTAGACGCCGCCGTAGACGTCGGCGATCAGGACGACCCGCTCGCCCGGGTTGACGAGGTGCATCAGCGTCGTCGTCGCGCCGAGCCCGGAGGAGAAGGCGACCCCGTGCTCGGCGTTCTCGAGCGACGCGAGCGCGCTCTGCAGGGCAGAGCGGGTCGGGTTGGCCACGCGTGCGTAGTCGTAGCCCTTGTGGACGCCGACCGCCTCCTGGACGTACGTCGACGTCTGGTAGATCGGCGTGATGATCGCGCCGGTCGCCGGGTCGGGCTCCTGGCCGTCGTGGATCGCACGGGTCTCGAAGTCCATCAACGCTTGATGCTAGATGAGCCGAGCCAGGCGGCGAGGTCGTCGAGAGCCTCGTCCAGCCGCGACGTGTCGCCCCAGGCTCCGAGCAGCTCGAGCGTCCCGGTCTTGCGCTCGAAGCGAGGCTCGGCGCGGCCGGCGAGCTCGTCGCCGACGAGCAGCGGCAGCACGTAGTAGCCGTACTCTCGCTTTGCCTTCGGCACGAACATCTCCAGCCGGTAGCGGAAGCCCCAGAGCGCCTCGGCGCGGTCGCGGTCGGAGACGAGCCGGTCGAAGGGGGAGAGGAGCACGGCGCGGTCCGGCACAGGCCCATCGGTCGCGTCCGGGTGCGCCTCCCACTCGCCCTTCCGGAGCCGCACGCCCTGGCTGCGGAAGCGTTGCTCCTCCCGGATCCGATCTGCTTCACGGATCGAGACGGTCTCCGTCTCCGGCCACCAGCGCGGCGTCAGGTCCCACAGCCGCTCACCGCCGTTTCGGCCCACGATGGTGATCTCGCCGTAGAGGTGGAGCGAGAGCAGCATCAGGCCGACCAGCCGGGGTCCCCACCAGCGGCTGTCGCGATCGCGCTCGCCCTTGGCGCGGTCCTCGAAATCGCGGGAGAGCATCGGCCCATTGCGGTCGAGTTCGGTCAGCACATAGCGGCGGAAGCTCCGGTTCGTGGCCAGGAACTCGCGCACCCAGCGCTGGTCCTTCCGGGTCCGCTCGCGGCGGAAGCGGCGGATCCGCGCACGCACGAGCGGCAGGTCCTCGATCGGGTAGATGAATGCGTTCCATTCGAAGAGCGCGCGCTCCTCCCAGAGCAGCCGGTCGAGCTCGGCTCGGTCGTAGCCGGGGCCGAGCCGGCTGAAGAGGACGAGATGCTGCGGGCGCTCGACGGGCTGGACGACGTCGATCTGGAGGAGGCCGAGCCGGCGCACGGTCTCGAGCACGCCGGACGCGGAGCCGTCGAGCGCCTGCGCCCGCACCGCGATCCGCCGAGCCTCCTCGAGGGTCACGTTCACCTGACGACCTCCTCAAGCCCGATCGTACGGGCGAGCCGGTCGAGCGCACGGTCGAGTGCATCGTCGAGCGCGCCGGAGGCGCGGACGCCGTCCTCGCGGTGGAAGGCGCGCACGAGGAGTCGCCCCTCCTTCCGCTCCGACTTCAGATCGGCGCGGCCGACGATCCGGTCGCCGCGGAGGAAGGGGAGGACGTAGTAGCCGTACTGGCGCTGCGGCGCCGGCTTGTAGACCTCGATCAGATGGTCGAAGCCGAGGATCCGCCGCGCGAAGGGGCGGTCCCAGAGCAGGTTGTCGAACGGCGACAGCAGCACCGCCGCGCGCGGGGCCGGCCGGTCGAGCTCCGCCCCGGCGACCACGAGCACGTCCGCGCCGCCGTCGTCGACGCGCAGTCGCCGCAGCCGCCCCTCGGCGACGAGCTCGTCGATCGCGGGCAGCACACGGGCGACGCCGCCGCGCAGGCGCCAGTGCTCCTTGACGCCGGCCTCGGTGAGGACGCCGCGCGCTCGCACGGCCTCCTCCGCGAACGTCCGCAGCATTTCGTGCTCGGACGGGACCGGCGCGTCGAGCTGCGCGCGCGGAATCACCCGCTCGGCCAGGTCGTAGACGCGCTGGAATCCCTGGCGACCGGCGATCACGAGGTCGCCGTGGTTCCAGAGCCGCTCGAGCATCGCCTTCGCCGGCTTCCAGTTCCACATCCCCCCGCCGGCCGCGCCCTCGAAGTGGCGCGACGCGAGCGGGCCGCGCTCACGGATCTCGGCGAGGATCTCGTCGGCGAGGTGCGGATGCGTCTTGCCGACGGCCCCGTACCAGCCGCGGCCGCCGTTCTCCATCGCCCGCCGGAAGAGCGGCCACGACTCGATCGGGAGCAGGCAGGCCTCGTGGGCCCAGTACTCGAAGATCCGGCCGCGGCCGAGCAGCTGCGAGACGGCCTCCCGCGGATAGTCGCCGACGCGGCCGGCGAGGGCGATCCGGTGGCTGCGCTCGACCGTCGAGATCGAGTCGAGCTGGACGCACGAGAGCCGCCTGATCGCGGCCTCGACATTCGCCCCCGTCGCACGCCGGTAGCGGATGGCGTATCCCTGCGCCGAGACGGCAAGACGGCGGACGGCCGTCGCGTTCACCGTAGTCTCCGCCATCGTGGCTCAATCTACGTTCCTCGACTTCGCCGGCGCGCAACTCCCCACGCCGCCGGCGCGCGTGCTCGAGGTCGGCTGCGGCCAGGGCGAGCTGACGACCGCGCTGGCGGTCGCCGGCTACGAGGTGCTCGGGATCGACCCGCTCGCGCCGCAGGGAGAGCGTTTTCGCCGGATCAGCCTCGAGGATCTCGATCTGGAGGAGGGCCCGTTCGACGCCGTCGTCGCCTCGCACTCGTTGCACCACATCCGCGACCTCGGGCACGCGCTCGACCGGATCGCTGCGCTGCTGCGCGTCGGTGGCGTGCTCGTCCTCGACGAGCAAGCGTGGGATCTCGCGGACGAGGGGACGCTCGACTGGTTCTACAACCAGCGCCGCACGCTGGCCGCGGCCGGCGAGGGCGAAGCGCCGGCGTCGCTCGACGCTCTGCGCGACGAGTGGGAGGCGGAGCACGTCGGCGTGCACGGCTTCGAGTCGCTCCGCATCGCGGTCGATGCGCGGTTCGAGGAGCGCGAGTTCGTGCCGACGCCGTTCCTCTGCCGGTTGCTCGGCGGAGTCGCCACGGAGGTGCTCGAGCAGGCGCTGATCGACGCCGGCGCGATCCAGCCGCTCGGCTTCCGCTTTGCCGGCGTCGTCCGCGCACCGGAGGGGTGAGGCGCAGCTCGGCGTCAGCGAGACCCGGGTCTCGCAGATCCTGACCGGCCATCCGCGCCAAGCTGAAGCAGCAGCTAGCGACGTACGACACCGCCGCCGCGGCGTAGTCGTCTACCCTCCGCCCGCGTGGCCGAGGAGACGCACGAGGAGCGGGTCAACCGCGAGCTGATCGAGCTGCTGAACGAGCTGCGCGTCGCGCTGCCCGGCGTGCAGGTCCTGTTCGCCTTCCTGCTGGCGGTGCCGTTCTCGCAGCGCTTCGCCGAAACGACCGCGCTCCAGCGCGACACCTACATGGCCGCGCTGCTGAGCACGCTTGCAGGCTCGGTCTTCCTGATCGCACCCAGCGCCTACCACCGGATCCGCTTTCGCGACCGCGACAAGGAGGCGATGCTGCGCATCTCCAATGTCTTCGCGATCGTCGGCATGGTCTTCCTGGCGGTCGGGATGACGGCCGTCGTCTTCCTCGTCACCGACATGATCTTCAAGGGCGTGACGACGACGATCGTCACGACCGCGACGGCGGCACTGTTCGCGATCGTCTGGTTCGTGCTGCCGCTGGCGCGAAAAGCCAGCTAGGCAGGCGTCTCGCCGCGGAGGATCGCCGTCAGCCGGGCGGCGTCGATGTTCCCGCCCGAGACGATGCAGACGAGCTTGTGCCCGGGGACGCGCCCCGAGAGCGCGGCGGCGAGCGCGAGCGCCCCGGCACCCTCGGCGATCACCCGCGCGCGTTCGGCGAGAAGGCGCACCGCAGCGGCTGCGTCGTCGAGCGAGACCGCCTCGGCGCCGGCGAGCAGCGGTCGGGCGCGCTCCCACATTGCCGGGAGCACGACCTTGGCGCCCGCGCCGTCGACGAACGAGGGCGCGAAGCCCGGTGCCTCGCTCGGCTCGCCCGCCGCGAGCGCGGCGCTGACGGCGGCGCCCGTCTCGGGCTGGATCGCAAAGACCCGGACCTCGGGCCGGACGGCCGCGAGCGCACTCGCGATCCCGGTGAAGAGGCCGCCGCCGCCCCAGGGCACGAGCACCGCGTCCGCGTCCGGCAGCTGCTCGGCGAGCTCGAGCCCGATCGTCCCGTTGCCGGCGATCACGCGCTCGTCCTGCACCGGATGGACGAAGAAGCCGTCGGCGCCGTCGTAGCGGGACGTGGTCATGACCTCCCACCAGCGCTCGTAGGGCACCTTCTCGACCCGCCCGCCCAGCCGCGCGATCGCGTCGAGCTTCGTCTGCGGCGCCTGCTCGGGGGCGACGATCGTCGCCGGGACGCCGAGCTCCCGCGCCGCCCAGGCGACGCCCTGGGCCATGTTCCCGGCGCTGACGGTGACCACCCCCTTCGCGGTCTCGGCCGCCGGCGCGCTCCGGATCGCGTTGACGGCGCCGCGGATCTTGAACGAGCCGATCGGCTGCAGGTTCTCGAGCTTGAGCCAGATCTCGGCCGGTGCATCGACCTCCAGCCGAACGAGCGGCGTCCGGATCGCGGCACCGGCGATCGTGGCGCGGGCACGCTCGATCTCGGCGAGACCGATCAGAAGTCGACCTCGGTGCCGACGCCCTGCTCTCGCGCCTTCTCGACGACGAGCTCCGCGGCAGCGAGGTCCTCGACGCCGAGGCCGAGCGACTTGAAGACCGTCAGCTCGTCGGCGTCCATGCGCCCGGGATGCGTTCCGGCGAGCACGTCGCCCAGCTCCGCGGCGATTCGCTCCTCGCCGAATCCGGCCAGCAGCAGGTCACCGGCCTCGTGCAGCGCCGACTCGCGCCGGTCGACGATCAACGTCGCTGCCGCGATCGTCTCGGTGTCGAGCTCGCGCGCACTCGGCACGCTCGATCCGACGGCGTTCACGTGCGCTCCCGGCTTCAGCCAGCCGCGCTCGAGGATCGGCTCGCGGGCGCTGGTGCACGTGCAGACGACGTCCGCCCCGCGGAGCGTGTCTTCGGGGGTCCCGCCGTCGCGCCGCGCCCACGTGCGGATCTCCGCGTCCGGGAGCACCGCGCGCATCGCCTCGTCGTGCGAGCGCGCCTGCACGCCGCCGCCGAGGATCGCGACGACGTTCGAGCCGGGTCGGGCGAGCGCGCGGGTCGCGACCGCCGAGACAGCGGCGGTGCGGATCTCCGTGATCGCGGAGGCATTCAGGAGCGCGCGCAGGCGGCCGGTCTCGCCGTCGTGAAGGAGCACGGCGCCCTGGTGCGCGTCCAGCCCGCGCGCCGGGTTGCAGGGGGCGATCACGATCTCCTTCAGCGACCAGGCCGGCCGCTCGCCGCCGCGGTAGGCAGGCATCAAGCCCATCAGGCTGTCCGCGCCCTCGGGCCGCGTGACGGGCCGGAGCGGCTGATGCAGCTCACCGCGCGCCAGCGAGCGCAGCACCTCCTCCATCGCCTCGATGCACTCGCCCATCGTCAGCAGCGCGCGGACCTGGTGCTCGTCGAGGACGAGCACGCTCATGCGAAGAGCGCTCCCAGCTGGTCGCGCTCGAGCGGCGAGATGTCCAGCGCGACCGCATCGAGCGCGGGCCGCAGCTGGTCGGGCCGGCGCGGGCCGATGACGACGGCGGTGACGTGCGGGTGGCCGAGCAGCCAGGCGATCGCCAGCGCCGCTGGGCTCGTATCGCGTTCATGCGCGATCGTCTCGAAGGCCTCGAGCGCGTCGTAGACGCGCCCGTCCTGGAGGTGCCGGTACGGCTCGGGCCGGAGCGTCATCCGCGAGCCGGCCGGCGGCTCCTCGTCGCGCCGGTACTTCCCCGTCAGCCAGCCCCCGGCGAGCGGACTGAAGGGCGTGTAGCCGAGACCCGCCCGCCCGACGACGGGGAGAACGCCGGTCTCGTCGTCCCGTTCGAGCAGCGAATACGAGTTCTGGACCCAGGCGGGGCCGCCGTGCCCAAGGGCTTC
>DASQKK010000020.1:0-5681 GCA_035630545.1 Gaiellaceae bacterium
GGGGATGCTGAAGGAGGAGATGGACGCGGCCGCCGAGCGGCATCCCGACGTCCCCTACGAGCCGCAGCTGATCGACGCGACCTTCGCGCTGCTGCTCGCGCAGACGGGTGCTCCGCTCGTGATCCCGGCGCTGAACCGCGACGGCGACATCCTCTCCGATCTCGTGCTGCCGCTCTTCGGCTCGATCGCAGGTTCGGAGTCGATGCTCGTCGCCTTCGACGACGAGTACGTGCCGAGGGCGCTGATGGCCGAGGCGGCGCACGGCACCGCACCGTCGCTCTTCGGCAAGGACGTCGCCAACCCGATGGCGATGATCCTCGCCGGCGCGGCCCTGCTCACGCACGCGGACGAGGAGGGCCAGGCGGCCGGCCGGGCGATCCGCGAGGCGACGCTCGAGGCGGTGGCGGAGGGGATTCGCACCGCCGACCTCGGCGGCCACGCCGGTTCGCGCGAGTTCACCGACGAGGTGATCCGCCGCACGATCCAGAAGCTCGAGGTCTGGTCCTCGCTCTAGAAGAGAATCTAGATCGCGAGTCGCACGGGGCGGCCCGGCACGCTGATCTCGCCCTGCCGCCAGCCGTCGACGAACGCCCGCGCCAGCTCCGGATCGAACTGGGAGCCCGCGCACCGCTCCAGCTCGACGAGCGCCTGCTCGACCGAGAGCGCCGGCCGGTAGGCCCGCGCAGACGTCATCGCGTCGAACGCGTCGGCCACCCCGAGCACCCTCGCCTCCAGCGGAATCCTGTCGCCGCTGAGCCCGTGTGGATAGCCGAAGCCGTCCCAGCGCTCGTGATGGTGCAGGACGTACGGCAGCGCGGCCTCGAAGTCGTCGAAGCTCTCGACGAGCCGTGCCCCCGTGACCGGGTGACGCCGGATCTGCTCGAGCTCCTGCTCGGTCAGCGGGCCTGCCTTGAGCAGCACGCTGGCGTCGACGGAGATCTTCCCGACGTCGTGGAGCGAGCCGCCGAGCTGCAGCGCCTCGAGCCGCGAGCCGCGCCAGCCGAGCACCCGCGCAAGCGATTCCGCGAACGCCGTCACCCGTGTCGAGTGCCCCCTCAGGTACGGGTCGCGAGCCTCGAGGGCGGCGGAGAAGGTGGCGAGCAGTGACCCCACTGCGCGTGGCTTTCCAGGGCTGCCTCCGGTTCCCTTCCTTGCCGACTGCCCGGCTCCGTAGAGTTCGCTCTCCGTGAGGATCGCAGTCCCGAAAGAAACCGGCGTCGGCGAGCGGCGGGTTGCGCTCGTGCCCGACTCGATCGGGCGGCTGACCGCTGCGGGCTTCAAGATCGCAGTCGAGCGCGACGCCGGCGCCGCCGCAGGATTCGACGACGCCGAGTACTCGGCTGCAGGCGCCGAGGTCGTCGAGCACGGCAACCTCCTCGGCGGCGCGCAGGCGGTCGTCCGGGTCGCAGCGCCCGCTCCGGCGGAGGTCGCTGAACTCGCGCCAGGGACGGTCCTGATCGGCTTCCTCTCACCGCTCACCGACACGGCCGGGATCGAACGACTCGCCGAGCGGGGCGTCGTGGCGTTCGCGATGGAGTCGATCCCCCGGATCACGCGGGCACAATCGATGGACGCGCTCTCGTCGCAGAGCACTGTCACCGGCTACAAGGCGGTGGTCGCGGCCGCAGATCGGCTGCCGCGGCTCTTCCCGCTCCTGATGACTGCGGCCGGGACGGTGGCGCCGGCGAAGGTCCTCGTCCTCGGCGCGGGCGTCGCCGGCCTGCAGGCGATCGCGACCGCGCGCCGGCTCGGCGCCATCGTCTCGGGCTTCGACGTCCGGCCGGCGGTGCGAGAGCAGGTCGAGAGCCTCGGTGCGTCGTTCCTCGATCTCGGCGTCCAGGGCACGGAGACGAGCGGCGGCTACGCGGCCGAGCTGACTGCGGAGGAGCAGGCGCGCCAGCAGGCTGCGCTCGAGGAGCGGATCCCCGAGTACGACGTCGTCGTGACGACGGCGCTCGTGCCCGGCCGGCCGGCGCCGAAGCTGATCCCGGCGACGGCGGTCGAGAAGATGCGGCCCGGCTCCGTCATCGTCGACCTCGCCGCCGAGACCGGCGGCAACTGCGAGCTGACCGAGCCGGGCGCCGAGGTGGAGCGCCACGGCGTCACGATCGTCGGCTTCACCGACTTCGCCTCGCGGACGCCCTACCACGCGAGCCAGCTCTACTCGCGCAACGTCACCGCGCTCCTGCTCCACCTGGCCCCGGGCGGCGAGCCGACGCTCGACTTCGACGACGAGATCACCGGTGGCGCCTGCGTCACGCGCCCGAAGGTCAGCGTCTAGATGAACGAGACCCTCGTCTTCGAGCTGACGATCCTCGTGCTCGCGATCTTCCTCGGGATCGAGGTGATCTCGAAGGTGCCGACGATGCTGCACACGCCGCTGATGTCGGGGACGAATGCGATCCACGGCATCGTTCTCGTCGGCGCGATCCTCGTCGCCGGCCGGGCGGGCGCGGACACGCTGACGCTGGTGGTCGGCTTCTTCGCGGTCGTGCTCGGCACCGCCAACGTCGTCGGCGGCTTCGTCGTCACGGACCGGATGCTCGAGATGTTCAAGCAGCGCCGGCCTCGGAAGACCGAATGAGCCGAACGACCACGGACCTGCTCTACCTGGTCACGATCGTGACCTTCATTCTCGCGCTCCGCTTCCTCTCCTCGCCCAAGCGCGCCCGCCAGGGGAACCTGCTCGGCGCCGCCGGGATGGCGCTCGCGATCGCGGTCACGCTGCTGCAGGAGGGGCTCGAGAACTTCGTCTGGATCGGCATCGCGATGGCGATCGGCGCCGTCATTGGCGTGGTCGGCGCGCGCTCGGTGAAGATGACGGCGATGCCGCAGATGGTCGCCCTGTTCAACGGGGTGGGCGGCGGCGCTGTGGCGCTGATCGCGCTGGCGGAGTTCCACAACCTGACGCCGCTGCCGGGCGAGCTGTCCGCCGAGGAGTCGATCACGATCCTGCTCTCGGCCCTGATCGGGAGCATCTCCTTCTCGGGCTCGCTGGTCGCGTTCGCGAAGCTGCAGGAGCTGCTGAGCGGCCGCCCAATCGTCTATCCGGGGCAGCAGTTCGTCAACGCCGGTGTGCTCTTGACCGCGCTCGTCCTCGGCGGGCTGATCGTCGCGGGTGCCGAGGGGGATCTCTTCGTCGTCGCCCTGATCGTGGCCGCGCTCGCCTTCGGCGTCCTCTTCGTCCTGCCGATCGGCGGCGCCGACATGCCGGTCGTGATCTCGCTGCTGAACGCCTTCACGGGTGTTGCCGCCTCGGCCGCCGGCTTTCTCCTCCACAACGACGTGCTCATCGTTGCCGGTGCGCTCGTCGGCGCCTCGGGCACGCTGCTGACGCTGATGATGGGCCGCGCGATGAACCGCTCGATCGGCAACGTCCTCTTCGGCGCGTTCGGCTCGGTGCAGGCGGGCGCAGGCCCGGCCGCGCTCGAGGACGGGCGCAGCGTGCGCGCGACGACGGCGGAGGACCTGGCGATCATGCTCGGCTACGCGCGCAAGGTCGTGTTCGTCCCCGGCTACGGACTCGCGGTCGCGCAGGCCCAGCACGACGTTCGCGCGGTCGCGGAGCAGCTCGAGGCCAAGGGCGTCGACGTCCTCTACGGCATCCATCCGGTCGCCGGCCGCATGCCGGGGCACATGAACGTCCTCCTCGCCGAGGCGAACGTGCCGTACGACCAGCTCAAGGAGATGGACGAGATCAACCCGGAGCTACCGCAGACGGACGTCGTCGTCGTCCTCGGCGCGAACGACGTCGTCAACCCGGCCGCGCGTTCCGACCCGGGCAGCCCGATCTACGGGATGCCGATCATCGACGTCGATCGCGCCGCCACCGTCGTCGTCGTCAAACGCTCGCTCAGCCCGGGGTTCGCCGGGATCGACAACCCGCTCTTCTACGAGCCGAAGACCTCCATGCTCTTCGCCGATGCGAAGAAGGCGCTCGAGGACGTCGGCGCCGCTCTGAAGACGCTGTAGCCGTGGCGGTCCCGTTCCTCTCGGCCCGTGACGTCGACGCGGCGGTTCCGCCCGAGCGTGCGTACGAGGCGGTTCACGCCGGGTTCGTGGCGCATGCGCGTGGCGAGTGGACGATGCAGCCGAAGCTGTACGTGACCAACTATCCGGCGGGCGACTTCCGGGCGATGCCGGCGCTCGGGGGCGGGCACGCACTGTTGAAATGGGTGACGTCCTTCCCGGGCAACCCTGCGCGCGGGCTGCCGACGGTGAGCGGTCTCGTGGTCCTCTCGGACGCCGAGACGGGCCTCGTCGAAGCGGTGCTCGACGCAGGCGCCGTGACGGCGCTGCGGACGGGCGCGGCGGCCGCACTCGCTGCCGAGACGCTCGGACTCGCAGGAGCTGCTGCCGTCGTCGGCGCAGGCGTGAACGGGCGAGCGGCGGCGCGGAGCCTGAAGGCGTGTGGCCGCGACGTGGCGCTCTGGGACGTCGACGACGAACGCCGTCGTGCGGTCGCCGCCGAGCTCGGCGTCGAGGTCGCGCCGAGCGAGGTGGAGGCGCTCGCCGCCCAGGTCGTCGTCACGGTCACGCCCGGACGAGAGGTGCTCCTTTCGGAGGGCTCGCTCCACGCAGGCCAGCATGTGAGCCTGATGGGCGCGGACGGGCCCGGGAAGGCTGAGATCGCGGTTGCGGAGATCGCCCGCGTCCATGTCTTCTGCGACGAATGGGAGCAGGCGAGCCACGGCGGCGAGCTCGCGGCGGCGGTCGACGCGGGCGCGATCACGCGGGCGGACGTGACCGAGCTCGGAGCCGTGCTCACCGGCGACGCCGAAGGACGCCGCTCGGACGAAGAGATCACGATCTTCGACTCGACCGGCCTCGCGATCCAGGATCTCGCGATCGCGATCGCCGCCTACGAACGCGCGGACGAGCTCGACCTGACGCAGATCGAGCTCTAGGCGACGAGTCGTGCCGGGCTCATCCGCTCGAGCAGCGGATGCGGCTCGCCGGCGATCGCCTGCGCGACGAGGTCGCCGCACATCAGCCCGAGCACGTTGCCGTGGCCGGAGTAGCCGCCCGCGACCCAGAGGCGCTCGCGCGACGGGTGCGGGCCGACGACCGGCATCAGGTCGGGGACGAGCCCGAACACTCCCGCCCAGCGGTGCGTCACGGTCGGCATCCGGCCGAGCAGTGCCTCGGCGAACCCGTCGAGCGCTCCCTGGATTCGCTCCGTCGTCGCCTCCTCGGCGGTGAATTCGGAGTCCATGTCGGCGTCGCGAAAGCCGCCGACGATCAACCGGCCTTCCTCGTTCTGGTGCCAGTAGTCGTACCCGTGACGGCCGTAGTGTGGCAGCGGGAACAGGCGCTCCGGCAACGGCTCGGTCGCGATCATCTGCCCGCGCGTCGGGATGATCAGCCCCTCGAGCTCGCCGAGCAGCCCACTCGGGTAGCCGTCCGTGGCGACGAGGACTGTCTCGGCCTCGAGCTCCTCGAGGTCCGCGACGCGATCGTGCTCGCGGAGCTCGACGCCCGCTTCCGCCGCTGTCAGCGCCAGCCGCCGCACGAGCCGCGCCGGCTGCAGGACCGCGTCATCCGGGTGGAAGAGGGCGCCCGGGAAGCGGCCGGCGAGCGGTTCGGGCAGTTCGCTGCGCCATTCGACGGCGAAGCCGTCCTCGCGGAGTGCCTGACACTCCGCGCGCAAGTCGTCGCACTCGTCGTCGCCCGCGAGCCGG
>DASQKK010000021.1:0-9922 GCA_035630545.1 Gaiellaceae bacterium
GTCGCCGTGCACGACGAGGGGCTCGGGATCCCGGAGGATCAGCAGAGCCGCATCTTCACGAAGTTCTTCCGGGGCGACGCAAGCGCCACGGGCATCACCGGAACCGGCCTCGGACTGGCGGTCTCGCGCGAGATCGTAGAGGCTCACGGCGGCACGATCGGTTTTGACAGCGACCCCGGCGAAGGCACGACCTTCTGGCTCGAGCTGCCGGGGCCGAATGGAGAGTCCAGTACGAACAACAAGGAGGGGGCATGAACAGAAAGGTCGGCTGGCTGCTGACGGGCGTACTCGTCGGCATCGTCGCCGTCGGCCCGTGGCAGGCCCGATCGGAAGCTGGGACGGGCAAGGCGACGATCAGGATCAATGATCGCGTGCTGGCGTCGACCCGGATCGACATGGGTCCCCGCGGCGTCTCGCCCGGCGACCAGGAGATCATCCGCAGCCGGCTGCTCGAGCGAGGGACGGGCAACACGATCGGCCGCTCCGAGCTTCTTTGCACGTTCGTCGACAGCGGCCGCTCGCGGAGCTGCCGCGGCACCTACATCCTCCCGAAGGGGAAGCTCGTCGTCGGCGGCTCGCTCCTCTACCAGCAGTTCTACGAGCTGGCGGTGCTCGGCGGCACGGGGCTCTACGACAACGCTCGCGGGACGCTGACCGTCACGCGCACGGGCCGCAAGCCAGTCCGTGACGCCGTCGTCTTCAGGCTCGTCGGCTAGGAGGGCTCGCCGCTACGCTCCGGACATGACAGTGGACCGAAACGACGTCCTGCGCGCGCTCGAACGCGTGATCGACCCCGAGTTGCGCCAGCCCGTGACCGAGCTGGACATGGTCCGATCCGTCGAGATCGACGGCGCCGACGTCTCCGTCACGATCGCGCTCACGGTCGCCGGTTGCCCCCTGCGCAGCTCCTTCCAGGATCAGGTCGCGGAGCACGTCGGCGGGCTACCGGGCGTGCGGCGCGTCGAGCTCTTCTTCGACGTGATGAGCCCGGACGAGAAGGCGGCGCTGGCCGCCAAGCTGCGCGGCGGCCGGCCGGAGAAGACGATCTCACTCGACCCGGCGACACGTGTGATCGCCGTCGCGAGCGGTAAAGGCGGCGTCGGCAAGTCGTCGCTGACCGTCAACCTCGCCGCGGCGCTCGACGGCCTCGGACAGCAGGTGGGGGTGATCGACGCCGACGTCTACGGCCACTCGATTCCGCACATGCTCGGCGTCCACCAGCGGCCGATCGTCGTCGACAAGATGATCGTCCCGCCGGTGCGCGGCAGCCTGAAGCTGATCTCGATCGGCAACTTCCTCGACGAGAACGCACCCGTGATGTGGCGCGGACCGATGCTCCACCGCGCGCTCGAGCAGTTCCTCTGCGACGTCCACTGGGGCGATCTGGACACCGTCGTGATCGACATGCCCCCGGGAACCGGCGACATGGCGATCTCGCTCGGCCAGCTGCTTCCGCGGGCGGAGGTGCTCGTCGTCACGACACCGCAGCCACTCGCGCAGGACGTCGCGGCACGCGCGGCGATGATGGCGCAGAAGACGGGCCAGAAGCTGCTCGGCGTGGTCGAGAACATGAGCGGCGATGCGTTCGGCGAGGGTGGCGGGCTCAGGCTCGCCGACGAGCTGCACGTCCCTCTGCTCGGGACGATCCCGCTCGACCGCGCACTTCGGGAGGCGGGTGACGCCGGCGTTCCGGTCGTCGAGTCCGACCCGGAGGCGGAGTCGGCGCGCGCGATCGTCGCGCTCGCCGAGACCGTCGCAGCGACACGGCAGGCCGCGATCCGCAAGCCGCTGACGCTTCTCTCGTAGAACGAATAGAACGAAAGAGGGCGCCCCCAGGCGCCCCCTTGCCGTCTCTCTCCAGAGAACCTGCTAGCGCTTGCGCACCTTGGTCAGCACCCAGGCGCCCGCGATCTGGCTGCACGTCATCTCGACCTGGTCCCCCGCCTTGACGCGGTCGACATCGTCGTCGTCCTTCACGGTGCAGGTCTGCGAGGCCGAGCCGTCCTTGGGCTTCACGGTGATCGACGTCGCGCTGAGCGCCTCGATCTGACCCTTGACGAAGAGGTGCACGCTCGGCTTCGGCGTCTTCTCGGACTTGCAGCGGATGCCCTTCGCGATCACGGCCGCGTTGGCGCCGGTGCCGGTGCCGATGGCGCCGTCGGTGAGGCCGCCCGTCTTCGAGAACGAGCCCGTGAGGCTGCCGAAGAGCATGCCGTCGCCGCGGCCCGCGCTCCCGCGCAACCAGGCGTCGAGCTTGCCGTCCGTGTTGACGCCGGAGATGCCGGCGTGCGTGCGTCCGTCGGCGGCGGCGATGTGCAGCCTGCCGTCGATCCAGCCGAGCTTCTTGGTCGCGTTGTAGACGCTCTTGAGGTGGAGCACCGCGGCGCCGTTCAGGTCGGCGGTCGTGCTCGTCGCCGTGCCCGACCAGCGGCCGGTGGTGATCTCGAAGGTCTGGCCGTCACACGTGTACGTCCGGGTCTGGACGTTCGACGGCGTCGTGGCCGAGAGCGTGGCGCTGGCAGCGGTGACGTCAGCCGCCTTCAGATGCGCAACCGCGGCACCAGTCGCCACCATGGCGCCGAGCGCTGCTGTGATCAGTACGAACCGCTTCATGCCGTGTCATCTCCTTCTCGAGTCTCACAGAGCAAGACGCCAGAACTCTGAAGTCCCCGGCGCAGGAGGCGGTAAGGAATCCGTGAGGATTTCGTGAGGCTTTCGCACCCGTACACTCGACGCTGTGCAGACTGCCGCATTCTTCGACCTCGACCGGACGCTCCTGAGACGCTCGAGCGCGCTCGCGCTCGCCGGGGCATTCCGCGAGCACGGGGTGATCGGGCGCGGCCAGCTCGCCAAGGCAGCCGCCTGGCAGCTGCTCTTCGCGGCCCGCGGGGCGGGCGCGGAGACGGTGCGGAAAGCGGCCGAGGACGGTCTGATGATCCTGAAGGGTTTCGCCGTCGACGACCTGCGCCGCCTCGTCCGGGACGCGATGGAGCCGGTCCTGAAGCCGCTCGTCTACCAGGAGGCGCTCGAGCTCGTCGAACGGCACCGCAGCCGTGGCGAGCAGGTCTACATCGTCTCCGCCACGCTGCAGGAGATCGTCGACGAGCTGGCGGACGAGCTCGGCTTCGACGGCGCGCTCGGGTCGACCTGCGAGGTCGCCGACGGCCTCTACACCGGGCGCTCGCTCCGTGCCTGCCACGGCGAGGGCAAGGCTGCAGCGGTCCGCGAGCTCGCGGGCGAGCACGGCTTCGACCTCACCGTCTCGACCGCCTACTCCGACAGCCACACCGACCTGCCGTTCCTCGAGGCGGTCGGGAACCCGATCGCCGTCAATCCCGATCGGGAGCTGGGTCGGATCGCGGTGGAGCGCGGCTGGCCCGTGCTCACGTTCGCCGAGCTCGCATATCCGTCGGCGCAGCGGCTGCGTCCGGCTCTGCTCGGGATCCCGCTCGTGCTCAGCGCCGGCGTGGCCGTCTGGGCGGCACGGCGTCGTGCGGCCTAGGACTCAGGAGCGGATCGCCGCGCTCGGCTTCTCCGAGGCCGACACCGCCACGCTGGCGAGCCACTTCCTCGACGCCGAGTCACGCGGCAAGCTGGGCCACGGTCTCTCCCGGATCGACTGGCTGGAGACGCTGCACGACCTGAAGCCGGATGCCCGACCGCGATGCCGACACGCCGAGCCGGGCTTCGAGCGCTGGGACGGCAACGGCGCGCTCGGCTACCTCACCCTCGCAGCGATCGTCGACGCGCAGCTGGCTGCGCCGCCCGCACACGCCAGGGTGGTCGTCGCGGCCGACTGCTTCCCCACCGGGATGCTCGGCTGGTATGTGCGCCGGCTCGCAAACGGCGGTCTCGTCGCAGCGCTGACTGCGACCTCGCCCGCGCGGCTCGCTCATCCGGACGGCGGCGAGGCGCTGGCTGGGACGAACCCGCTCGCGATCGCCATTCCGAGCTCGGACGGGGCACCGGTCGTCGCTGACGTCTCGATGGGTGCGGTCACCTACGGCGACGTGCTCCGCGGCGCGGCGCGCCCGGACGAGCTCGTCCCCTTCGGCGGCGAGCAGGCGCACAAGGGCTTCGCGCTCGCGCTGGGGCTCGAGCTCCTCGTCGGTGCTCTCGCCGGCGAGGGCTTCGGCGCCGTGCTCGTCGTCGCCCGGCCGGAGGCCGACCCAGTGCCGGCACTGCGCGAGCGAGCGGCCGGCCTACGGCTCCCCGGCGACGCGTAGCTGGGCCAGGTCCTCGTCCTCGTCGGCCCACTTTTCGAGCGTGGGATCGAGCTCCAGCGCGCGATCGAGCTCGGCACGCGCCTCCTCGAGCCGCCCGGCCTTGGCGTTGAGGCACGCCCGGTGGTAGAAGAGCGCCGGATGCTCCGGCTTCTGCGCAAGCCCGGCGTCGATTTCCGCGAGCGCGCGCTCGTGATCGTCCTCGGCGTACGCGTAAGCGGCGAAGAAGTACTCCCAGGCCGAGATCTCGTGCCGGCCGGGTTGGCCGCCGAGCGCGAGCACTGTCGTCCCCGCCTCTTCGGCGCGCGCATACCGCCTCACCTTCGGATCGCGAAGGAAGACGGCCGAGCCGGCGGGCACGTCGACCTCGTCGCCGTCGAGCACGAACGTCGCCCGGCCGGCGAGCACGAGGTAGAGCTCCTCGTGGCCGAGACGCTCCTCGTCGTGCTCCTCGACGACGTCCTGACCGACCTCCGTCGCCGTATAGGCGTTGATCCCGAACGCCGTGATCCCGAAGTGTTTCCGGACCGGCGTCCAGCGCAGCGAGCCGGGACCCGGCAGCGATTCCAAATCGGCCAGGCTCGCGACTTCGTATCCGCTCATCGTCTCCTCCTCAGCTCGGCCAGGACGACCGGGTCGATCTCGGTGTCGCCGTCGACGCGCTCCTCGAGGTTCGCATCCCCGGCCCAGTCGGCGAGGCGCGCGTAGCCGAGCCTGGCGAGGTGGCCGGCGATCTCGGTCCGAAGCTCGTCGTCGACCTGCAGCCACTGGTCGCGCGGCGTCTTGCCGAACAGCTGCTGGTGGAGGCCGTAGAGGCGACGCAGCTCCTCGATCGGCGCCTCGTGGTCGTCGACGCGGAGGTCGACCAGCGTGTCCGTGAGACCCGCGTAGCCGCCATCCCGCTCGACGACGAGCACCGCCGCCGACTGCTGCCCCCGTTTGTCGCCGCCGGCCGCCTGCGCCGCCGCGAGCGCCTCGATCAGGCGTTCGGCTAGCGAGCCGTCGCTCTGCTCGAACGAGCCTCCGAGCGCCTCCACGGTCTCGCCCGACACGAGGATGTTCCCCTGCGCCGCGTACCCCTCGCCGGCGCGCCCGCCTGCCCAGTCGAGGCAGGCCAGGCCGGTGAAGGTGGCGCCGCGCCCCGCGCTGTCGACGATCCCGAGCTGGCGCTCGTCGCGGCCGTCGTCGGCCTCGGTGAGCCGCGTCACCACCTCGTCCGCCGGGAGACCCTGGCGCAGCAGCGCGAGCCCGTCCGGCCCGTAACGGGGATTCGCGTACGCCTGCGTGGCGATCGCACCGGCACCCGGCTCCGCCCAGGGCACGATCGAGCCGACCGCAAGGAATTTCGACTGGGTCGCGACGCCCCACTGGCCGCGGTCGAGATCGCAGGCCGCGATCGAGTAGGTCGCGACCGGTCTAGCCATAGGTCAACGACGTCAGGTCGAGCGCGAGCAGCTCCTCCGTGGGGACGAGCACCGACGCGACCTCCGGCCGCGCGAGTGCCGCCTTCACCGCTTCCGGAGTCGCCGCGCGCACGACGACCGGCATCCCCTGCGCGTGCGCCTCGCGGAGCCGAGTCGGATCGGAGACGTCGTCGAGGACGAGCGCGCCTTTCAGGTCGAGCGAGCCCTCGAGCGCCAGCTCCGGGACTCGACGGCCGGACGCGCCGAACCAGCGCTCCCTCACAGCTCGACCGATCCCCCCGGCTCCGGCGCGATCACCTCGACGCCAGGCGCCAGCTCGCGCAGCTGCTCGGGGGTGCCGGCGAGAATCGGGAACGTGCCGTAGTGACACGGGATGCAGCGCTTCACACCGAGTAGCTCGAGCGCGACAGCCGCCTCCTTCGGATCCATCGTGTAGTGGCCGCCGATCGGCAGCACGGCGACGTCGGGCGCGTAGAGGCGCGCGATCAGCGCCATGTCGCCGAACACGTTCGTGTCGCCCGCGAAGTAGACGTTGGGCTCGCCCTCCCCGAAGTCGAAGACGAGTCCGCACGGCTCGCCCGTGTAGACGGTCTCCCATTGGCGCGGAGAGCCGGGCGGCGCGTCGGTCACGTAGCTGCTCGAGTGCTGCGCGTGCACGAGCGTCACCTTGAACCCGTCGAGGTCGACGGTGCCACCCTTGTTCGGGTCGTGCGGGCCCTCGGTCTCGCAGCCCATCATGCCGAGCAGGTCGCGGACCTCGACCGGAGCGATCACCGTGCACTCGAACTTCTTGTAGAGGTCGAGCGTGTCGCCGACGTGGTCGTTGTGCCCGTGGGTGATGAAGATCGCGTCGACGCGCTCCGGTTCCTTTTCGCTCTCGGGGCATTTCGGGTTCCCGTGCAGGAAGGGGTCGACGTAGATGCGCTTGCCGGCCGGGGTGTCCACGCGGAACGCCGCATGGCCGAGCCAAGTGAGTGTCGTGGCCATGACCGGAGCCTAGAGGACCGTCCGGTCCTGGGTCGAACATCAACGCATGACAACGCGCCTCGCCTCCGTCGCACTCGTGCTCGGCGCCGCCCTCGCAGACGCCGCCGGCCACCACTCGCTCGCCTACTACTGCCTGGTCGCCGCCGTCCCGGTGGTGGCAGTTGCCGCGCTGTCCGGCCTCGGCGACGTCCTCGACGGCTCCGCCGCCCAGCCGCACGACCGCGGCATCGCCGTCCTCTCTGGGGTCGCGCTCCCCTTCGTCCTCCTCGGGACGGCCGTACGGGCGCCGCTGCTGGAGGAGGGGCCGCCGCCCGTGATCGGGGTCACCGCGGTCGTCGCCGCGCTCGCGATCTTCGCCGCGCAGGCGCTCGTGGCCGCAACCGCGGTGGCGCCGCGCGAGCGGCTGCGCGCCGCATTCAGACGCGGCTAGAAGGGCAGCCCCGCCGCCGCGTCGCCGGCGAGGCCGATCAGCGGCTGAACGAAGAAGAACGAGCCGATCGTGACGCCGACGGCGAGCGCAACCGCGCTCTGCAGCAGCGGGTCGAGCGGCGGAGAGCCCCCCGCGATCGCGGGCCGGAACTCGGCGGCGGGCCGGAGGTAGATCGCGCGGATCACGCCGAGGTAGTAGTAGAGCGAGATCGCCGTGGCGATCACGCCCGCGACGATCAGCCACCACCAGCCGGCCTCGTAGGCCGCCGCGAAGACGTAGAGCTTCCCGATCAGGCCGCCGGTGAACGGCATGCCCATGAAGCCGAGCATGAAGACCCAGAGTGCGGCGCCGAGGAACGGCCGCTCCCAGCCGAGGCCGCCGAGGTTCTCCAGCGTCACCGGCGCCTGCAGCTCCCGCTCGCGCGCCGCGACCACGGCGAAGGAGCCGATCGACATGGCGCCGTACGGGATCAGGTAGTAGAGCAGCGCCCGGGCGCCGAGCTCGTTGTTCGCGGCGATCGCGATCAGCATGAAGCCTGCGTGAGAGACCGACGAGTAGGCGAGCAGACGCTTCAGGTCGCGCTGGGCGAGCGCGGCGAAGTTGCCGACCGCGAGGGAGACGATCGCGATGACGGCGATCGAGACCGTCCAGAGCTCGTCCTGCTCCGGGAAGGCGACGACGAGCAGGCGCAGCGTCAGCACGAGCGCCGCCACCTTCGTCGCCGCCGACATGAACGCGGTCACGGGCGTCGGCGCGCCCTGGTAGACGTCCGGCGTCCACATGTGGAAGGGCGCCGCCGAGGCCTTGAAACCGAGACCTGCGATCAGCATCGCGAGGCCGGCGAGAAGGAGGACGTCGTCGCTCCGGTCTGCGGCCGCGATCTCGGAGAAGCCGATCGCGCCGGTTGCGCCGTAGACGAGCGCCGAGCCGAAGAGCAGGATCGAGGAGCCGAACGCGCCCACGATCAGGTACTTCAGCCCGGACTCGAGCGAGGCCTCGCGGTGGGTGTCCATCGCACAGAGGACGTAGAGCGCGATCGAGAACCACTCCAGCCCGAGGAAAAGTGTCATCAGGTTCGAGGCCGTGACGAAGAAGACCATGCCCGCGCCGGCCGCGGCGAGCAGCGCGTAGTACTCGCCGACGTGGTCGCGCCGCCTGTCGCTCCAGGAGACGAGGACGGTCAGCACGCCGGCGCCCGCGATGATCAGCGCCGCGAACGCACCGAGCCGATCGCGGGTGAACGACTCGGCGATCAGCGCCTGTCCGGTGGCGGTCTCGTCGAAGACGATCGCGGCGAAGACGCCCGAGGTGATGAAGCCGGCGAAGACCGCGAGCGCGCAGAAGACGCGGCGCATCCACCAGGGCACGAGCACGCTGCCGAGCAGGGCCACGCCCGAGGCACCGAGCAGCGCCAGCGTCGGCGCCAGCGCGAGCCAGTCGACCTTCGGGGTGGGGATCACGGCGTCGCCTCGGTCTGCTCGGCGCCGATCACCGGGAAGGTGCGCTCCGAGACCAGCGCCGGCCAGGCAGAGAGGACGAGCAGCAGCCCGACGAGCGGGACCACGATGGCCAGCTCGAACGGCCGCACGTCCGGCGAGTCCTCGCGGACGTCCCGCCCGCGGGCGGTGTGGAGCACGGCGGAGATCAGCCGCAGCATGTACATCGCGGCGAGCACGATCGCGGCGGCGCCGACCACGGCCCACCCCCACGCGACGCCGTAGACGCCGGCGAGGATGAGGAACTCGCCCGCGAACGCAGCCGAGCCGGGCACCGCGAGCGCGATGATCCCGGTCGTCATCAACAGCGTCGCGAGCACGGGCCGCCCGCGCGCCATCCCACCGAGCCCGGCGAAGGCGCTGGTGCCGGTGCGCAGCTCGACCATCCCCGCGAGCAGGAACAGCGTCGCCGAGATGAGCCCGTGCGCGACCGACTGGAGGATGGCGCCGTCGACGCCCAGCTCGTTCAGCGAGAAGAGCCCCATCGTGATCAGGCCCATCTGCGCCATCGAGGAGTAGGCCGTCACGCTGCGGATGTCGGGAGCGCGGAAGGCGAGCAGCGACGCGTAGACCAGGCTGATGGCTGCGAAGGCGAGAATCGCCGACTGGTACTGCTCCACCGGCTCCGGGAACTTCGCGATCACGATCCGGAGCAGCCCGTAGACCGCCGCCTTGGAGACGACGCCGGAGAGGATCGCGGCCACCTCGGGCGGCGACTCGCGGTAGGCGTCGACGAGCCAGCCGTGGAAGGGGAAGATCGGCGCCTTGACGGCGAAGGCGATCAGGAAACCGAGGAAGACCCAGTCGTTCGAGGAGACGCCCGAATCGACGAGCGAGAACGTGTCCTGCGAGAGCCCGAAGACGATGATCGACGCCAGCATCAGCAGCGACCCGGCCATCGTGTAGATCACGAACGTCGCCGTCGCGCGCACGCGGCGCGGCCCGCCCCAGACGCCGATCAGGACGTAGATCGGGATCAGCATCGCCTCGAAGAAGACGTAGAAGACGAGCAGGTCCTGGGCGGCGAAGACGCCGACGATCGAGCCGGTCAGGAACAGCAACAGCCCGTAGTAGCCGCGGCTGCGGTCGCCACCGGCCCAGAGGGCGTATGCGATCGCAATCGCGGTCACCACGACGGTCAGGCCGGCGAGGAAGATCGAGAAGCCGTAGAAGCCGACGTCGTACGAGACGCCGAGGTCGCTGAACCAGCTGTGCTGGTCGCGCAGCTGCAGGCCCTGCGAGAAGTCGAACTGCTCGAAGGCAACGGCGAAGAGCACGACCTCGGCGAGGGAGGCGAGCAGCGCCAGCGCGCCGGCGGCGCGACCCGGGAGCGGCAGCAGCCAGACGACGATGGCGGCGGCG
>DASQKK010000022.1:0-23024 GCA_035630545.1 Gaiellaceae bacterium
CGGCGACCAGGCCGGGTCGCCGTCGAACGCCGGCGAGGCGGTGAGGCGCCGCTCGGCACTGCCGTCGGCGCGGATGGAGTAGACGTCGGCGACGCCGTTGCGCTCGCTCTCGAACGCAATCGTGTTCTGGCGAGACCAGGCGGGATCGCCGTCGAGGCGGTTCGAGAACGTCAACTCGCGGCGCTGCGGGTGAGCCGCGTCAGCCCGGTGCCGTTCGCGTTGACCCAGAAGATCTCGTTGTTGCCGCCCTTCAGCCGCGAGTGGAAGACGATCCTGCTGCCGGCAGCGGCGTCGGCTGCGGAGCGGGCGGGCCCGGTGAAGGCGATGACCGTGACTGCGGCTGCGAGGCCGAGCACGGCGAGGCGCAGAGCAGTAGTAGCTGACATTGCGGGCCTCCTTGCGTCGATTGGGACGACCCGACGCTATGACCGCTCTGTGAGCGATTCGTGACCCGCGGCGCAAGCTTCCGTGAGGCTGACGTGAAGGTTCTTGTCCGGCGTCCGTAGACTCCGACCGATGCCACCGCCCGGCGACCTGCGCGACTGGATCTGGCTGCTCGAGGACGAGGGTGAGCTCGTTCGCGTCGGGGCGGAGGTCGACCCGGATCTCGAGATCACGGAGATCGTCGACAGGACGGTGAAGCGCGGCGGGCCGGCACTCCTGTTCGAGCAGCCGCGCGGCTCCACCCATCCGCTCCTGATCAACCAGTTCGGCACCGAGCGCCGCATGTGCCTGGCGTTCGGCGTCGACCGGCTCGACGACGTCGCGGGGAAGCTCGAGGACGTGCTCGAGATGCAGCCGCCGCAGGGGCTCGCCGACAAGGTGCGCGGCCTGAAGAAGCTGAAGTCGATCGCCGACTCGTTGCCGAAGTCGGTCTCGCGCGGTGCGAGCCAGGAGATCGTGCTCACCGGCGACGACGTCGATCTCGGCCTGCTGCCGATCCAGCGCTGCTGGCCGGGCGACCCGGCCCCGTTCATCACGCTTCCGGCCGTGATCACGAAGGATCCGCACACCGGCGTGCGCAACGTCGGCATGTACCGGATGCAGAAGATCGACGCCCGCTCGACGTACATGCACTGGCAGATCCACAAGGACGGCCGCGCCGACTACCTCGCCACCGACGGGAAGATCCCGGTCGCCGTCGCACTCGGGCTCGATCCCGTCACCGCCTACTCCGCGAGCGCGCCCCTCCCGAAGCACATCGACGAGTTCATGCTGGCCGGCTTCCTCAAGGGCGAGCCCGTCGAGCTCGTCAAGGCGAAGACCGTCGACCTCGACGTGCCCGCGAACGCCGAGATCATCCTCGAGGGGACGATCGAGAAGGGCGAGGTGGGGCTCGAGGGGCCGTTCGGCGACCACACCGGCTACTACACCGCGGCCGAGCCGTTTCCGGTCTTCCGGCTCTCGGCGATCACGATGCGGCGCGATGCGATCTATCCCTCGATCGTCGTCGGCAAGCCCGTCCAGGAGGACGCCTGGCTGGGAAAGGCGACCGAGCGGATCTTCCTGCCCGCGATCAAGATGACCGTTCCGGAGATCGTCGACTACGACCTGCCCGTCTCCGGCGCCTTCCACAACTGCGTGATCGTCTCGATCAGGAAGGCGTTTCCGGGCCACGCGCACAAGGTGATGCACGCGATCTGGGGGCTCGGAATGCTCAGCCTCTCGAAGTCGGTCGTCGTCGTCGACGCGAACGTGAACGTGCACGACTACGAGGAGGTCTTCTTCTACGTCGGCGCCAACGTCGACCCGAAGCGGGACGTCGTCATCGCGGAGGGCCCGCTCGACCACCTCGACCACGCGCCGGCGCAGCAGTTCGTCGGCGGCAAGCTCGGGATCGACGCCACCGCGAAGCTGCCTGAGGAAGGGGCACGGGAGTGGCCGGAGGAGATCGCAATGAGCGAGGAGATCCGCGCGCTCGTCGACCGCCGCTGGGACGAGTACGGGATCCCCGCGACGATGCTGACGCATGCCGACGGCGTTTCCGTTCAGAATGGTTCTCGCCGCGGGTTGCGGCAGCTGATACGTCGTTGACAGCGCGCACGGCGCCGGGATTGAATCCAGAGACTTGACCGACCACGACCAGCCGCACCTGCCGCCGCCGAGCCTCTGGCCGCTCGGCTTTGCGATCGGTATCGCGTGTGTGCTCACCGGCATCGTCGTCAGCACGATCGTGGCCGTCGTCGGCGCCGTGATCGCACTCGTCTTCGGCTTCCTCTGGATCCGCGACGTCACGCGTCCCGTCCGCACCCCGGCGACGGAGGTCGAGCCGGAGAGCCGCGAGGAGTACGCCGCGATCACGCCGGCCGAGGAAGAAGGGCCGGCCGAGTACCCGCGCAGCACGTTTCTCTCGGTCGCGACGCTCGGTCTCGGCGGCCTCATCGGCGGCCTGATCACGCTGCCGGTGCTCGGTTTCGCCGTCATCCCCTCGTTCGAGGACCAGGGCGACGACGAGGTCGTGCTCGGGCCGATCGACGCCTTCCCGGAGGGCGAGTTCGTGATCGCGACCTACCTCGAGGACCCGGACATCGGTGAGGTGACGCGGCGGACGATGTACATCCGCAACAACGGCCTGACCGAGGAAGGAGTCCCGTCCTTCACGCTGCTCTTCTCACGCTGCGTGCATCTCGGCTGCCCGGTGCAGGCGAACGGGCTGCTCGACGAGGAAGGGGCGAAGACGGTCGGACCGAACGACACCAGGCTGATCCCCGTGCTGGTCACCGGCTTCGGCTGCCCGTGCCACGGCGGCCAGTACGACACGGAGGGGAACCGGACCGCCGGCCCGCCGGTGCGCGCGCTCGACCGGGCCACGTTCTCGATCCGTGACGGCAACCTCGTCCTCGGCGAGTTCTTCTCGGTCGCCGAGGTCGTCGGCGCGGGCGCGCGCGCGCAGATCTACAAGTACGGGCGAATGACGCCGGGCGTCCACGTCGACGGGCCGTCGGCGTGGCTCTACCCGATCGAGGTTCCGCAATAGCCACGGCGCCCACGCGCGGCGAGCAGCTCAAGCAGGTCGTCCTCTACCCGGTCGACTGGCTCGAGGAGCGCTCCGGCCTCGCCGGCGGGATCAAGTACTTCCTCTTCCGCAAGGTGCCGCGCGACACGAGCTGGTTCCACACGCTCGGCTCGGCGACACTGACGGCCTTCCTGGTCCAGGCGATCACGGGCGTCGTGCTCGCGTTCTACTACAAGCCCGATCCCGACTCGGCCTACCAGTCGATCCAGTTCATCACCAACGACTTGACGCTGGGCTGGCTCGTCCGCGGCATGCACAAGTGGGGCGCGAGCGTCTTCATCATCCTGATGTTCCTCCACATGGCGCGGGTCTTCCTCTTCGGCGCCTACAAGTACC
This sequence comes from Gaiellaceae bacterium, assembly GCA_035630545.1. Lineage (GTDB taxonomy): Bacteria > Actinomycetota > Thermoleophilia > Gaiellales > Gaiellaceae > Gaiellasilicea. The sequence goes on from DASQKK010000022.1 coordinate 3,353, forward strand.
CCCGCGAGCTGAACTGGATCATCGGCGTGCTGCTGCTCGCTACGGGGATGCTGGAGGGCTTCACCGGCTACCTGCTGCCCTGGGACCAGACCGCCTACTGGGCGACGGTGGTCGGGATCAACCTGAACGGGACGGCGCCGGTGATCGGGCCGTTCCTGGCGCAGTTCCTCTCCGGCGGCTCCGAGATCAGCGCGGACGCGCTGACCAAGTTCTACTCGCTGCACATGCTCGTGATCCCGGGCGCGCTGATCGGGCTGATCCTGCTCCACCTCTACCTCGTCGTTCGGCTCGGCGTCAGCTCGCCGCCGTGGTCGGACGAGGCGGCCGGACGTGACCGCGCCGAGCCGCCGCCGCCGAAGGGCGGGCGCCGCGGCCTGACGCAGCCGAAGCCGAGGGGCGCAAATGGCGAGTAGGAGGATCGAGGAGCGCCGCGCGCAGCACAAGCGCTACAAGGAGGACGTCGACCGCGAGGGGAAGCCCTTCTTCCCGTTCGCGATGTTCCACGACACCGTGATGAGCCTCGTCGTCGTCTGCGTGATCATCGGCCTCGCCTGCGTCTGGTACTTCACCGCGGAAGGGACCGAGGACCCCGGCTGGCTCGGCCCGCACTTCACCGAGGAGGCCGACCCGGGGACGACCGACTTCGTCCCGCGTCCGGACTGGTTCTTCTACTTCCTCTTCTACCTGCTCCGGATCTTCAAGTGGCCCGACACGGTCGTGCTCGGCACCGTCGGCGTGCCGAACATCCTGCTCGCGATCCTGATCGCGCTCCCGTTCATCGACCTCCGCCGCGAGCGGCGCCTGTCGCGGCGTCCCGTGGCCATCGTCACGGCGATCATCGTCGTCCTCGCGATGGGCACGCTCACCTACAGGGGAGCGACGGCGAAGGAGGCGCTCGGCTCGGAGTTGCGGGAGAACGTCCCGGAGTGGGCCGAGGTGCAGGGCTTCGCGGACGACCCGGTCGCGGTCGCAGGCGCGCAGATCTACGCCCAGGTCGGCTGCGCCCAGTGCCACACCTACCTGGGCTCCGGCGCCTCCAACCTCGGCGCACCGGATCTCTCCGATGTCGGCGCCAGCAACCGCGGGCCCGAGTTCTTCGCCACGTACGTCGCCAACCCGGCCCAGTTCGGCAACACGGTGATGCCGCCGTTCGCGGGGCTCGGCGAGGAGAACCTGCTGAAGATCGGCACTTTCCTCGACGCCTCCAAGGGCCCGAAGGAGTAGCTCCATGAACGTTTTCCTCGGCGTCACCGGCGCGTCGGGCGCGCCGTACGCTGCCAGGCTGCTGCATGCGCTGACGGACGCCGGCTGCGAGGTCGGGCTCGCCGCGTCGGCGGCCGGCGTCGAGGTGATCGCGACCGAGCTCTACGGCGACGCGACGCTCCCACGCGACGAGGTGCTCGAGCGGTTCACGGGCGGCGCCGCAAACGTGACCGTCTACGGGGTCAACGACTACAAGAGCCCGTACGCGTCCGGCTCGGCGAAGGTCGACGCGTACGTCGTCTGCCCCTGCTCGATGTCGACGGTCGGGACGCTCGCGACCGGCGCGATGGCAAACCTGATCCACCGCGCAGCGTCCGTCGCGCTCAAGGAGGGACGGAAGCTCGTGCTGGTGCCGCGCGAGACGCCGCTGTCGTTCATCCACCTGCAGGGGCTCGCGACGCTGCAGCAGGCTGGTGCCGTGATCCTCCTCGCCGCGCCGGGCTTCTACCACGGTGCCGAGACGATCGACGATCTCGTCGACTTCATCGTCGCCCGGATCCTCGACCAGCTCGGGCTCGACCACACGCTCGTAGCGAGGTGGGGCCAGTGAGCCACGAGTCCGGCACGCTCCCCGCCGAGGGCGTCCGCACGATGTTCGACCGGATCGCGCCGGTCTACGACCTGATGAACCGCGTCATGACGGTCGGTCTCGACCAGCGCTGGCGCCGCCTGACGGTGTGCGAGGTGGTGAAGGCCGGCGACCGCGTCCTCGACGGCTGCTGCGGCACGGGCGACCTGGCCGTCGCGGCCCGCAAGGCGGGCGCGGGCGAGGTCGTCGGGCTCGACTTCTCGCCCCGGATGCTCGAGCGCGCCCGGCGGAAGGAGCCGGCGATCGAGTGGATCCAGGGCGACTTGCTCGAGCTGCCGTTCGAGGATGCGTCGTTCGACGCCGCGACGATCGGCTTCGGCGTTCGCAACGTCGCCGACCTCGAGCGCGGGCTCGACGAGCTGCGGCGGATCCTGAAGCCGAGCGGCCGCATCGGCATCCTCGAGATCACGAAGCCGAAGGGGCCGCTGAAGCTCTTCTACCGGCTCTGGTTCGACGTGCTGATCCCGCTCGCGGGCAAGATCCTCCCAGGTGGCAAGGCGTACACGTACCTCCCGGCGAGCGTGCGCCGTTTTCCCGGCCCGGACGAGCTGGCCGAGCTGATGCGCGCCCAGGGCTTCGGCGAGGTCGCCTATCGCCGCCTCGGCGGCGGGATCGTGGCGCTCCATACCGGGACGGCTGTATGACGACGCTCGAAGCGGTCGTCGCGCTCCCCGGCGTCGACGAGTACATGGCGCAGGTCGAGGACCGGCTCGCAACCGCGGTCGGCTCACACGGCGGCCGGGTCGCCGACGTCGGCGTCGATGCACTGGCGGCTGGAGGCAAGCGGCTGCGCCCGCTGCTCGCGTTCCTCTGCGCGCCGCCGGGCGCGCCGGCGCCGGTTGCGGCGGGCGCGGCCGTCGAGCTCGTTCACATGGCGTCGCTCGTCCACGACGACCTGATCGACGGCGCGCACGTCCGGCGCGGCAAGGCGGCCGCCTGGGCCGCGCACGGCCCCGACGCCGCGCGTGCCGCCGGCGACTACCTGTTCGCGCGCGCCTTCGCCGAGCTCGCCGCGGAGGGCGACCTCGGCGCCGTCGCCGTGCTCGCGGACGCGTGCCTCTGCCTCTCCCGCGGCGAGGCGATGCAGCGGCGCCAGCTGCACGACCCTGACACCACTGTTGAGGCCTACCTCGAGCGCTGCTCGCTGAAGACGGCGAAGCTTTTCGAAGCGGCATGCTCGCTGGGCTCGGGAGGGAGGCTCGGCCCATTCGGGCTCAACCTCGGGATTGCGTTCCAGATCGCGGACGACATCCTCGACTGCTCCGGCGACACGATCGAGACCGGCAAGGTCGCAGGCACCGACCTGCGCGAGGGGACGCCGACGCTGCCGCTGCTGCTCGCTGCGCAGGAGGACGAGGTCGTCGGGGCCGCGCTCGCGGGCGGGCCGCTCGGCGGCGTGCTCCTCCGGGTGGCGGCGACCGGCGCGCTCGAGCGCGCCCGGGCGGTCGCACTCGACTACGCTGCTCGGGCGCGGGCAAGCCTCGACGGCGGCCTCCACCGGGAGGAGCTCGAGACCCTCGCCGATGCTGTCGTCAACAGGAGGCGCTAGTGCTCCTTCCAGCAATACATGCCGGCTTCTGTCTCGCGATCACGCGGCGCGAGAGACCACCCGCGCCCTTGCGCAGGCTTCCTGCCTGCGCCGCGGACGCGTGCGGCCTCTCGCTTGGTGCTCGCGACCCACAAGCTCGACGGCATTACTGGAAGGAGCACTAGTGATCAGGCTCGGCCGCATCAGCTACGTGAACATGGCCCCGGTGTTCCACCGGCTGAACGCCGAGGTCGAGGAGGTGCAGGGCGTCCCCACCGAGCTGAACGGGATGCTGCTCGACGGCCGGCTGGACCTGGCGCCGATCTCCTCGATCGAGTACGCGCGCCATGCGCCGAGCCTGCGGATCCTGCCGCGGATGTGCGTCTCGTCGGAGGGCGCCGTCGACTCGATCCAGCTCGTCTCGCGGATGCCGTTTCCGCAGATTCGCTCGATCGCCGTCACGTCCGAGAGCGCGACCTCCGTCGTGCTGGCGAAGGTGCTGCTACCGCACGCGGCCCACGTGCCGCTCGAGGAGGACGCCGACGCGAAGCTGCTGATCGGCGACGCGGCGCTGCGGAGTGCGTTCGAGGACCCGACGCCGCACTACGACCTCGGGAAGCTCTGGCTCGACAAGACCGGGCTGCCGATGGTGTTCGCCGTCTGGGCGGCTCCGGAGCCGGTCGCGGACGGTGTCGCAGAGCTCGAGCACGCACTGGTCTCCTCTGTGCGGCTCGCGCGGGCGGAGCCGCAGGTGCTGGCCTACGAGGCGAGCAAGCGCTACGGCTACCCGGCCGGCTATCTGGCGCGCTACTTCGAGAAGCTGCGCTACTCGTTCGGGCCGCGGGAGCGCGCCGGCTTCTACACGTTCCTCGAGATGGCCCGCGACGTCGGCGAGCTCGAGCACGTGCCCGAGCTCCGCTTCGTGTCGCCGAGCGCGACCCGCGTCTGAGGGCCTCGCGCGCGAGCGCGTGTGTACTCCGAACCGCCCGTGCGGCGGGGACTAGGCGATGACCGCGGCCGGCCGCTCGGCGCGCCGGTACTCGACGCGGTAGCCGAGCCGGCGCGGGATCTCGAGCAGCCCCTCGAGGTCGAGCTCGATCGTCGCGCCCGCCTTCTGCGTCACCTCGTCCTCGATCGGCAGGTCGAAGTCGTCCGCGCCGTAGTCGAGTGCGCGGAACGCGTCCTCGTTCTGCGTCAGCACCGAGGTGCGGACGTGCTTCACGTTGTCGAGGAAGATCCGCGAGAGCGCGATGTGGCGCCAGTACTCCTGCGGCGAGATCTCGCGTCCGCCGAAGGCGGTCCCGTACGGCTTGTACGTCCAGCAGAGGAAGGAGAAGAGGCCGCCGACCTCGTCCTGGAAGTCGCGCGTCCGCTGTAGGTGCTCGAGCCGCTCCTCCAGCGTCTCGTCGAAGCCGATCACCATCGTCGCGGTCGTCCGCATCCCCGCCTCGACGATCGCGCGCTGGGCCTCGAAGTACTCGCGCACCGTGTACTTGAACTTGGCGTGCCGCTTGCGGAAGTCCTCGGTCAGGATCTCGCTGCCGCCGCCCGTGACCCAGTGGACACCGGCGTCGCGGAGCCGGGCCGCTGCAGCCGCGTGCGAGAGTCCGGCGCGGTCGGCCAGGTAGACGAACTCGGCGATCGTCAGCGCATAGAACTCGACCCGGTCGCCGTAGCGCTCGCGCACCGCCGCGAAGAGGTCGCAGTAGTAGTCGAGGGGCAGCTTCGGGTTGAAGCCGCCGTTGAAGCCGACGAGGTCGCCGCCGACCTCGAGCAGAGCGTCGATCTTCGCGAACACGTCCTCGCGCGAGAGGACGTAGCCGCCCTCCTGGTTCGGGAGGACGTAGAACGCGCAGTAGTCGCACTGGGCGACGCAGACGTTTGTGTAGTTGATGATCCGCATCACCATGTAGGTGGCGCGGTCGGGTTCGTGGAAGCGTGCGCGCGCCGCCTGCGCGAGCGCTTTCAGCTCCTCGTCGTCCGCATGCAGCCAGAGCTCGCGCGCCTGATCGGCGGAGATGCGGCTCACGCCGGGACCGCCTCCTCCGTTGTGACCACCTCGGGCGCGAGCGTGTCCATGAACGAGCTGACCGAGAAGACGGCGTTGCCGGCGCCCGCGACGCCATAGCCGGGCGGCGGCTTGAGGCCGTGCTTCTCGAGCGTCTCGCGGTAGGCCTCGAGCAGCCGGATGTGGTACTCGAGCGGCGCGCCGTCGGGGTTGTCGCGGCCGAGCGGCGTCGTCGGCTCGGGGCACCAGGTGGTGAAGCGCGGTGTGATCCCGCGGCTCATGAAGTAGTCGAGGCCCTCGGTGGTCGAGGCGATCGCCGCGTCGATCGTCTCGAAGCCGAACGGCTTCGCCATCTCGACGCCGGCGACGAAATTCGGGATCACGAAGCGCGCCCCGAACACCTCGGCCGCGTCGAAGATCCTGCGGTGCCACTCGTCCCGGCCGACGTAGCGCTCCTTGCCCGGCGAGATGATCTTGAAGAGCCGCTCGTCCCAGACCTCGTAGTTGGGGTGGTAGATCGTGATCCCATAGTCCTTGTAGCGCTGCACGTCCGCTTTCGGCAGCGCCTGCGCGACGACCTTGCCGATCCACCTGCCGGGGAACCGCTCCTCGATCGCCTGCGCATAGCGGCCGTAGAAGTCGGCCTCGGCGAGCCCGTCGACCGTGCTCGTGACCGAGCCGCCCGTGAGCGTGTACGCCTTGCTCGAGCGGTCGACGTCGTAGCGGTCGATCAGCGCCAGCGCCTCGAGCACGTCCTCGACCGGCTTCACTCCCGTGTAGGGCCGGCCCTCGCGCTTGTGCTGGCGCCAGTTGTGGTTGATGTCGCAGAAGCCGCACTCCTCCTTGGCGCCGAAGTACTGGCAGAGCCGCAGCACGGTCAGATAGATCAGGTAGCCCCACTGGATCGTCGGCGCGGTCTCCAGCACCGTCTTCCCGTTCGCGAGCGTGTGCCGGTAGTACTCGGGCAGCGGCGGCAGCGTCACGGCGGCAACCGTCCGGCCGTCCAGCGTCAGCTCGCGTCCGACCATCCGGTACGGCGAGTCGGGGTTGACGCGCACCGAGACGATCGTCCGGCGCAGCCCGTAGGGGCCGCCGGTGAGCGCGATCTCCTCCGGCGGGCGGCGCCTCGCGGCTTCGCCGAGCTCGGCGAGCGGCTTCTGGTCGAAGGAGAAGATGAAATAGGACTTCGGCTTCACCTCGCCGTCGAGGTTGTCCGTCAGCGCCGAGTCGTCGAACGCGATCCCGGTGCGGAGCAGATCCTCCTTGAGCACGGCTTCGCGCGGAATGTGCGGGAACCGCGCCATCAGTTCCTCGACCAAGCCGGTGCGCGACTCCGCTGCGGCGGTGCTCATACCTGCAACGTAGCTTGCCGGGGCCGAGTGCGACTCCCGACCCGTTCGGATTCCGTAAATCCCTGCAAAGAAGCGCCGGGGCTTCGGCTAGCCTCCGTCGGGGTCGTGATTCGCAAGCCGCTCATCCTCGGGCTCCTCGCCCTCACCTTCGCCGCGCCGGCCGCGGCGCAGACGACGACGCTGATGCCGGGCGTCACCTACGAGCGGGGCGTCCAGTTCACGCCCCACGGCCCGGTCGCCATCCACATCGTCCGCGGCCCGCGCCCGACCGGCCTCTACGCACTCCGGCCGACGCTCTCGAACGAGTCGATCCAGGGCGTCGAGCGCGTCACCTCGATGCAGAAGCGGCTCTCGCCGGGCGCGACGATGGTCGGCGTCAACGGCGACTTCTACGCCGACTCAGGCCGGCCGAGCGGCGTGCTGATGCGCGACAACGTCGTCGAGAGCCCGCCGTACGGCGACCGCTCCAGCACCGGCGTCACCCCGGAGGGCGGCCTCGACGTCCGCCGGATCGAGTTCTTCGGCACCTGGCGCGGCACCGGCCAGCGGCGGACGCTGAACGACCTCAACCAGGCGCCCGGTGCCAACGGGATCTCGCTCTTCACGCCTGCCTACGGCCCGGCCACGCCGCCGCAGTCGGGCGTCACCGAGGCCGTCATCTTCCCCTTCCCGCCGACGGCGCCGAATGCCGACCTCGTCGGGCCGGTGATCCAGATCGCGGGCGCCGGCGGCACGCCGATCCCGCAGGGCGGCGCCGTCCTCGTTGCCCGCGGGACGGCGGCGGCACGGCTGGCCGAGGAGGCGGTTCCGGGGACGAACCTGACGCTACGGCTGATCTTCCGGCCCGAGTGGGCCGGGGTCACGAACGCGGTCGGCGGCGGGCCGGTGCTCGTGCGCAGCGGCGGCCCCGTCTTCCGCGCCCAGGAGGCGTTCACGTCCAGCCAGCTCGCGCCGCGCAACCCGCGCACCGGCGTCGGCCAGCTCGCAGACGGCCGCGTGCTGATGGTCGTCACCGATGGCCGCCGCCCCGGCTACAGCGTCGGGATGACGAACTTCGAGCTCGCGCAGACGATGGTCCGGCTCGGCGCCGTCACCGGCTCGGCCTTCGACGGAGGCGGCTCCTCCTCGCTCGCCTTCGACGGGAAGCTGCTCAACCGCCCCTCCGACCGCGGCGGCGAGCGGCCGGTTTCGACCGCCCTCCAGCTCATGTACTACGGCGTCTACTCACCCTCGCCGGAGCCGGTGATCTCTCCGAACGGCGACGGCTTCGCCGAGAAGCAGCGGGCGCTCTCGTACAAGGTCGTCCGGCCGTCGAACGTGACCGCGACTCTCGTCGCGCCCGGCGGCGTCGTGGCCTTCACGGAGACGCTGGCACGTGAGCCGGGGACGTTCCCGGTCGCCTTCCCGCCCGTGCCCGCCGACCCGACCGTGGTCGAGCCGGCGCCGCCGGCCGAGGGGCGCTGGCGGCTCGAGGTCACCGCCACCGACGACCTCGCCCGCACGTCGACGACGACGCAGGTGTTCACCGTCAACAACACGCTCGGCTTCGCCAGGCTCTCGCGCCGTTCGCTCGTCGTCCGGGTCCGCGGCAAGCAGACGATCTCAGCCGGCGTGACGCTGACGCGCGCCGCCCGCCTGACCGCGACCGTCGAGACGAAGTCCGGGGTCCAGGTCGCGACGATCGCCGTCCGCCGGCTTCCGCCCGGCCGCTTCGCGGCCTCGTGGCGCGGGACGACGCGCGGGGGGAAGTTCCTCGTCTACGGGGGCATGTACGTCGTCCGCTTCCGCGCCACCAACGAGCTCGGCGCCGTCGAGACCGTCACGCCCGCGTTCCGCGTCATCCGCGCCGCCCCGCTGCCGCAGAAGAAGCCCAAGAAGCCCGCGGGCTAACCTCTGCGGGTGCCGGTCGCCTCGATCCTCTCGGAGATCACCGATCTCCTCACGACGGTCGTCGGCGACTACGGCCTCTACGCCGTCTTCATCCTGATGCTGATCGACGCCGTCTTCCCGGCCGCGAGCGAGCCGGTGATGGTCTACGGCGGGGCAGTCGCGGCGGGTGCCTTCGCCGGACAGGACATCATGCTCCTCGGCTGGACGATCGAGTCCGGTTTCCCGGCGTTTCTTGCGGTCGCGCTCGCGGGCACGATCGGCTACACGCTCGGCGCAATCGGCGGCTGGTGGCTCGGCCTGCACGGCGGGAGGCCCTTCCTCGAGCGGCACGGCCGCTGGCTCCATCTCAACGAGGAGAAGCTCGAACGGGCCGAACGCTGGTTCGAGCGCTGGGAGGACTGGGCCGTCTTCCTCGGCCGGCTCACGCCGCTCGTCCGCTCGTTCGTCTCGATCCCGGCCGGCGTCTTCGAAGCCCCGTTTCGCCGCTACGTGATCCTGACGTTTCTCGGCTCCGCGATCTGGTGCTTCGCCCTCGCCGGCGTCGGCTGGGCGCTCGGCAGCCAGTGGGAGGACTTCCACCACGCGTTCCACTACTTCGACTACGCGGTGCTCGCGCTGCTCGTGGGAGGGGCCGTGTGGTTGGGCTGGAAGTACGTGCGCAGGCGCGGCAAGCCCGCAACAGAGCCCCGCTAGACTCTCCCGGCCATGAAGATCGATCTCGTCGACGTCAAGGCGCAGTACGAGCCGCTGATCCCGGAGTTCCGGGAGGCGTTCGAGCGCGTCGTCGAGTCCGGCCGGTTCATCTTCGGCCCCGAGGTGCAGGCCTTCGAGGAGGAGGCGGCCGCCTACCTCGGCGTGCCGCACGCCATCGGCGTCGCGAACGGCACCGACGCGCTCGTGCTCGCGCTCGAGGCGATGGGCGTCGGAGCTGGTGACGAGGTCATCTGCCCGTCCTTCACCTTCTACGCGACGGCCGAGGCGATCGCCCGCGCCGGCGCGACGCCGGTATTCGCGGACATCGACCCGGTGACGCTGAACCTCGATCCCGAGGACGTCGAGCGCCGGATCGGGCCGCGCACGAAGGCGATCGTTCCGGTGCACCTCTTCGGCCGGCCCGCGCCGCTCGCCGAGCTCGCCGCGTTCGGACTGCCACTGCTCGAGGACGCCGCCCAGGCCTTCGGAGCGGAGGGTGTCGCGACCACGGGCGTCGCCTCCACCTTCAGCTTCTTCCCGACCAAGAACCTCTTCGCGCTCGGCGACGGCGGCCTCGTCGCCGCGACCGACGACGAGGTCGCAGACCGGGTCCGGATGCTGCGCTTCCACGGCTCGCGGGACAAGAAGACCTTCGAGCTGATCGGGACCAATTCCCGCCTGGATGCCCTCCAGGCCGCATTCCTGCGCATCTCGCTGCCGCATCTCTCCGGGTGGAACGCTTCCCGTCGCGAAGGCGCGGCGCGCTACGCGGAGCTCGGCCTCGGCGACGCAGTCGAGCTGCCCGCGGACGATCGGGGGCACGTCTACCACATGTACGTCGTCCGCACGCCCGAGCGCGACCGCATCTCCGCAGCGCTCGCCGAGCGTGAGATCGCGTCTGCCTCGTACTACGTGACGCCGCTCCACCTCCAGCCGGCTCTCCGCCATCTCGGCTGGGAGCCCGGCTCGCTCCCGGAGACCGAGAAGGCAGCCGCCGAGAACCTGGCGCTCCCGCTCTGGGGCGGGATCGACGCCGAGGTGCAGGAGCGCGTCGTCGCGACCGTCGTGGACGCCGTCGGCGTCGCGTCCGCGCGCGCGTGAGGACGCCGATCAACCGGCACCGGCTGCCGCAGCTCGCGGCGGACTTCGCGATCGTCGTCGCCGCCTGGTTCTTCGCCTTCCGGCTCCGCTTCGACACCGACCTGCCGGTCTACTACGAGTTCTACGTCTCCTGGTCGATCCTCGCGCTCGTCGCGGCGATCAAGCTCAGCATCTTCGCGCTCTTCGGCTTCTACAACCGCTGGTGGCGCTACGTCTCGACCCGCGACATGTGGGGCGCGGCGCGCGGGGTCGTCGCGGCGAGCCTGGTCACGTTCCTCGTCTTCAGCTTCTTCGACGTCCACGCCGCCGAGGTTCCGCGGACGGTCTGGGTGATCGACGGCCTGCTGACGCTCGCGCTCGTCGCCGGCTCGCGGATGCTGGCGCGAACGATCATCGAGCGCCCGCAGGGTCGCTCGATCGTGGCCCGCGGCAAGGAGGTGATCGTCGTCGGTGCGGGCGACGCCGCCCAGCTGACGCTGAGGGAGATGCTGCGCACGCCGAGCCTCGGCTACACCCCGATCGGCCTGATCGACGACGACCCGCGCAAGAAGAACCTCCGCGTGCACGGGATCCGCGTGCTCGGCACGAGCGAAGAGCTGCCGCACCTCCTCCGTGACCGTCGGCCGGACGAGCTGCTGATCGCGATTCCGTCCGCCTCGGGCGAGCAGCGCGCTCGCATCGTCGAGATGGCGCGCGCCGAGAACGTCCCCGTCAAGACGCTGCCCGGTCTGAACGAGCTGATCGCCGGCGACCTGGACCTCGCGAAGCAGGTCCGGCCGGTCGAGGTCGAGGACCTGCTCGGCCGCGAGCCGGTCGAGGTCGACGTCGATGCGATCGCCTCGTACGTGAAGGACAAGACTGTGCTCGTCACCGGCGCCGGCGGGTCGATCGGCTCCGAGCTCTGCCGCCAGCTCGCGCGCGCGGAGCCGCAGCGGATTGTCATGTTCGACCAGGCCGAGAGCGCGCTCTTCGAGATCGAGCGCGAGCTTGTCGACGAGCGCCGATTCAGCGCCTGCGTCCCCGTCCTCGCCGACGTCCGCGACCGACGCCGCCTCAACGAGGTCTTCGAGCGCTACCGACCCGACGTCGTCTTCCACGCGGCCGCGTACAAGCACGTGCCGCTGATGGAGGCGAATCCGCTCGTGTCGGTGGCGAACAACGTCGTCGGGACGAGGAACGTCGCCGACGCGGCGATCGCGCACGGCGTCGAGCGCTTCGTCCTCATCTCGACCGACAAGGCGCTCAACCCCTACAGCGTCTACGGGCAGACGAAGACGCTCTGCGAATGGATCGTCGGCTCGCACGGCGAGCGCGACGACGTGCCGACGAAGTTCGTCGCCGTCCGCTTCGGCAACGTGCTCAACTCGGCCGGAAGCGTGATCCCGCTCTTCCGCCGCCAGATCGAGCGTGGCGGACCGGTCACCGTCACCGACGCGGAGATGACCCGCTTCTTCATGACGATCCCGGAGGCGGTCGCGCTCGTGATCCAGGCCGGCGCGATCGGGGGTCGGGGCCGAATCCTCGTGCTCGACATGGGTGAGCCGATCCGGATCGTCGACCTGGCGCGGAACATGATCCGGCTCTCCGGCAAGGAGCCGGAGCGCGACGTCGCGATCACCTTCATCGGCGCCAGGCCGGGCGAGAAGATCCACGAGGAGCTGTTCGCCGAGGGCGAGACCTGGAAGCCGACGACGCACCCGAAGATCGTCGCGCTCGACGTCGACGCGGTCGACCGCGCGTGGCTCGACGGCAAGCTCGATGAGCTGGAGCGGCTGGTCGAGGCGGGCGACACGCTCGAGCTCGTCGGCCGGCTGGCCGCGATCGTGCGCGAGCCGAACGGTTCCGCCGCGGCCGACAGGGCGGGCGCCGCGACTGCCGCGACGCCCGCACCCGAGTCGGTCTAGCCCCTACGCACCGGGGATGCGCAACAGGCCGAGCTGGCCGCCGTCGCGCTGGTACGTGAGGGTGTTCGGTCCCTCGACGCGGACCTCTTCGTCGATCACGAACGTCCCCGCCTGCACGTCGACCAGGAATGCGCCCGGGCCGAAGACGCTCGAGGCGTCGACGATGCCGCTGGACTCCCAGGCGCCGAGGAGGCCCCGATTCGGGTTTGCATCCTCGTCGAGAGGGCCTTCGTCGGCCGACTGGTTCACCTTGGCGGCGACGCGCTTCGTGCCGCTCGCCAAGTCGTGCTGCCAGATCCGCGCCGTCGTCGCGTTCGCCTCGGTGGGCGCGAACTGCTGGCTCGAGCCTGGATCCTCCGTGATCAGCAGGCTCCGTTCGGTGGACTCGATGTTGTCCGGCTGGTGGATCTCGTCCGGCGCCTTCACCGGCGCGTCGTCGCCCTCGATCAGGACCGAGAAGCTCGTCACGACGGTTGGATCGCTCTTGTCGAGCACGAGTTTCCAGACGCGGCCGTTCGAGGAGATGAACGGGTTGCCGCCGGCGCTCGTCGCGCCACGGCCGCTGTCGACGACGTAGAGGATGTTCTCCATCCCGGGCCGCCGGTCGTAGGCGATGTCCTCGACCCGCACGAACTGAAAGACCGGCTGCGGCTGCGTGTCGCCCCAGCGCTCGAGCACCCACTGCGGCCCGTCGATGCCGAGGCCGGATCTGGCGTCGCGCTGCCACGTGCCGTCGTTCGGCGGCAGCGGATAGCCCTTGTCGGCAGCCATCAGCTCGGTGCCGTCCGGCGCCTTCCCGGTCGCGATGTCCTTCGGCACCTTCACGAACTTGCCGGTCACGCTCATGGGCGAGCCGATCCCGAAGTCGTAGTAGTCGTCGACGCCGTTCGCGACGAACGCCCAGAGATCGCCCTCGTCGTTCCAGACCTCGTCCGAGCTTCCGGCGATGTACGAGTACAGCTGCGCCTGCGCTGGATTGCTGACGAAGCTGTCGTCACCGGAGAGCACGACCGGGTGGCCGTAGCCCGGGACGGCGACGCTGTTCTCGTGGTTGTGCCGGCCCATGCCCCAGATCGGCTTTACCTTGCCCGTCCGCTCGTCGATCGCGACGACGGTCCCGATCTGCCGGGCCTCCGGCGCCCCGATCGTCGCCGGCCACGCCGTGCCGGCCCGGTTGACCCAGTCGATCCCCTCCTCGTTGGTCAGCACCATCGGGCGGTCGAAGCCGTGCTCCTCCGAGGCGAGGAAGTTGGAGCAGAAGCGCTGGAAGTTCTCGTCCGACCCGATCGCGTACGAGCCGCTGAGCACGCCGCCGGACTGCTGGTGCAGCCGCAGCTTGCTGACGAGCGAGTTGGTGAAGTCGTTGAACCCGACGCCGGTCCCGGTGGCCGCGGTGAACGTGTACGGGAACGGGACGGTCGACGTCTCGTGGTTCACGTACAGGTCGACCGTGCCCTTGCCGTTCGTCGCGAGCGAGATCCCGTCCGGGATCGACTCGAACATGTAGCCGCTCGAGAGCGTGTCGCCGACCGAGATGATCGGCTCATAGGACGCCCCCGCTGCGACGGGGTCGATCATCGGGCCCTGGCTCGTCTTGAAGCCCGGGCTGCCGTTGGAAGCAGCTGCCGCCGCTGCAATCGCCGCCAACCCGATCGCAGCTACCGCGAGCAGAATTCTGCGTGAAGCTTTCATCCGCAATCCCCCTTCGTTCCCCCGAATTGTGAACGTCGGGAGGGGTCCTACCACACCTACCAGTAAGAAATAGCCAGCCCACCGACGCAGTTGCCTTGCGTCAACAGCGATGCCTCGCGGCGAGGCATCACTGGGGCCGCTCGATTGAGCTCATTCCAGAGCGGGGCGGCGCGGCGGCCGCCCCGCTCTGTCGTGAGGTCACTTTGTCGCTGGGACGGTGACGTCGATCCAGACGCTGCGGTGGTCGGAGGTCGGGAAGCCGCCGACCAGGCCCCAGAGCGCAGAGTTGAACTCGCCCGTGAGCCGGAACAGCGGATCCGCACGCAGCGGCCAGAAGACGCCGGCGTCGACGAGCTGGAGCGTCTTGCGGGGCAGCACGTAGTCGGCGTGCAGGTTCCCCGGCGCCGTGTCGGAGAAGTCGGCGGTGTCGAACTGCGGGTCGCTGCGGTGCGCCGTGTTGGCGCCACCCTGGATGGCCGCCGCCTCGACCGCGCCCGCGCTTGCCGGCGTGAGCTTGGTGTTCACGAGTGGATGCTCGATCAGTTGCTGCACCGCCCCGGGGATGCTGTCCCCGTCCAGCGGGTCGGAGTTCTGGTCGCCGGCGATCACGAACAGCTCACCTGGCTTGAGGCCGCCGTGCATCCCATCGTCGTCGTAGATGTAGCCGGACTTGCCGGGCGTGATGTAGTCGGCCCAGAAGCGGATCTCGTCGAAGTTGCGGCGCCCGTTCCGATCCTCGGGCCCGTCGAAGACCGGCGGGGTGGGGTGGGAGACGAGGAAATGGACGGTCTTGCCACCGATCGAGATCGGGATGTCCCAGTGGCTCTTCGACGAGAGCCGGAGGATCTCGACCTCGTCGGGTGAGTAAAAGGGCGTTGGGATCAGATTGCCCGGCATGTCCTTCCACTTGAACAGGCGGAAGGTGCGAACCTCGTCGTACAGGATCGGGTACTTCGAGTAGACGACCATCCCGAACTGGCCCGGGAAAGCGCCGAAGCCGAAAGCATCGTCACCGTAGCCGGGCGCGCCGGGCGTGGTCACAGCGACGCCGTTGTTGTTCAGGTCCTTCCCCGTCGCCACGCCGGTGTTCGAGGGGGCGATGAAGACGTACGGGAACTCGATCGGAGCGGCGCCGTTCTGCGACACCTCGAGGAAGTTGTCGCGAAAGAGGTTCTCCGGCCCGGGCGATACCCCCACATCGCCGTTCTGCAACGGGTCGAACTCGTTGACCAGGAGCACGTCGGAATCGACTCGCTGGATCACCTCGGCCACATTCTTCGCCTGACGGCGGTACTGGTCGTCGACGTTCGGATTCGCAAGGTGCGTCGCGAGCAAGCCCGCCGCGGGCCGGTTGAGCGAGGCGTTGAACGTCGCGAACCGAACGTCGCCGCTCGGCGGAGCGGCGTCGGCAGCAGCTGCAAGCATGGTCGCGCCGATTACTACACACAGGAGTCGTCTCATCCGACTCTCCCCTCTCTCGATTACGCCGCGGGTCCTACCACGTCTTGCTGCCCGGGTGCCTCCGGGCTCGAGAGGAGCAGGTCGAGCAGGACGCGTGGGTCACGTTTCGTATGCGTCGCCGCCTCGTCGCGCTTCCTCACGGCGAGTTCGGCCGCGTCGGTCAAGGAGACCAGCCTGCCGTCGCGGATCAGCGCGTCGTCGACGGCGCCGAGCCGGCCGGTGAAGATCGAATAGGCAGGCGTGCCGAGCGCCGCGGCCTCGCGGACCATCGTCCCCCCGGCCGAGACGACGAGGTCGGCGAGCGCGACGAGGCTCTGGGCATCGACTGCGTGCTCGGGGACGTGCAGTGACGGGAGCGCGAGCGACCGGATCGCGACACGCTGCTCGGCCGTCCGCGGCAGGACGACCGCGTGCACCGACTCGTCGTGGCCCAGGCGCTCCAGCACGCCCGCCAGCAATGGGTTGTCGTGCCGGTGGTAGAGCGAGACGTCGGGAGGCGTCCGCACGACGACGAGCACCTTGTCGGGTTGGATCCCGTTCAGCACGGCCGGGTCGGGCTCGAAGTCGGCGAGGTAGTACTCCTCCTCGATCCCCGGGTAGCGTCGGAGCTTCGGCGGCCTCGCCCCGAACCGTGCGAGGCGCTCCGGCGGGACGGCATCCGGGAAGACGACCCTCGTGGCGGCTCGAAGGCCGAGCTGATGCTGCATCGTCGCGAACTCGTAGTCGTGCGCCGTCGCGCCTGGGATCCCGAGGCTGCGTGCGACGAGCATCGCCTCGTGCGAGCCGTGGGCGAGGGCGAGGTCGAAGCGGCGGCCCTTGGCGTACCGCCGTAGCGCGTAGAGCCTGCCAGCCAGCGCCCGCGCCTTGCCGAGCGCGCCTGCCCCGCCGTGGGGCGGGCCGACGACACGGTGCTCGATCCCGTTCAGCTCGAGCAGCTCGAGCGTTTGCGCGTACGCGCGCGCCGTCACCTCGACCTCGTGGCCGTCCGCCTCGAGCAGCCGCAGCAGCGGGCGGAAGAAGGGCACGTGCGGCGAATTGGTGATGTCGATCCAGACGCGCATTTGCGGCGAGTCTATAAGATCTGCTTATGGATACCCGTCAGCTCGCCGCCTTCTGTGCCGTCGTCGAGCGGCGCAGCTTCTCGCAGGCGGCCGAGCGTCTCGGCGTCACCCAGCCGGCCGTCTCGCTGCAGGTGCGCGCGCTCGAGAAGCGGCTCGGGACGCAGCTGCTCGACCGCTCCGGCCGTCGCGTCGAGCCGACCGAGGCGGGACTGCGGCTCTACCGCGGCGCCCAACGGCTGCTCACGCTCGAGGGTCAGATCCTCGACGAGATCGCCGGCGAGGGCGAGGGCGAGCTCTCGGGCGAGCTGCAGATTGGCGCCTCGACCGGCCCGGCCGCGATCGTGGTGCCGCTGCTCCTGTGTGAGTTCCAGCGCGAGCATCCGGGCGTCCGGATCGCGCTCACCGTCGCCGACACGCAGGCGGTGGTCGAGCGCGTCGCGGCGAGGGAGCTCGAGCTCGGGATCGTCGGCGCCGCACGGCGCCATCGTGCTGTCACCTTCGAGCCGTTCTTCGACGACGAGGTCATCCTCGCGTGCCCGCCCGGGCACGCCTTCGCGGACAGAACCGTCTCGCTCGAGGAGCTGCGCGGCGAGAGCCTGATCGTGATGCAGGAGGGCGCCGGCGTGCGTCAGATCGTCGAGGACGAGCTGCGTTCGGCCGGGAAGCGCCTGCGCGATCTCGACGTCAGGCTCGAGCTCGGGCTGCAGGAGTCGGTTCGCAGCGCGGTGCAGGCGGGCTACGGCGTCACGTTCATCTCGCGCTCGGCCGTCGAGCCGGAGCTGGCGGCAGGATCGCTCACCGCCGCCAGGGTGCAGGGTCTCGACGCGAGACGCGAGATCTCGCTCGCGCGCGCGTCCGGCCGCACGCCGACGCGAGCCGCGGATGCGTTCGTCGAGTTCGCGCGCGTCAAGCTCGCCGCGTGATCGTCCGCTGGGGGATTCGGGAGCTGCCTCCGCTCGCGGGGCAACGGCCCCTCGTTGTGGCGAGCCCGCGCTGGCGCGACGTCCTCGACGCCGCTAACCGCTGGGAGGAGGTGCCGTCGCACCGGATCGAGGTGCCGGCGGGCGTCGACACGATCGTCGCGATCGGCGGCGGCAGCGCGATCGACACGGGCAAGGCGGCCTCGGCTGCGAGCGGGCTGCCGCTCGTCTCGGTGCCGACGACCTACTCCGGCGCCGAGTGGACGTCGTTTTTCGGCGTCCGCGACCCGGACCGCCGCATGCGGGGCGGAGGGGCAGGAGCGACGCTGCACGCGATCGTCTACGAGCCGGACCTGACCCTGGAGCTGCCGATCCCGGAGACGGTCGGCACGTCCTTGAACGCGCTCGCACATTGCGCCGAGGCGCTCTACGTCCGGGAGCGGACGTCGGAGAGCGACCGCGACGCCCTCGCCGGCGCGGAGCTGATCGGCACGTGGCTGCCCCGGGTTGTGGAGCGGCCCCCCGACCCGGAGGCGCGCGAGCGGCTGCTTCGCGGCGCCTGTCACGCCGGCGCCGCCCTCGGCGGCTCGATGCTCGCGCTCGGCCACGCCCTCGCGCAGGCGCTCGGCGGCCGCTATGGCGCCCCGCACGGGGCGCTGAACGCCCTGACGCTGCCGGCGGCGCTCCGGTTCAACGAGCCGGCGGCCGGTGAGGAGATCGCGCGGTTCGGCGAGGTGCTCGGCACCGACGATCCGGCCGCCCGCGTCGAGGAGCTCGCGCGGCTCGGCGGCTTCGAGCGCCTGCGCGACCTCGGCATCCCCGAGGACGCGGCGGCCGAGGTGGCGGAGGCCGCCGCCGGCCGTCCGGGCGCGAAGGCGAACCCGCGCGAGGTGACGCCCGCGGACGTGGAGTCCCTGATCCGCTCGATCTGGTGAGCCTGTGCCGCCGATCAATAACGATGACTAATGCAATGCATTAGCTGTTCGGGTATCCTGACGCCGTGACGCAGCGCACTTCCTTCGACGTGCTCGTAGTCGGCAGCGGCGCCTCCGGACTCGCTGCCGCCGTCTCGGCCGAGCGCGCGGGCGCACGCGTCGGCCTTGCCACCAAGGGCTCGATCCAGGCGTGCAACTCCGCGAAGGCGCAGGGCGGGATTCAGGCGTCGTTTGGCGACGACGACTCGCCCGAGCAGCACGCCGCGGACATCTTCACGAGCTCGCACGACAGCGCCGACATGCGCCTCGTCGAGATCCTCACGGGCGACGCGCAGAGCGCGATCCACTGGCTGGAGGAGCTCGGGGTCGAGTTCACGCGGGAGAACGGCGGCTACCGGCTCGCTCGCTGCGGCGGCGCGTCCGCCAAGCGGCTGCTCCAGGTGGGCGACCGCACCGGGCACGCGATCACGAAGTCGCTCCGCGACGCCTTCGAGGCCGGCGGCGGAACGCTGTTCGCCAACAGCCCGCTCTCGGCGCTCGAGCCGGGTGAGAACGGCTGGCGTGCGACCTGCGGCGAGCACGAGCTCGACGCGACGACGGTCGTGCTGGCCGCCGGCGGCCGCTGCTTCAGGGTGGCGCAGGAGCGCGGCGAGCTCTCGACCAACCACCCGAACGCGACCGGCGAGGTGACGCGGCTCGCGCTCGAGCTCGGCGCCGAGTCGCGCGACCTCGACGAGCTCCAGTACCACCCGAACGGGGGCGCGTGGCCCGAGACGATGCAGGGCTACTCGATCCCGGAGACGACGCGCGCCTACGGCGCCGTTCTGCTGAATGCCGACCGCGAGGAGTTCACCGACTCGCTCGGCCCGCGCGACGTCGTCAGCCAGGCGATCTTCGACGAGGTCGGGAAGGGCAAGGGTGTCGAGACCGAGGACGGCCGGCCCGCCGTCTACCTCGACACGACGCGGATCACGCCCGAGGACGCCGAGATCTCGCTCCCGTACATGCTGCGGCGCTACCGCGGCGCCGGGATCGACCCGCTCGAGCAGCCGATCCTGACCTACCCTGTGCTCCACTACCAGAATGGCGGCCTGACGATCGACAGGGATGCTCAGACCACGCTGGAAGGGCTCTACGCCTGCGGCGAGATCGCCGGCGGGACGCACGGCCGCAACCGCATGATGGGCAACTCCCTCCTCGAATGTGTTGTATTCGGACGGCGGGCCGGCCGGGCCGCTGCAGAGAAAGCGAGCGCATGAGCACCATCACAGGAAC
>DASQKK010000023.1:0-14391 GCA_035630545.1 Gaiellaceae bacterium
GGTGCGGTCGAAGAAGATCGGGTCGACCTCGGCCGCGTCGACGAAGCGGCTGATCTCGATCGAGCGGGAGTCGTCCCGGTTCGTCAGCGCCTCGATCTCCTCGTCCTCGACGATCACGAACTGACCCTTCGCGACCTCCCAACCCTTGACGATCTCGTCCGGGCCGAGGTCGCGCTCGTGCACCGGGCAATAGCGCTTCTGCTTGATCGGCGTGCCGCACTCGCGGTGCAGCATCCGGAAGGAGACGTCGGACGCGCGCGCCGCAGGCTTGGTCGCCGGGGCGAGGCCCACGGGGATCGAGACGAGTCCGAAGCTGATCGAGCCGTTCCAGGTCGTGCGCATGTGGCCTTTCAGTCTAATGAACCGAATCGATTCGCCCTTCCCGACAGCTTCCCTTCTCCATAAAGTGCGGTCATGGAAGAGAAGCGAACAATCGAGCGGCTCTGGCGCGACGCCGTCGCGGCCGGACGGACGACGCCGGCGTACCTCGTCCAGGACGGTGCGGAGTGGCGCCCGCTCTCGTGGGCGGAGGCGGCGGAGCGCGTCGAGAGCTACGCGAACGGGCTCCTGTCGTTGGGCGTTCGCAAGGGCGACGCCTTCGCGATCCTCGGCTCGAGCCGCGTCGAGTGGGCGCTGTTCGACTTCGCGCTCGGGTCGGTCGGCGCGATCGGCGCCGCGATCTACGCGAACAGCTCGCCGAAGGACGCGGGCTACATCCTCCGGCACTCGGAGTCGATCGGAGTGCTCTGCGAGGACGAGACCCAACGCGCGAAGGTCGAGTCCGTTCGGGGCGACGCGCCTGACCTCCGCCACGTGCTCACCTACGCCGACCTCGACGACCTGGCCGCGCGCGGGCGCGCCTTCGCGGCGGAGCACCCGAACGGGCTGCGCGAGGCCGCAGCGCGGATCGAGGAGGACGACCTCTTCACGTACATCTACACGTCCGGGACGACCGGGCCGCCGAAGGGCTGCATGATCTCGCACCGCAACTACTACGCGATGGTCGCGGTCGTCGACGACCTGCCGAGCTTCACGGGGCCGGAGGACACGATGCTCCTCTACCTCCCGCTCGCCCACAACTTCGGCCGGCTGATGCACCTCTCGGGCGCGTACGTGGGCTACGCGATCGCGTTCCTGCCCGATCCGCTCCAGGCCGCCGCGGCGCTGCCCGCGGTCAAGCCGACCGTCTTCCCGAGCGTGCCCCGCGTCTACGAGAAGATCCACACAGCGGTCGTCGCCAAGTTCGACGCCGAGAAGGGCGCGAAGCGGAAGCTGATCGACTGGGCACTCGACGTCGGCGGACGCGTCAGCACGCTCCAGCGCAGCGGGCAGCCGGTGCCGCGCGGTCTCCTCCTGCAGCACCGCCTCGCCGACCGGCTCGTCTACGCGAAGGTGAAGGACCGCCTCGGCGGCCGCCTGCGGCTGGCGATCTCAGGCGGTGCTCCGCTCTCGGCCGAGATCGCCGAATTCTTTCACGCGATCGACATCCTCTTGATCGAGGGCTACGGGCTCACCGAGTGCACGACCGCCGCGTCGACGAACACGCACGACGCCTTCCGCTTCGGCACCGTGGGGCGGGCGCTGCCGGGCACGGAGCTCAAGGTGGCCGAGGACGGCGAGCTCCTGATCCGGAGCGAGACGATCTTCCAGGGCTACTACAAGGACCCGGACGCGACGGCCGAGGTGCTCGACGCCGACGGCTGGCTCCGCAGCGGCGACATCGCCGAGATCGACGCGGACGGATTCGTCACGATCACCGACCGCAAGAAGGACATCATCGTCACGGCCGGGGGCAAGAACGTCGCTCCGCAGAACCTGGAGAACGACCTCAAGGCCTCGAAGTACATCTCCCAGGCGATGGTCGTCGGCGACCGGCAGCCCTACATCGCGGCGCTGATCACGCTCGACCCGGAGTCGCTCCCCGTCTGGGCGGAAGAGCGCGGGCTTCCGACCGACATGGAGAGCCTGGCCAGGTCGGACGAGGTGCGGGCGCTGGTGCAGGGAATCGTCGACGGCGTCAACGCCGAGCGTTCGCGCTACGAGCAGGTGAAGCGGTTCACGATCCTGCCGCGCGACTTCACGATGGACGCCGAGGAGCTGACGCCGACGCTGAAACTGAAGCGGCGCGTCGTGGCTGAGCACTTCGGCGCCGAGCTCGGCGAGCTCTACGAAGGCGAAACGCTGAACCAGGCGGCCGGCATCTGAGCCTCAACCGACTCGCGTTCAGCGCCACGGCTCACTGCCTGACCGGCTGCGCGATCGGCGAGGTGCTCGGGATGGTCATCGGCACCGCGCTCGGCTGGGGCGACTACCAGACGATTCTGCTCGCGGTCGTGCTCGCCTTCTTCTTCGGCTATTCGCTGACGATGCTGCCCTTGCTTCGCAGCGGCCTCGCTCTCGCAGCCGCGATCCCGCTCGCGCTCGCCTCGGACACGATCTCGATAGCGGTGATGGAGGTGGTCGACAATGCGATCATGCTGTTGATCCCGGGGGCGATGGAGGCCGGCCTGACCAACCTGCTCTTCTGGGGCAGCCTCGCAATCGCGCTCCTGATCGCCGGCGCGGTCGCCTTTCCCGTCAACCGCTGGCTGATTGCCCGCGGCAAGGGCCACGCAGTGGTGCACGAGCACCACCACGGGCACGCGCGCTAGATCCTTCTTCCCCCCACCCAGGTGCGGGCGTACCAGGAGTCGGACAGGCTCGAGATCTTGACCACGTCGCCCGTGTGGGGTGAATGGATGAACTGGCCGCCGCCGATGTAGATCCCCATGTGGCCGAGGCCATTGAAGAAGACCAGGTCGCCGGCCTGGAGCTGGTCGCGCGAGACCGGCGTGCCCATCCCGTACTGCGAGGCGGCGTGGTGGGGCAGCGAGACGCCGATCTGCGCAAACACGTACATCGAAAAGCCGGAGCAGTCGAAGCCGCCCGGGCTGGCACCGCCCCAGACGTACGGAGTGCCGAGGTACTGCATCGCAATCCCGACGACGCCGCCGTAGCGCGCGTCGGGTGGGGGTGCGATCGCCTCTTCGACGGAGTCCGCCTGCACGAGCGCCTCCGGCGCGGCCTCGGTGGACACCTGCTGCGCGGTGCGGAAGCGGGCCTGCGCCTGTGCTGCGAGCCGCTGCTGGCGCAGCCGCTCGGCCGCTTCCAGGCTCGCGATCTGATCCTTGATGGTCGAGAGCAGGCGCTGGCGCTCGGCGAGCTGGCCTTCGATCGAGCTGCGCTGCGCCGCCCGGTCGGCGACGACCGACACCTGGGCCCTCTGCGCGCGCTCGAGCCGGCCTTTGCGTTCGATCACCTGCGCCCGGAAGTTCTTGACCTCGCGGAGGACGCGCGCGTCCTGCGCCGAAACGCGATCGACCGCGTCGATCCGGTTCAGCAGGTCGTCGATCGACTTCGCCCCGAGGATGACCTCGATGGTGCTGGCGTCGCCGCCGCCCTTGTAGAGCGAGACGAGGCGCTCGGACAGATGCACCTGCGCCCGCTTGAGGCTCGTCCGCGCGATCGTCAGATGCTGCGAGTTCGTCTTCAGGTCGGCCTTGATCCGGTCCAGCTTGACGTTGGCGAGGTTGTACGCCTCGATCGCGTGCGAGAGCTGCCCGTCGATCTCCTGGATCTGGGCGAGGACGCTCTGCGCCTCCGCGTGCTTCGCGGAGATGGACGGATCGGCGGCGGCGGTTCTGACGGAGGCCAAGGCAACGGCCACGAAAAGTGCCGTCAGCAGCGTGAGGATCAGCGGCGCCTGCTTGGTGCTCGAGCGGATTACGCTTCCTCCCGTTCGAACACGCGTGGCAGCCCGGTGGGGGCCAGGTCCGTCACAAGTGGCGCACCCTAGCAGCCCTGTCGGATGGCCGCAACGCTCAACTGAGCCAAAAACGGCGACCCCTACCCAGTCCTTACGAAGCACAAACAGGCGCGCCGATGCGCCAGAGGTGCTACGGTCCGCGCCTCGTGAAGGCGCACTCGACGAGCGATGCGGCGCGTTTCGCTGCCGTTTTCACGGGCTTGCTGCTGCTCGCGTCCGTCCCGGTCGCGCTTGCTGCCGACGCGACCGAGCTGCGGTCGCAGACGGCGGGGCTGCAGGCCCGTTCCGGCTCCCTGGAGGAGCGTGCCGCCGCGGCCACGCTCGAGCTCTACTCGCTCGAGGCGCAGCTGGACCGGGCGCGCAGCGACCTGGCGGGCATCGAGGCTCGCCGCGGGGACCTCGCACGTGAGCAGGTGTCCGCACGAGCGCAGCTGGCAGTCGCAAAGCAGGCGCTCCGCACATCCCAGAGCGAGCTGTCAACCCTGGCCCGCACGCTCTACCAGCAGTCGGGCAGCGATCCGCTGGCCGTCGTGCTTGGGGCGACGTCGATCGAGGAGGCGCTCGCCGGCCTCGACGGGATCAGCCGGGCGGCCGGCCAGAACAACCGCATCGTCGAGCAGGCCCGCACGGCGCGCACGCGGCTCGTCGGCCTCTCCTCGCGGCTCTCCCAGCGGCAGGCCGAGCTGGACGGGCTCGCGGCGGCGGCGGAGGCTCGTGCGGCGGGGCTCGCGGCGACGGCGGACGCACGGCGCGGGCTGATCGGCGAGCTGCGACGGCAACAAGGGCTGAACGCAGCGCGGATCGCGGCGATCGAAACTCAGGCGCGCACGGCGGCAGCGCGGACGACCGCGGTCGCGCTGGCGTCACCCGCACCCGCGCTGGCCCCGATCGAGACCGCTACCCCGATCGTCACGCCCTCCGGCGAGCGCACGCTGACGGTCAGCTCCACCGGCTACACGATCCGCGGCAGGACGTCGACCGGGATCCCGACCGCGCCCGGCGTCGTCGCTGTCGATCCGTCCGTGATCCCGCTTGGGACGCGGCTGACGATTCCCGGGTACGGCGTCGGCATCGCAGCCGACACGGGCGGGGCGGTGCACGGGAACACGATCGACGTGTGGTTCCCGACGAAGGCGCTGGCGCTCCAGTGGGGCCGCCGAGTCGTCACCGTCACCATCCACTAGTAGACTCGCGCCTGCCAACCGAGGGGGCAGCGCTGAACGACACCGCTTCGATCGAGGACACCGAGACGCACGCGATCCGCGTGCTCCTCGTCGACGATCACGACCTCTTCCGTACCGGCTTGCGCAACCTGCTCGAAGAGCAGGGTGTCGACATCGTCGCCGAGGCGTCGAGCGGGTCGGAGGCGCTCCAGCACGTGCGCGAAGCCGCCCCGGACGTGGTCGTGATGGACCTGAACATGCCGGGGATGACCGGGGTCGAGGCGACCCGTCACATCAGCCGCGACGCGCCACTGACCCGCGTGGTCGTGCTGACGATCTCCGACCAGGAGCAGGACGTGATGGACGCGATCCTCGCCGGCGCGTGTGGCTACCTGCTCAAGGACGCGTCGATCCAGGAGCTGATGCAAGGGCTCGAGGCCGCCGCCGTCGGCGAGTCGCTGATCTCGCCGCACATCGCGGGCAAGGTGCTGCAGCACGTGCGCGCGACGACCGCCGCGCCCGAGGCCGCCGCCACGATCAGGACCGAGCTCTCCGACCGCGAGATCCAGGTGCTGAAGCTGATCGCGAACGGCAAGGACAACGCGGTGATCGCCGGCGAGCTCCACATCAGCCCGAAGACGGTCAAGAACCACATCTCGAACATCCTGATGAAGCTGCAGATCGAGAACCGGATCCAGGCCGCGGTCTACGCGGTTCGGTCGGGGATCGTTTAGGGGAGCGCCTGCGCCCGCAGCGTCGAGAGCAGCGCGCGGACGCCCGCGAGTTCCTGGTCTGCCGCGTCGAGGCGGACGGAGAGCGCCGCGAGCTCGCGCCGGTCGGCCCGCCCGTTGGAGCGGACGAGCGCGCGAAGTTCCCGTTCGATCCGGAGCCGGTCGCGCTCGAGCACGAGCGCGTAGGCGTACCCGCTCGTCAGCGTGCTCTCGACGTCGGCACGCGGCGGCAGCTCGGTGCCCGCAGGCAGGTCGAGAAGCGACCGGATCTCGGCCATCACCCCAGGGAGGCGGTCGTCCACAGCTCTTCGATTATCAGCCGCGGGACCCCGCTGGGCATGGGCCGCCGGGCCTATCTTCGCCGCCGCTTCGGCCCATGCCTCGTGCTCGCGGTTCTTGCGCTCCTGCTCGCAGCCCAGGCGAATGCGGCCGGCTCGACCCTGGAGTCGCGGCTCGCGAAAGCCCTGGCCGTGCCGCACGTCGACCCGGCCCGCACGGCGGCGCTCGCGATCGACCTGCGCACCGGCGCCGTCGTCTTCGAGCGGAACGCGACCCTCTCACTCATTCCGGCCTCGAACCAGAAGCTTCCGGTCGCGTACGCCGCCCTCGCCCTGCTCGGACCCGGCTACCGCTTCCACACGGAGGTGGTCGGCAGCGGCACCCTCGTCGGCGACGTCTGGCACGGCGATCTCTGGCTGCGCGGCTTCGGCGACCCGACGCTGAAGCCGTCCGATCTGGACGCGCTGGCGGCCGAGGTCGCCGCCTGGGGGATCCGCCGCGTCGACGGCGCCGTGATCGCGGACGAGTCCTGGTTCGACGCGCGCCGAACGGCGCCCGGCTGGCGCCCGGGCTTCTACCTCTACGAGTCGCCGCCGCTGTCGGCGCTCGCCGTCGACCGCGGCTGGTACCGCGGCCGCACGTCCGCCAGCCCCGCGCTCGCCGCCGGATCGCTGCTGCGACAGTCGCTCGAGGCTGCGGGCGTCCGCGTCGGCGGCCGGACGCGCGCGGGCGTGCTGACGACCTCTGGCCTGCCGTTGGCCCGGGACGTCTCCGAGCCCCTCGCCGACGTCGTCCGCTTCATGGGCCGCGAGAGCGACAACTACACGGCCGAACTGCTCGTCAAGCAGCTCGGCGCGAGCTACGCCGGCGCGGGGACGACCGCCGCGGGGACGCGCGTGATCCGTGCCGCCCTCGAGGAGGCGGGCGTACCGCTCGCCGGAGTGCGGCTCGCCGACGGTTCCGGGCTCTCCGGGCACGACCGTCTGACCGCCGCCGCGGTGGTCGCTCTGCTCGAGGCCGGGCTGGCCGAGAGCGAGCTTCGCGACGCCTTCCTCCAGTCGCTCGCCGTCGCGGGGGTCAACGGCACGCTCGAGGACCGGATGGAGAAGCGGCCCGCCCGCGGCCGGGTGATCGCCAAGACCGGGACGACGCGGACGGCCTCGGCGCTGTCGGGCTTCGTGCGCGACCGCTACGTCTTCGCCGTCCTCCAGAACGGCCGGCCCATCTCGACCTACTGGGCGAGGCTGGCGCAGGACCGCTTCGCGACCACGCTCGCGTCCGCGGGCTAGCGGCGGCGTCGCGGTGCGGGCAGCTCGCCCGTGGACGCCGCGTCGGCCGGCGCGTCCTTCACGAGCTCGCGCAGGTCGGCCTCGGACAGGATCGGGACGCCCGCCTTCTGCGCCTTGGCGACCTTCGAGCCGGGGCTCTCACCGACGACGACGCCCGTCGTCTTTTTCGACACGTTGTCGGACACCTTGGCGCCGAGCGAGGCGAGCGCGGCCGCCGCCTCCTCCCGCGTGAAGCCCTCGAGCGTCCCCGTGATCACGTACTGGCTGCCCGTCAGCGGCCCCTCGACCGGCTTCTCCTCTTCGCCGACCTCGAAGCGGAGGCCGAGCTCGCGCAGCTCGGCGACGAGCGTCCGGTTCTGCTCATCCTCGAACCAGCCGGCGATCGCCTCGGCGCGGTCGGGCCCGATCCCGTCGACCGCCTGGATCTCCTCCTGGCTCGCATCGAGCAGTTGGTCGACGTCGCCGAAGTGGCGGGCGAGGTTCCGCGCGGTCACCCAGCCGACGTCGGGGATGTTGAGCCCGAAGAGGACGCGCGAGAACGGCTGCTCCTTCGAGAGCGCGATGGCCGCAATCGCGTTCCGCGCCGAGATCTCGGCGTAGCCGTCGAGCTCGATCAGCTGCTCCGCGGTCAACCGGTAGAGGTCGGGCATCGAGCGGAGCAGCCCCTCGTTCCACAGCCGCCGGACGAACTGCTCCCCCACGCCCTCGATGTCCATCGCGGCCATGACCCAGTTGTTCAGCGTCTCGAGACCGCGGGAGGGGCAGGCGCGGTTGGGGCAGCGGTGCATGACCTCGCCCTCCGGCTTGACGACCTCGGCGTCGCAGAGGGGGCAGCGCTCGGGCATGCGGAACTCCTTCGTGCCCTTCGCGTGCCTGCCGGCGGGGCCGACGATCTGCGGGATCACGTCGCCCGCACGCTGGACGATGACGCGGTCGCCCTCACGGATCCCTTTGCGGTTGATGTCCTCCTCGTTGTGGAGGGTGGCGCGGGAGATGGTGACGCCGCCGACGTTGACCGGCTCGAGGATCGCCCACGGATTGAGCGCGCCGGTGCGGCCCACCC
Organism: Gaiellaceae bacterium; assembly: GCA_035630545.1. Classification (GTDB taxonomy): domain Bacteria; phylum Actinomycetota; class Thermoleophilia; order Gaiellales; family Gaiellaceae; genus Gaiellasilicea. The sequence goes on from DASQKK010000023.1 coordinate 8,331, forward strand.
GGATCGCGATCTTCTCCAGCTTCGTCTCGGCGGTCAACGGCGCCCACTTGAAGGCGCGCGCCCAGCGGGGGCGCTCGTGGAGGGCGCCGAGCCGCTGCTGCTGGTCGAAGGAGTCGACCTTGATCACGATCCCGTCGATCTCGTAGTCGAGCTCGGCGCGGCGCCGCTCCCAGCCCTCGATCGCTTTCGCCACTGCCTCGACCGACTCGAATCGCTCAGCGAAGGGGTTCGTGCGGAACCCGCGCTCGCGCAACCAGGTGAGCGTCTCGAAGTGCGTCTCGGGCGCGACCCCGTCCCGGTAACCGGTGCCGTAGACCCAGACCGCGAGCGGCCGCGCCGCCGTGATCCGCGAGTCGAGCTGCCGCAGCGAGCCGGCCGCCGCGTTGCGGGGATTCGGGGCCGGAGTCTTCCCCGCCGCGACCTGCTCCTCGGTGAAGCGGCGGAAGCCGGAGAGCGGGAAGTAGACCTCGCCGCGCACCTCCATCAGCGGCGGCACGTCTCCCTGCAACGTCAGCGGGATCGAGCGGATCGTCCGCAGATTGACGGTCACGTCCTCCCCGCGGAGCCCGTCGCCGCGGGTGGCCCCACGGATCAGCTGCCCGTTCTCGTAGACGAGCGAGATCGCCGAGCCGTCGATCTTCGGCTCGATCACATATGCGACCGGCTCGTCCGAGTCGAGCCGCTTGCGCACATCGTCGGCCCATTTCTGCAGCGCCTCCTCCGTCGTCACCTTCTCGAGCGAGCCCATCGGTGCCAGGTGCTCGACCTTGCGGAACCTGTCGGAGGGCGGGCCGCCGACGCGGCGCGTCGGCGAGTCATCGGTCGCGAGCTCCGGGTGCTCCTCCTCGAGCGCCTTCAGCTCGTCGAAGAGGCGGTCGTACTCGGCGTCCGGCACCTCGGGGTCGTCGAGGACGTGGTAGCGGTAGTTGTGGTGGTGGAGCTGCTCCCGAAGCCGCGCGGCGCGCCTGCGCTGCGGATCAGAGGGCGGCAAGGAGCTCCTCGGCAGACTCGACGACCGCATCCGGCTCCTCCGCCTCGAGCCGATCACGCGGATGGATTCCGCCCCAGGTGACGGCGATCGAGTGCATGCCCGCGCCCTTGGCGGCACGGATGTCGAAGGGCGAGTCGCCGACGTAGACCGACTCGTCCCGGCCGGCGTCGAGCAGACCGAGTGCGTGCTCGAGCGGTGCGGGGTCCGGCTTGTGGCGGTCGGTGTCGTCGGAGCCGACGACGACGTCGAAGAACTGCTCCAGCGGCAGGTACGAGAAGGCGAGCCGCACCGTCTCGCGCCGCTTCGCCGTCACGACGCCGAGCCGGCGGCCCTCGGCCTTCAGGCTCGTCAGCACGTCGGTCATCCCGGCGCACTCGGCCAGCTCGGCGTGGAGCGGCTCGTTGTGCTCGCGGTAGCAGGCGACGAGCTCGTCGACGCGCTCGGGATCGATCAGGCGCATCTGCTCGATCAGGCCCGAGCCGCCGACGGCGCGGCCGAGCTCCTCGTCCGGGATGTCGCGGCCGAGAACAGTCTTCGTCGCGTGCCGCATCGACGCGATGATGATCGACCCGGAGTCGATCACGGTGCCGTCGAAGTCGAAGAGCACGACCGGGAAGCGCATCAGTGCCTCCAGAGGTGATGTCGCCGCGCTGCCGCCGGTCGCACGGCAAGCGATGCAAGAACGCAGGGAGCGTTCATACCTGAAGGTATGGACGCGACTGAGGACGCCGCAGCGCGCCGCTGTGCTGCCGGCGGCAGCCCGGAGGACATTGCCTTAGGAGGCACTCATCGATCGTAGCGAGCCGGTTCAGTAGTCCACGCGCTCGAGGTAGAGGCCCCACGGCGGCGCCGTCATTCCCGCCTCCGCTCGCGGCCGCCCCTCCAGCAGCGGCCCGAGCTCCCGTTCCTCGAGCATCGTCCCGACGAGCGTCCGCACCATGTGCCGCAGGAAGCTCTCGGCTGCGATCGTGAAGTGGAGCTCCTCGCCGTGGTCCTCCCACGCGGCGTGCTCGACGGTGCGGGTGAAGAGCCGGTGCTGCGTCTCGGTCGGCGTGAACGCGGTGAAGTCGTGCCGCCCCGGGATCAGCGCCGCTGCCGCCTCCAGCGCGTCGCGATCGAGCTGACGGGGCCACCAGAGCGCGCGGCGCTCGGCGAACGGCGAGCGCACACGGCGCCGGAGGATGCGGTAGCGGTAGGCCCTCGAGCGGGCCGAGAAGCGGGCGCTGAACCCGTCCGCGGCCGGCTCGACCCCGACCACGGCGACGTCGGTCGGCAGCACCGCATTGAGCGCCTCGGTCGCGCGCTCGGTCGGCGGGCCGCCCGCGGCCACGAGCGACGCCACCTGCGCAGACGCGTGCACACCGGTATCGGTGCGCCCGGCAACGGCGAGATCGGTCCAGCTCTCATAGACCGCATCCAGCGCCTCGCGGAGCGTCCCCTCCACCGTCCGCTTGCCGGGCTGACGCGCCCAGCCGCTGAACCCGCTGCCGTCGTATTCGAGTGTCAGCTTCAGGGTCTTCTCGCTCACGGCCGCGCAGTCTAAGCTGGTTCGAGGTGGCGTCGACGGAGCGCAAGTACGACCTCTACGGGCCGGAGTTCCGCGCTGATCCGCAGCGTGTGTTTGCGCAGATGCGAGAGCATGACCCCGTCATCTGCCAACCGGGCATCGACGGTGAGAGCATGATCTGGTTCGTCACGCGGCACGAGGACGCCGCCGCGATGCTGCTCGACGACAAGCGGTTCGTCCGTGACCAGCGGCTCGCGCTGACCGAGGAGGAGCTGGCCGCGCACCCGATGCTGCCGGCCTTCGACCTGATCGAGAACCACATGCTCAACCGCGACGGCGACGACCACCGCCGCCTGCGCCGCCTGGTCGCGAAGGCGTTCACGCCGAGAATGGTCGAGCAACTGCGCCCTCGGATCCAGGCGATCGCGGACGAGCTGCTGAATGGTGTCGAGGCGCGCGGCGAGATGGATCTCTCCGCCGAGTACGCCTTCGCGCTCCCGATCACGGTGATCGCCGAGATGCTCGGAGTGCCGCACAGCGACCACGCCCGCTTCCAGGAGTGGTCGGACGCGATCATCACGCCCGTGCTCGACGACGACGAGCTCGATCGGTTCTCCGCGAAGATGGGCGATTTCGTCGCGTACCTGACGGCTCTCTTCGCCGCCCGGCGGGCAGAGCCACGCGACGACCTGATCAGCGCGCTCCTCGCCGCCCGCGACGACGAGGATGCGCTCTCGGAGTCGGAGCTCTTCGGCACGGTCGTACTGCTGATCGTTGCCGGCCACGAGACGACGGTCGGACTGATCGGCAACGCAGTCGTCAACCTGCTCGCGCATCCCGAGCAGCTCGAGCAGGTGCGATCCGACCCGTCGCTCCTGCCAGGCGCGATCGAGGAGGTGCTGCGCTACGAAGGGCCGGTCGAGCGGACGCTGAACCGCTGGGCCGCGACCGACGTCGAGCTCGGCGGCCACACGATCCGCCGCGGCGAGCTCGTGATTGCAATCCTCGGCGCGGCCGATCACGATCCCGAGCGCTTCCCGGAGCCCGAGCGCTTCGACGTCTGCCGAAAGGACACGAAGCACCTCGCGTTCGGCCGCGGCAGCCATTACTGCCTCGGAGCACCGCTCGCGCGCCTCGAGGCGCAGATCGCGCTCGAGACGCTCTTCCGCCGGCTGCCGGGGCTCCGACTCGCCGTCGCGCCGGACGAGCTCGAGTGGCGCCCCACGCCCACTTTCCGCCGCGTCACCGCGCTCCCGGTCGTCTGGTAGCGCTCAGTCCGGCTCGACGAGCAGCGTCAGGCCCTGAACCTCGCGGACGACGACCTGCGAGCCGATGCCGGCTCCCGGCTCGCATCGCGCCTGCCAGATCTCACCTGCGACCTTCACCTGTCCCTCAGGCATGCAGTCGACCGAGACGACGGCGCGGCGGCCGACGAGGGTCTCCGCCCCCACCGCGACCCGGCGCCGCTTCGACCACCAGATCAGGAACCCCGACTCGGCCAGCTCGAAGCTCGCGCCGAACGCCACGGCGACCCAGTTCCACGGCTCCTCGAGCACGAAGACGGCGAGCAGGATCGTGAGCGCAAGGACCACTCAGACCTCGAGCTCGTGGTCGGCGCAGTCGACGCCGGCACAGGTCAGTCCCTCGACTCTCACGGCAATAGGATGCCCGGATGCGTCTGGCGCTGATGATCGAGGGGCAGGAAGGCGTCTCCTGGGAGGACTGGCTCGCGCTCGCGCGCGCGTGTGAGGAGTACGGCGTCGAGGCGCTCTTCCGGTCCGACCACTACCTCTCGCCCACCGACCCCGATCGGGAGGCGCTCGACGCGTGGGCCGTGATCCCCGCGCTCGCGGCGCAGACGTCCCGGCTCGAACTCGGCACGCTCGTCTCGCCCGTCACCTTCCGGCCCGCCGCGGTGCTCGCGAATGCGTCCCTGACCGCGAACGAGATCGGCGGCGGCCGCGTCTCGCTCGGCATGGGCACGGGTTGGATGGAGGCCGAGCACCAGGCGTTCGGGTTCGCCTTCCCTGAGCTGAAGACGCGGCTGCGCTGGCTCGAGGAGCAGCTGGAGGCGGTGCGCGGCTACTGGGACAAAGGTCCGCAGCCCCACCTGATCGTCGGCGGCAGCGGGCTCTCCGGCACGATCGGGCCGGCCGCCAAGTGGGCCGATGAGTACAACACGGTCATGGCGACGCCTGCGGAGTGCGCCGTCCGCCGCGAGAAGATCGCACGGGCGTGTGAGCGCGTCGGCCGCGAGCCGATCCCGCTTTCGCTGATGACCGCCTGCGCGATCGGGCGAACGCCGGAGGAGGCGCGCGAGCGCCTCCGGCGCCGTCTGAACCGCGCGGGACAGCGGCTCGATCCGGACGAGTACCGGTCGCAGCGAGGCCCCGCCGCGATCCTGGGGACGCTCTACGACGCGGCGAAGCAGCTGCGTGCCTACGAGCAGGCGGGAGTGGAGCGGGTGATGCTGCAGCATCTCGACCACCGCGACCTGGAAATGGTCGCGCTGATCGGCCGCGAGCTCGCGCCGGCGATGGCCTAGCAACACTTTGTTACAAGGCAGCGGGCGTAACGGTACGCCCCGCTGCTCCAAGAACAAACTGTTACGAAGCCGCTAGGCGAGCGCGTGCTCGGGCTCGTAGTCCACGAGCTCGAGGTAGACCATCTCGGCGGCGTCACCCTGGCGTTGACCGAGCTTGATGATCCGCGTGTAGCCGCCGGGGCGCTCCGCGAAGCGGGGCGCCACCTCGGCGAACAGCTCGTGGACGACGTCCTGCGAGCGGAGCTCGGCGAGCGCCTTGCGGCGGGCGTGCAGGTCGCCGCGCTTGCCGAGCGTGATCATCTTCTCCGCGAACGGCTTGACGGCCTTCGCCTTGGCCTCGGTCGTCTGGATCCGGCCGTGGGTGATCAGCGCGCCCGCGAGGTTCGAGTAGAGCGCCTTCCGGTGCGCGGCGTCGCGCCCCAGCTTCTTGCCTGCGCGGGCGTGCCTCACGCTATTCGTCTCCCCGAAGGCTGAGGCCCTGGGTCGCGAGCGTCTCCTTGACCTCTTCGATCGACTTCTTGCCGAAGTTCGGGATCGCGGCGAGCTCGTTCTCGGACTTGGAGACCAGGTCGCCGATCGTCTCGATGCCGACGCGCTTGAGGCAGTTGTACGAGCGGACGCCGAGCTCGAGCTCCTCGATCGGGAAGTTCTCCATCGCGCCCGCGCCGCTGGACTGCTCGGGGGCGATGTCCTCGGCGCCGCCGCCGCGGAAGTCGTCGATGTTATCGAGGTCGGTGAAGATCGCCAGCTGCCGGATCAGGATCTCGGCGGCCTGGCCGATCGCGTCGCGGGGCTCGATCGAGCCGTCGGTCGTGACGTCGAGGCGGAGCTTGTCGTAGTCGGTGCGCTGACCCACGCGGGCGGCCTCGACGTCGTAGGAGACACGCCGGACCGGCGAGAAGATCGAGTCGATCGGGATCACGCCGATCGTCGTCTCCGGGCCGCGGTTCAGCTCGGCCGGGACGTAGCCGCGACCGCGGCCGATCGTCAGCGTCATCTCGAGCTTGCCCTTGTCGGA
>DASQKK010000024.1:0-7470 GCA_035630545.1 Gaiellaceae bacterium
ATCCGGTCCATGTAGGCAACCGACTCGACCGGGAACTCGCCGATCGCCGTTTCGCCGGAGAGCATGATCGCGCTCGTGCCGTCGAGGATCGCGTTGGCGACGTCCGACGCCTCGGCGCGTGTCGGCTCGGGGGCGTGGATCATCGACTCGAGCATCTGCGTGGCCGTGATCACCGGCTTGCCGCGCTCGAGCGCCCGCAGGATGATCCGCTTCTGGAGCAGCGGCACCTCGGCCGCACCGATCTCGACGCCGAGGTCGCCGCGCGCGACCATGACGCCGTCCGCCTCGCGGAGGATGTCGTCGAGCACCGCAACCGCTTCCGCTTTCTCGATCTTGGCGATCACGTGAGCGGTCGAGCCGGACGCCTCGATCAGAGTCTTCAGCGCCTGCACGTCCGACGCGGAGCGGACGAACGAGAGCGCGACGTGGTCGACGCCGAGCTCGAGCGCGAACTGAAGGTCGTCGATGTCCTTGCGCGTCAGCGACGGGATCGGCAGGGCGACGCCGGGCAGGTTGACGCCTTTGTGCGACGTGACGGCGCCGCCGACGAGCACCTCGCAGTGAGCCCGGCCGCGGTCGACGGAGAGGACGCGGAGACGCACCGAGCCGTCGTCGATCAGCACGTCGAAGCCCGGCTGCAGCACCGAGCCGAGCACGGCCGGCGCGACCGGGAGGTCGTCACCCTGAGCGACGTCCTCGCCGGCGATCGCCACGTTCTCCCCACGCTCGAGCATGACGGGCTCGGCGAGCTCGCCGACGCGAAGCTTCGGGCCCTGCAGGTCTGCGATCAGTGCCACCGGGCGCCCGACCTCGTCCTGCAGCGAGCGGATCAGCTCCGCCCGCGCTCGATGATCCTCGTGCGTGCCGTGCGAGAAGTTCAGGCGAGCTCCGTCGAGGATGCCCATCAGCTGCTTCAGGACGGCCGGATCCGAAGAGGCAGGCCCGATCGTTGCGACGATCTTGGTGCGACGCGGGACGATCGGCATGCCGTTGAGACTATCCGCGGCGCGACTTGGGGAATGCCGACCAGCCGGGATAGACGGCCCGGTCGCCGAGCTCGGCCTCGATCCGCAGCAACTGGTTGTACTTCGCCGTCCGGTCCGAGCGGGCCGGCGCACCGGTCTTGATCTGGCCGGTGCCGAGCGCAACCGCGAGATCGGCGATCGTCGCGTCCTCGGTCTCGCCGGAGCGGTGCGACATCACCGCCGTGTAGCCGTTCGACTGCGCCAGCCGAACCGCCTCGATCGTCTCCGTGAGTGTCCCGATCTGATTCACCTTGACCAGGATCGAGTTGCCGACGCCGCGCTCGATCCCCTGGCGGAGCCGCTCCGGATTGGTCACGAAGAGATCGTCGCCGACGAGCTGGACCTGCCCGCCCAGCTTGTGCGTCAGCTGCGCCCAGGCGTCCCAGTCGTCCTCGGCGAGGCCGTCCTCGATCGAGACGATCGGGAAGCGCTCGACCAGCTCGGCCCAGAACGCAGGCATCGCCGCGCTCTCGAGCTCGCGGCCCTCGAAGCGGTAGGCACCGTCCTCGAAGACCTCGCTCGTCGCCGGGTCGAGCGCGATCGCGACGCTCACGCCGTGTCCGGCGCGCTCGGCCGCCTCGAGGATCGCCTCGATCGCGGCCTCGCTCGACTCGAGGTCGGGCGCGAAGCCGCCCTCGTCGCCGACAGCGGTCGAGAGCCCGCGCTCGCCGAGCACCCGCTTCAGCTCGTGGTAGACCTCGGCTCCGACGCGAATCCCCTCGGTGAAGGTCGGCGCTCCGACCGGGACGACCATGAACTCCTGCAGGTCGATCGAATTGGCGGCGTGGACGCCGCCGTTGATCACGTTCAGCATCGGCACGGGCAGCGTCGCCGCCTCCTCGCCGCCGAGGTGGCGGTACAGCGGCTGTCCGCTCTCGGCGGCCGCCGCCTTGGCGGCGGCGAGCGAGACGCCGAGGATCGCGTTCGCGCCGAGGCGGCTCTTGTTCCGGGTGCCGTCGAGTGCGATCAGCTTCCGGTCGAGCGCCTCCTGGTCGAGCGCGTCGAGCCCCGCGAGCTCGCCGGCGATCTCGCCGTTCACGTTCGCGACCGCCTTCGTGACGCCCTTGCCGCCCCAGGCATCGCCGCCGTCGCGGAGCTCGACCGCCTCGTGCACGCCCGTCGAGGCGCCCGACGGCACCGCGGCGCGACCGAAGGCGCCCGACTCGAGCTCGACGTCCACCTCGACGGTCGGGTTGCCGCGCGAGTCGAGGATCTGGCGGCCGTGCAGGCGCTTGATGGCGCTCATCGACCGCATCTTGGTCGATGAGCGGGGAGGGGGTGTGGGGGAACCGGGAGGTTCCCCCACACGAGTCGGAAGAAGGGGGCGCGTGGGGGAAACACGGTTTCCCCCACGGGAACGAGCCGAAGGCGAGCGACGCTCATCCCAGTAGCTCCTTTGCCTGGTCGTAATAACGATCCTGTTCGGCGAGCGGCAGCTCGCTCCAGCGCTCGCCGGCGGCTGCCGCGAGCTGCTCCGCCCGCTCGACCCGTTCGACGAACCGCGTATTCGTACCGCGAAGCGCCAGCTCCGGGTCGACGTTGAGCCGCCGTGCCAGGTTGACGATCGTGAAGAGGACGTCGCCGACCTCGTGTGCGACCTTCGCATCGCTCTCCGTCTCGGGGCTCGGCTCGCCGGTGCGCGCCACCTCGGCCTCGAGCTCGCCGAGCTCCTCTCGCACCTTGGCCAGCGGCCCGGCGAGATCGGGCCAGTCGAAGCCGGCGGCGACCGCACGCCGCTGCAGCTTCCTGGCCTGCAGGAGCGCGGGCAGCGAGGCGGGCACGTCGTGGAAGATCCCTTCCCGACCCTCCTGCTCCGACTTGACCTGCTCCCACCGCTCGCGCACCCGGCCGGCGGTGTCCGCCTCGACGTCGCCGAAGACGTGTGGATGGCGGCGAACGAGCTTTGTGTGCACCGCCCGCGCGACCTGCTCGAGGTCGCCGTCGCCCTGCTCCTCCAGCAGCAGGGCGAGGAAGTAGACCTGGAAGAGGAGGTCGCCGAGCTCGTCGAGCAGTTTGGCCGAATCCCGCGCCTCGGCGGCATCGGCGACCTCGTAGGCCTCCTCGACGGTGTGCGGGACGATCGTCCGCGGCGTCTGCTCGCGGTCCCAGGGGCAGTCGCGGCGCAGGCGCCGCGTCAGCTCTTGCAGCTCTTCGAGCGCCTCGCCGAGAGGCAACCGTTACTTGCTCTCTGCGGTCGTGCTCTTGGCGTCCGGGGGTGGCGTGAAGCCGGTGGCGTAGGCGACCTTGTCCTCGTAGTCCTTCTTCAGGTCGTCCACCCACTTCGTCATCGCCTCGTTCTTCTGAGTCTGCTGCAGCTGCTGCTTGATCGAGGCCTGAACGTCCTTCAGCGGCGTCACCTTCGCCGCCTTCGTCGCCGTCAACGGCTGGATGATGTGGTAGCCGAACTCCGTCTTCACCGGCTTCGAGATGTCGTTCACCTTCAGCAGGAACGCGGTCTGATCGAACGGGGCCACCGTCTGGCCCTTCGAAATCGTCAGCTTCCCCCCGTTTGCCTTCGAGCCCGTGTCCTCCGAGAACTTCTTCGCCAGCGCGGCGAAGTCGGCGCCGTTCTCCAGCTGCGTGTAGAGATCGTCGGCCTGCTTCTTCGTCTTCACCAGGATGTGCCGCACGTCGCGGCTCTCCGGCTGGCTGTACTGCGCCTTGTTCTTCTCGTAGTACTTCGTAATCTCCTCATCGGTCACCTTCGCGTCGCCGGTGACCTTGGCGAAGATCTTCTCGGAGATGATCTGGGAGCGGATGTCGTTCCGCACCTGCTTCTCCGTGATCCCCTGCTCCTTCAGCTGCTTCTCGAACTTCTTCTGGTCGCCGCCGAAATACTGCTTCTGGATCTGCTCTAGGCGCGCGTCGACCTGCTTGTCGGTCACCTCGACGTCGAGGTCCTCCGCCTTCTGCTCGAACTGCTCCCGCTGCACCAGGAACTGGACCGCCTGGTTGCGGAGCGTCTGGAACTCCTGGGAACCGGCTGCGGGGAACTCGCGCTTCTGGTTCTTGTAGCTCTTCTTCGCCTGCGCGATCAACGCCTCGTAATCGCTCTTGGCGATCTCCTCACCATCGACAACAGCCACGGCGTCGGCCGGCACATCCTCATCACCACCACCGCAGCCGGCGAGCCCAATGGCCGCAAGCGCGCAGAGGAGGAGAACGAGACGAGAGATCTTCATGTAAGAAAGCTCCAGGGGTTCGCGTTGGGGCGGGCTCAAGCCGCCTGACGGGCAATCACGATAGCATCGACAAGTTCGATCGCACCCTCGAGTTCATCCGTTCTACGCGAAACTTCACGTTTTGCTGACGTGTAGACGGCCGTGTCGGACACGTCCCTGAGCGCGCGGAGCTCGGCCGAGCCGAGCACGAGCGGGCCGACGGTCGCCCGGCCGCCGCGGTAGATCAGGTAGTCGGCGCCGAGACGCGCGAGCTTCAGCTTCGCCTCCTGGATCGCGAACAGGTGCTCGACCGGCTCCGGCACCGGGCCGTAGCGGTCCTCGAGCGCGGCGTGGAGCTCGCGCAGCTCGTCGTCCGACTCGGCGAGCGCGAGCCGGCGGTGGATGTCGATCTTGAGCGCCTCCGAGGCGACGTAGCTCGCCGGCACGTACGCGTCGACGCGGGCGTCGACGCGGACCGGCCGGGTCGCGAGCCGGCGCTGGCCCTGCAGCTCCGCCACGGCCTCGGCGAGCATCTCGACGTAGAGCTCGAAGCCGAGCGCCGCCACGTGGCCGGACTGCTCCGCGCCGAGCAGGTCGCCGGCGCCGCGGATCTCGAGATCGCGCATCGCGATCTGGAAGCCGGCGCCGAGCTCGGTGTGGTCGGCCAGGGTCGAGAGGCGCGCGCGTGCCTCCGGCGAGAGCTCCATCGCATCCGGGTAGAGGAGGTAGGCGTGTGCGGTCACGTCCGAGCGGCCGACCCGGCCGCGGATCTGGTAGAGCTGGCTCAGCCCGAGCACGTCGGCCCGCTCGACGATCAGCGTGTTCGCCTGCGGGATGTCGATGCCCGACTCGATGATCGTCGTCGAGACGAGCACGTCCGCGTCGCCGCGCAGGAACGAATGCATCTTCTCCTCGAGCTCGCGCTCCCTCATCTGCCCATGCGCGACTATGAAGCGCAGCTTCGGGCAGAGCTGCTGCAGCTTCTCGGCCGCTTCCTCGATCGTCTCGACCCGGTTGTGGAGGTAGAAGGCCTGCCCGGCGCGCTCGATCTCGCGCTCGAGCGCAGTCTTGACGAGCTCCTCGTCGTACTCGCCAACCGTCGTGCGGATCGGGCGCCGGCCCTCGGGCGGCGTCTCGATGATCGAGATGTCGCGCAGGCCCGAGAGGGACATGTGCAGCGTGCGCGGGATCGGCGTCGCGGACAGGGCGAGCACGTCGACCTCGAGCCGCAGGCTGCGCAGCAGCTCCTTCTGGGCGACGCCGAAGCGCTGCTCCTCGTCCAGGATCACGAGCCCGAGGTCCTTCGGGATCACGTCCCGGCTGAGCACGCGATGCGTGCCGACGAGCACCTCGATCTTCCCCTCGGCGAAGTCCTTCAGGATCTGCTTCGTCTCGGCGGGCCTGCGGAAGCGGGAGACCATCTCGACCCGGACGGGGAAGTCGCGGTAGCGGGCCTTGAAGGTGTTCCAATGCTGCTCGGCGAGGATCGTCGTCGGGCAGAGCACGAGCGTCTGCTTGCCGTTCACGGCGGCCGCGAACGCGGCCCGGACCGCGACCTCGGTCTTGCCGAAGCCGACGTCGCCGCAGACGAGGCGGTCCATCGGGCGCGGCGCCTCCAGGTCCTCCTTGACCGCCTCGATCGCGCGAGCCTGATCCTCGGTCTCGCGGTACGGGAACTCGGTCTCGAGCCGCTCGAGCCACTCGCTCTCGAGCTCGTACGCCGTCCCGGGCGCCTGCTGGCGCTGCGCGTACAGCGCGATCAGCTCGGTCGCGAGCTCCTGGACGCTCTCACGGGCGCGCGCCTTCAGGTTCTGCCACGCCTTGCCGCCTAGCTTCGAGAGCGAGGGCGCGCCCGCGTCGGCGCCGATGTACTTCGAGATCTTGCCGAGCTGCTCGTGGGGGACGTAGAGCCTGTCCTCGCCGCGGAATCCGAGGAAGAGATAGTCGCGGGTGACGCCGGCGACCTCCTTCGTCTCGAAGCCGAGCAGCTTCCCGACCCCGTGGTCCTCGTGGACGATGAAGTCGCCGCTGCGGAGGTCGGCGAAGGAGGCGAGCGCACGGCCGAGCCGCTTGTCGGCCCGCGGCGGGCGCTTGCGGAAGACCTGGGTGTCGGGTAGCAGCACGAGGCCGAGCTCGCGCCAGACGAAGCCGCGCCGCGCCGCCGCGACCGCGAACAGGAGCTCCGGCTGCTCGGGCAGGTCCTCGCCGGCCCCGAGGACGCGTGCGTCGGCTCGCTTCAGCAGGTTGTCGGTGCGGAGCGCCTCGCCCGCATGCGGGAAGGCGACGACGACGCGGTTGCCGCCGTTGACGAAGCCGTTCAGCTCGTTCTCCGCCTCGGCGAGGCCGCGCGCGGCGATCGCGGGCCGCTGCGCTTCGAACGAGAACGGCTGCGCCTGCGGAAACGGGTCGAGCTCGGAAGCACCTCTGAGCGAGATCTCCCCGAGCCCCTCCTCCGACCAGACGCGCCGCACCTCGGCCGGCTGCCAGACGAAGTCGGGCGGCCGGTCGAGCACCGGGACGAGGTCGTCCGGGACCTCCGGCAGCGACGGCTGCTCGTCGTCGCCGAGCAGGACGGTCTCGGAGAGGTCGGCCCGCCGTTCCGCAGCGGGATAGACGACCGCACCGTCGACCGGATGCAGCGCCCGCTGTGTGAAGGGCGAGAAGGCACGCACCTGCTCGATCTCGTCGCCGTAGAGCTCGACGCGGAGCGGCTCGCGTCCGGTCGTCGGGAAGACGTCGACGAGGCCGCCGCGGACCGCGAACTGGCCGCGCTCCTCGGCGCGCTCGACCCGCTCGTAGCCGGCGAGCGCCAGGTGCTCCGCAAGCCCGTCGAGCCCGGGCTCGGTGCCGACGTCGAGCCGGAGCGGTTCCGGCCGCTGCGCCGCAGGCGGCATGCCCTCGGCGAGCGCCGTCGCCGAGGCTGCGACGAGGCCGCCGCCCGCGAACACGTCGAGCGCACGGGCGCGCTCGCCGACGAGGTGCGGGGGCGGCTCCAGGCCCGAGCCCCAGCGGACGCCGCGGCCCGGCAGGAGCGCGACCCGCTCGGCGCCGATGAACCACCCGGCGGCCTCGGCGAGGTCGCGGGCGTCGGCGTCCTCGGGCAGCAGCACGACGAGGCCGCGCTCGAGCTGCTCGTGCAGGGTCGCGAGCAGCAGCGGCAGCACCGGCTCGGAGACGCGGGCGCGGGACGGCAGCGCAGCCGCGAACGCCTGCAGGCGCTCCAGCGCGAGCAGCTCCCTGACGAACGAGTGCAGTACCGGACGGTCCATGACGACAGGCGGAAA
>DASQKK010000025.1:0-12454 GCA_035630545.1 Gaiellaceae bacterium
CGGTGTGGTTGGTGAAGCCGACGATCGGGATGTCCGGCCAGGAGTCGACGACCTCGTCCGGCTCGACCCGCGCGATGTCGACGATGACGAGATCGGGCGGGTCGACGCTGTCGCTCGTGACGAGATGATGGCCGTGCAGAAGGGCCTCGAGCTTCCCGCGGAAGAAGAGATCGACCCCTGCGAGCAGGATCGTCGCCACCGCGCGAATGTATCAGCGACCGCGGAGCTTTTCCTACCCGGAGATCCCGAGCGCGTCGAAGAGCCGGTTCAGGTAGACGCGCAGGCGCCAGAACTCGCCGGCGAAGAGGAGCGCGCCGAGGGCGACCATGATCACGCCGCTGACGAACTGGATCGCGACGTAGTGGTCGCGGACGCGACGGAAGATGCCCATCGCCGGGACGAACAGCGCCGCCGCGATCAGGAACGGAATCGCGAGCCCGAAGGCGTAGACCGCGAGCAGGAGCGAGCCCTCCCAGACCGTGCCGGAGTCGCCCGCGAGGACGAGAATCGAGCCGAGGACGGGGCCGATGCAGGGAGCGGCGCAGATCGCGAACGCGCCGCCGAGCAGGAAACCGGAGCCGCGCCGGCGCGCGTCCTGGACGAGACCGGCACCGAGGAGGCGCTGCGGCCACGGCAGCAGGCCCATGAAGGCGAAGCCGAAGACGATCAGGACGAAGCCGGCGATCTGCTCCATCAGGAACTGGTCCTTCGTGAAGGAGAGGCCGACGGCGGCGGCGCCGGCTCCGAGCAGGACGAATACGGCGATGAGACCCGCGACGAACGGGATGCTCGCGCGGACGACTCGGCGCGAAGACCCCGGCTCGCCCAGCCGCTCGGCCTCGACCGAGGAGACCGCGGAGAGATAGCCCGGCACGAGCGGCAGGACGCAGGGGGCGAGGAACGAGACGAAGCCCGCGCCGAAGGCGACGACGACTGCGGTCCCGCTCACGGGCCGGCCGGCCCGTGAGCCTCGGGGATGGTTTCCCCCACGGGAACGGGCCGAAGGCGCGCGACGCTCACGACTCGTAGCGGGCGAGCTCGTCGTCGAGCCGGCGCTCGAGGGCTGGATCGAGAGGCTCGTCGCCGTCGACCGGCGGTTCGTCCTCGTCGCCGCGGGCGTGGCTCCAGCGCCACGCGAGCAGACCGACCACGGCGGCGCCGAGCGCGAGCCCCGCGAGCGGCAGCAGCCAGGCGACCAGCTCGAAGCCGCGCTTCGGCGGCACGGCGAGCACGGCCGGGCCGAACTGGTCGACCAGCGACGCCTTGATCTCGCTCTTCGTGTCTCCGGCGGCGATTCGCGCGCGAATGAAGGCCTTCATCCGCAGCGCGACCGGTGCGTTCGAGGTGTCGAGCGTCGTCTCGCAGACCGGGCAGACGAGCTCCGACTCGAGCTCGGCGGCCGTCGGGCGCTCCTCGCTCGCCCGCGCGGGAGCCGCGAAGGCGAGTGCGATGAGCGCGAGGGCCGCCGCCCTCACGCCGGGGCGAGCGCGCGCTCGATGCCGGCGTCGAGCTCCGCAGCGTCCTCGACAGGGCCGGCGATCCGGTAGCGCACGTTGCCCGCCTTGTCGACGAAGTAGGTCTCCGGGAAGCCGGTGACGCCGTAGCGCCCGACCGTCGACCCCTTGCCGTCGTAGACGTTGGTGTAGGTGACGCCGTAGCGGGCGAGGAAGTCCTTCGCGTCGCCGCGGAAGTCCTTCACGTCGACGCCGACGAAGACGACGTCCTTCCCCTGCCAGCGCTTCCAGCCCTCTTGCAGGAGTGGCGTCTCGTCCTTGCAGGGCCCGCACCACGAGGCCCAGAAGTTGAGGACGACGGCCTTGCCGCGCAGGGATGCGAGCTCGAGGTCGCCCTTGCCATCGAGGCGCTCGAGCGTGAACTCCGGCGCGGCGGGCGAGCCGCCCTGGTCGAGCTGCGCGGTGACCGCGCTCTCGTCCTGCGTGAGCTTCCAGCCGAGCAGGCCGAGCAGGGCCGCCACGACCGCGACGGCCGCGATCTGGCCCACGAGGCGAAGGCGACGGGTCACTGGACGATGTAGACGGGCGTTCCGACGTCGACCTGGTTGAACAGCCATTCGACCTCGGGGATCAGCATGCGGATGCAGCCGTGCGAGACCGAGTAGCCGATCGAGGCGGGATCGGGCGTGCCGTGGATCCCGACGGCCGGCGAGGAGATCCCCATCCAGCGGGTGCCGAGCGGATTGCCGGGGCCGGGTGGAATCGGCTTGGCGTCCTTGGCCCAGTCGGACTGCGGCGGGTACCACCACGGGTTGCGCCACTTGACGACGATCTCGAACGAGCCGAGCGGGGTCGGGTACCGCGACTCGCCGGTGGCGACGCCGAACGTCCGGCGCAGCTTCATGCCGTCGTACAGGTTGAGCTTGTTGGAGCCGCGGCGGATCACGATCACGTCGCCGATCGACGCGCGCGTCGTCTCCGGAACGAGCGTGTCGGTGCGGAGCACGATCGGCTCGCGAGTGTGCGTCTTGAGGCTGCGGAAGACGGCGCGCACGGCGCTCGCCTGGCGGAGGCGACGGCCGACCCGCTCCTCGGTCACGAACGGCTTGCCGTTCCGAAGCGACAGCTGCGAGTCGACCGCGGTGCGGTCGAACCGGCGGCCGAGCGCGGCCACATAGCGCTCGATCCGCGGCAGCGGCGCCGCGACCTTCAGCGGCACGTTCGCTCCCGGCCTGACGATCCTGGCTCTCTTGACGGCATCGCCGACGTAGGCGGCGGCGCCCAGCTGCTTCGGGGTCGCCCGGAGCGAGACCTTCCCGAGCTGGAGCGTGACGGGGCGCGCGAAGAAGTCCTTGATCACGGCCGTCGCGGCGGCCGGTGAGAGGCCGCCGACGAGCAGCTCACCGCCGACCGTGACGCCCGCAGCGATCGTCGTCGGACGGGGCAGGGTCGGCGTGGTGGGCGTCGTCGTGGTCGTGGTGGTCGTCGTCGTCGGCGGGGGCGGCGGCGCCGTCGTCGTCCCGGTCGTCGTCACCTCCTGGGCGTCGGCGGACGGTGTTCCGACGAGCAATCCGGCCGAGAGAACGCCCGCGGCGAGACACGCCACAAGCAGGGCAAAAGAGAGTGAGCGCCTCACGGCGGCAGTGTAGCCACGCCGGAAAAGATCTTGCCTCTGCCGCGAAGCGGCACTTCAGGGATCTTCGCGCGGGATGGGATCCGCGGCTGCAAATCCCATCCCCTGCGCAAACAGACGAGGATCGTTTGTGATCACTGCATCGACCCCCGCCGCGTCGAGCCTCGCGAGCTCGTCGGCGTCGTCCACCGTCCAGGCCCAGACGGCCGCGCCGGCGGCGTGGGCGCGGGCGACCGCGGCCGGTGAGACGACCGCGTGCTGCAGCATCAGCGCCTGCGCACCCGCCCGCGCGATCATCGCCGGGATCCGCGTCACGACTGCGCGGCGGAGCGCGAGCGTGCCGAGCCGGATCGCCGGCTTCAGCCCGCGGCGCTTCGAGACGCCGTAGCGGTCCTCGGGATAGGTGAAGCCGATCGGAAGCTGCGGCGCGCAGGCCGCCACCGCCTGCAGGCTCGGCAGGTGGAACGAGCTCACGACAGCGCGCTCGGAGACGCCGTAGCGGTCGAGCGCCGCCGCGACCTCGTCGAGCCGGGTCGTCAGCTTCAGATCGACGTGGAGGGCGACGTCGCGTCCGGCGAGATAGTCCAGCGCGTCGTCGAGCGTGGCCGGATCGGGGGCGAGCTCGGCGAGCGAATGGCCGAGCACGAGCGGGCCGGGACCGCGGTCGAGGACGTCGAACTCGATCGCGTCGACGCCGTGCTCGACCGCCGCCTCGAACGAGCGCAGGGTGTTCTCGGGCGCCAGCCGCGCGGCACCGCGATGCCCGACCCGGATCAGTCCACCGTCTGCGCGGAGAAGCCTCACGGTTTCGTCGGGAGGAAGTCCTCGTCGAGCTCACCGCCGCGCGCGGCGTACTCGACGATCATCCGGTCGGTCACCCATTCGACCGGCGCGCGATCGTCCGTCCACGGCCGCTCTGCCCGTTTCGAGATCGGCGTCAGGTCACGCGCGAGCAGCTCCCGCAGCGACCGCAGCTCGGCCGGGCCGTCGGCGACGTATCCGGACGGCGGCAGCCGGCTTTGCGGGTGGTCGAACGCGAGCAGGATCTGGTTGAAGCGGAGCGCCGGCCAGACGGCGACCGACTCGAACTCGTGCGTGAGCGTGCCGGCGATCCCGTCGAGGAGGCTGTCGTCGCCGGGGACGGAGGCGACGTTCAGCGCGACGATGCCGCCGGGTGCGAGCCGCTCGCGCGCGAGCCGGAAGAACTCGCGGGTGGCGAGGTAGAAGGGCACGTACGGCTGGTGGTAGGCGTCGACGATGATCAGGTCGTAGCGCTCGTCGGTTCGGCGCAGGAACGGCCGTGCGTCGGCGTCGTGGACGGTCAGCTTCGGGTTGTCCTCCATCCCGAACCACTCCCGGCCGGCGCGGCTGACCGCCGGGTCGAGCTCGACCCCGTCGATCCGAGCGTCCGGGTAGAAGCGGCCGAGCGCCCGGGCGGTCGTGCCGCCCGCGTTGCCGAGGATCGCAACGCTCCGGAGCGGCCGGTCGAGCAGGGGCGGCAGCGCCAGGAACGCGTCCCAGACGCCGCCCGTCAGCACCGTGTCCTCGCGCCAGACAGAGTGGACGGCGACGCCCTCGTTCAGCCGAAGGAGGCGGCGGCCGTCGTCGCGCTCGACCACCTGGATGAACTGGTAGAGCGAGTCCTCCTCGTGCAGCAGCCCCTCCTCGGCCTTGACGGCGCCGGGCGGGAGCGCGACGAGCGCGGCGATCGCCGCCGCCAGCACGACCGCCTTCCTCCCGAGCAGGAACGAGGCCGAGATCGCCAGCAGCGCCGCCGTCGCGAGCAGTGTCCGCTGAGTCCCGACGAGCGGGATCAGGATCAGTGCCGGCACGAACGTGCCGACCAGCGAGCCGACGGTGGAGAGCGCGTAGAACCGCCCGGCGACCTCACCCGCGCTCTCGACGTCGGTGATCGCGAGCCGGATCGCGAACGGCGAGACCATGCCGAGCAGGACGACGGCGGGAGCGAACAGGAGCAGCACGGCGAAGAACGACCCGATCACCGCGCCGGCGGAGGCGTCGTCGAGGTTGCCGACGGCGGCGTCGAGGAACGGCCGCGCGAGGAACGGCGTCATCGCCACCCAGAGGGCGGCCGCGAGCACGATCAGCCCGAGGAGCCGGCGCTCGGGCCGCCGGTCGGCGACCTTGCCGCCGAGCCAATAGCCGAGCGCGAGCCCCGCGAGGACGATCCCGATCAGATTCGCCCAGACGATCGTGGACGAGCCGAAGTACGGCGCCAGCATCCGCGACGCCGCGATCTCGGTCGCGAGCGAGCCGATGCCGGCGCCGAAGACCAGCGCCGCGAGAGCTGCCTGGCTGCGGTTCATGCCGCCGTGTCTCTCGACTGCGGCGAGCGCTTGACGACGACGACCGCGAAGTCGTCCGAGAGCTCGCCCTCGGTCCAGTCGCGGCAGGCGGCCAGGGCGGCCTCCGCGAGGCCCTGCGGCGGCAGCTCCCGCCGCTCCGTCAGGAGCGCATCGAGCCGCTCGACGCCGAACTGCTCGCCGCCGCGTCGAGCCTCGATCACCCCGTCCGTGTACACGACCACGATCGCGCCCGGGGGAAACGGCGCCACGACCGTGCCGTAGACCTGCGGTGCGTCGATCCCCAGCGCGAGGCCGCGCGCCGAGATCGACTCGACGATCCCGTCCGGAAGCACGAGCCGCGGCGGCGGATGGCCGGCGCTGGCGCAGGCGACCTCCCCGACCACAGCGTCGAGCACGACCTCGACCATCGTGATGAAGCGGCCGGGCGCGATCTCGGAGGAGACGACCTCGTTGGCGGCGGCGAGGAACGCGCCCGGATCGGGATGCTCGCGGGCGAGCGAGCGGAAGACGTACTTCGCCATCGCCATGTCGGCGGCGGCGTCGACGCCGTGGCCGGTGACGTCGCCGAGGACGACCGCGAGCCGGCCGTCGCCGAGCGTGAGGTAGTCGTAGACGTCGCCGCCGACCTCGACCCGCGCCGCCGACTCGTAGACGTCACCGAGCTCGAGCCCGGGCAGCTCCGGGGCCTCTCGCGGGAGCAGCGAGCGCTGCATCGTGTCCGCGAACGCCTTCTGCTGGCCGTAGAGGCGCGCGTTGTCGATCGCGAGCGCCGCTTGGCCGGCGATCGAGAGCGCAGTCTCGGCGATCTCGCCGGCGACGGGGCGCTCCGGATGAAGCGAGATGATGGTCAGCGTCGCGAGCAGCTCCGACGGCGTCGCGATCGGGATCAGCGCGGCGCTGGAGCCCTTGCGCAGGAACGGCGCCAGCAGCGCCAGCGCACCGCCGAACGACTCCGCCAGCTCGGCGTCCAGGATCAGCGGCTCGCTGCGCCGGAGCAGTGCGAGGAGGTCGCGCCGCGGCAGCTGCTGCGGCCGCGAGAGCAGCGCCCGCGCGGCCGGATCGACCCGCTCGTCGTCGACGTGGACCGACCGTGCCGTCAGCTCGATCCCGCGCTCGTCCGGCATGCGGATCACCGCGGCATCGACGCCGAGCAGTTCCACGATCGAGGACGCGAGCACGTCGAGCGTCGTCTCGAGCGAGAGACTCTGCGCGAAGCTGCGCGAGATCTCGTGCTGCGCGTGCAGCCGCTTCGACTTTTCCTGCTCCGAGGCGAGCGCCTGCTTCAGCTCGTCGTAGAGCGTCGTCACGCGCTCGTGCAGCCGCGCGTTCTGAACGGCCACAGCCAGCTGCCCGGCGAGGGCGGTCAGAAGCGAGCGCTCGTTCTCGCTCAGCGACCGCCGCTGCCGCGGGTAGACGGCGAGAACGCCGATCGGCTCGTCGCCGACGACGAGTCCAAGCGCCAGCACCGAGCCGATCTCCGACTCCTCGACGTACGCGCGAACCGGTGCGAGCCGCTCGTCGACCGGCGCGTCGATCTCGGCGATCACACCCGTCTGGCGCGACTCGACAACCGCAGCGAGCAAGGCGTGCGCGACGGCCTGATGCGGGCCTTCGATCCCACGGCTCGCGGCGACCTCGATGTGGCCGCCTTCGGTCAGGTAGACGGCGACGCGGTCGGCGCCGAGGAGGTGGGCCACGCGCTCGATCGCCGTCTCCAACGTGTGAGCAAGCGAGAGCTGCGAGATCGCCTCTCCGACCACGGAGAGCAGCGCCCGGCTGCGTTCGAGCTCGAGACCCGTGTCCCGCGCACGCTCCGACGATCGCAGGGCGTGGGCCGCGCGAACCGCGAAGCTTGCGAGCTGATCGACGCCGTGCTCGTCCGGGACACGCCCGGACGGAAACCGGACCTGAAGCGCGCCGAGCACGGGCCGGCCGAGCTGGAGCGTCACCACACGAGCGGGAGCGCTTCCGTCGACGGAGACGATGCTCAGCTCCTCGAGGGCCGCGTTGGCGGCGGCGGCGAGCTCGTCGTCAGCCACGATCGGGCCGTACGAGCCGGCGACCTCCAGCGTCTCGTCCCGGAGCCGCCAGACGACCGCCGCATCCCCGCCCGAGGCGACGGCCGCGAGGCGCGCTACGCGGGCGGGCGCGCCGTCGTCGGCGGCGACGGCCGCGAGGGCGTCGCCGGCGACGTCGAGCGTGCCGCCGCCGCCCTTCCGCGCGGCGACGCCGGCCTCGAGGCGCCTTCCGAGCCCGGCGAGCTCGGCGGCGAGGACGGCGACGCGCGTCTCGTCGCGGTCGAAGGCCTGGCCACGCCTGGCGAGCTCGATCGCGCCGCCTCCGGCGGCGGCGTCGAACGGCACCGTCAACTCCTCGGCGCTCTCGTCGAGCCGGGCACGGACGACTGTCGCTGCGCGCTCGAGCGACTCGACGCGGAGCCCCTCGATCTCCGCGGCGAGGCCGGCGGAGGCCGACCAGACCGACTGCGCCACCAGGCCGCCGTCGGCCTCCGGCAGCCAGAGCACCGCCACCTCGGCGCCCGTCCCCTGCGCCGCCGCCTCGGCGAGCTCCGCGAACGTCTCCTCGATGGGAGCGCCGCCGGCGAGCGAACGGGCCGCGCGGGCGAAGACCGCGAGCGCCTCGGCGACGTCGGTGCTCGCCCGGCTGCCGATCAAAGTCCGAAGAGCCGCTCGACCTCGCGCCAGATCGTCAGCGTCAGCAGAACGCTGACGGCGATCAGCCCGAGCAGGACGACCCAGAAGCGCGCAGCCGCACGGCGCCTGGCGCGGGTCCGCTCGATCCGGGCGCGCCGCCGGGCCCGTTCCTGGAGGTAGGCACGGTCGACGGCTACCGGATCGAACGGCGGCGCGTCGTCGCCTGCCCGAGAGTCCGTCGCAGGCTCAGCCATGTGCGGAAGTGTAGTCCGCCGCGCCGCTTTTCAGACCCGCCAGCGGGCGAACGGGCTCGTCGCGGCGTCCTCCCACGAGCGCCCCCGGCACATCGGGCAGACGGGCAGCAGCTGCCGGACGGTGACGCCGTAGCCACAGTCGGCGCAGTGGTACTCGCCGCTCGCCCGGCTCCCGGCCTCGAGGAACACCGGAATACCGTCGACGTCGAGCGCAGCGCCGTTGCTGCGCCGCGGTTCGATCTGCACTGCCGTGCGACCCCCTGTCCTACGACCCGTACGTGCGTGACTTTCGCTCCGGATATGCCCATACTCTCGTCCGTGGAAACGCCGGAGTCACTGCCCGACCCGGGCTGGGAGCCCGCGGGCGAGCCCCCGCCGGCCGCGCGCCGCGGCGGTCCCGGCCTGTGGGGGCTCGGCGAGCAGATCACCTGGATCACCGGACTCGTGCTTGCGCTCTCGGCCCTGACCGGCTGGTACTCGGGCCAGGGCGAGGGCGTCACTGTGAGCGTGATCGGCTGGCACACCGGCGTGCTCGGGAAGCTCGTGCTCGCGATCGGCCTGCTCGCGATCCTCGTCGTCGCGCTGCGCCAGTGGGGTATCGATCTGCCGGCGGCCGTACCCGAGAGCCTGGTCGTGATCTCGCTCGGCGCGCTTGCGACGATCTTCGTGCTCGTGAGGGCGATCTCGATCCCGGACGAGTTCTTCTTTGCGGGGCGCGGGATCGGGATCTGGATCAGCCTTCTTGCATCGGTGGCGCTGATCGGCGCAGGGCTGCTGCAAGCATCCGAAGAGCTATAGCGATCGCGACGCCGAGCACGGCGCCGGCGAGCACGTCGAGCGGGTAGTGGACGCCGACATAGACGCGTGAGAACGAGATCGCCGTCGCGAGAGCGTAGAGCGGCACGCTGAGGCGGGGGACGGCGAGCGCGAGCGTCGTCGCGCAGGCGAAGGAGACCGTGGCGTGGCCCGAGGGGAACGAGTACGTCACGGGCAGGTCGACGAGCGTCGCGGGATCGGGATCGGCCACGGCCGGACGGTCGCGCTCGATCCACTCCTTCAGCGCGGCGGAGACGCTCTCGGAGATCAGGATCGCGGCGCCGACGCGAGTCCACAGCCACGGCCGGCTCCAGGAGAAGCCGGAGATCGCGACCGCGATCGCCAGCCAGATGAAGCCGAACGAGCCCGCGTACGAGAGCGCCTCGAAGAACGGGTCGAGCACGCCGATCCGGTTGTCGACGACCACGTCCCGGAGCTGGCGGTCGAGACCGCTCACGGGCGCTCTAGGAGACCGGCAGCTGCTGCTTGGTCGACTCGATCAGCGAGCGGGGGTCGAACGGCTTGCCGATGAAGCCCTGGACGCCGCGCGACGCGGCCTCGGACGCGGACTCCTCGTCGACCTTGCCCGAGAACATGATCACCGGGATCGCGCCGACACCCGTGTGCTCCTGGATCCGGCGCAGGGTCTCCCACCCGTCCACCTGCGGCATCATCACGTCGAGGAGGATCAGGTCGGGCGAGCGCTCGCCGAGCGCTTCCAGCCCTTCCTCGGCGCTCCCGGCCTCGCGGACCTCGTAGCCCTCGGCCTCGAGGTTGACGCGGACGAACTCGCGCAACCCCTCGTCGTCGTCGACGATCAGGACGAGCGGGCCTGCGCTCGGGACGGCAGGTGCCCCGCCGGGGCCGGACCGGTTGAGGAACTGGTCGAGATCCGAGCGGCGATAGCGGCGGTGCCCACCGGGGGTGTAGAACGCCGAGACGCGGCCGAGGTCGGACCACTTGCGCATCGTGCTCTGCGCGACCCCGAGATACTTCGCGGCTTGCCCCAACGTCAGCCATTCGGGCTGCGCTGCGGCTGTATCACGGTTGCCGTCGTAAGCCATCGGCGGTGAACCTACCCAAACCTGACGGTACCTGAAATGCAGATTCCGAAACGCTCCGGCGACGGCCCGATCAGCCGGTCGTGACCGTGACGGTGACCGTACGCTCGGCCGGCGGCAGCGGCTGCGGCGTCAGGGTGCGCACGTTCGTCTGCGTCCCGCCCGGGCTGGGGCCGTCCTCGAGCGCACGGCCGATCGAGATCCCGAGCAGCAGGAGTGCGAGCAGGCCGAGCGCGGCCAGCGCCGGGCGCAGGAGCGGGTGCTGCTGCCGTCGCGCGCGCGGGCGCCGGGGCGGCGAGCTCATGGGCCGCACCGCGGCACATGAGCGGAGGGAGGGGGCGTGGGGGAACCGAGCGGTTCCCCCACGCGAGACAGAAGGAAGGGGGCTCGTGGGGGGAACATGGTTTCCCCTACGGGAGCACGCCGCCAGGCGGGCGACGTGCTCACGGCTCGTAGTCCTGGGCGCCGCGCGCGTACTCGTGGAACGCCGCCGCCTCGACGAGCGAGAGCGTCCTCGGCCAGCCCGGTGCGGGCGACTGCTCCGCCACGACCGCGCGGCTCCATCGCTCCGCCCCGGCGTACGCCGCCGCCAGCTCCCTGAGCGTGAACGTGCCGCCGACGCGCCGCCGGAGCTCGGCGGCGACCGCGTCGACCTGCGCGAGCAGCCGCTCGGGGTGCGGATCCCGGCTCGCCTCGTCCTGCAGGCGCCGGTAGCCGTCCTCCCACTCGTGCCGCGCGCTCTCGACCTCCGCCTCGGTGATCACAAGGCCGATCCTAGGCAGCACTGCGGCGGCCAGCGTGGCTCGAGCTCGGCCAGGATGCGCTCGCCGAGGCGGTAGCCCGGCTGGGCGAGCGCATAGGCGGCATGCGCGTGCAGGCACTTGAGCCGTCGCGGGTTGCCGCTGCCGCCGATCCCGAGCTCGAGCGACGAGCCGCCATCCCGGCCGACCACGTCACCAGCGAGCTCGCGGCGGATCCGGCGCTGCTCCGCCGTCGCCCGCTCGAGGTCGGCGGCGAGCTCCGGGTCGCGCTCGACTTCCTCGCTCCAGCGGTCGACACCACCCGC
This sequence comes from Gaiellaceae bacterium, assembly GCA_035630545.1. GTDB lineage: Bacteria > Actinomycetota > Thermoleophilia > Gaiellales > Gaiellaceae > Gaiellasilicea. The sequence goes on from DASQKK010000025.1 coordinate 11,266, forward strand.
TGCCTCGATCCTGGCGATCGCCGCCACGAGGTGCGGGCAGGTGAGGTAGTAGGTGGTCGGGAACGGGTCGCCGGCCTCGTCGTAGGGCCACTGCTCCGTGACCGCGGGCGCGGCGCCGGGGCAGCGCGCCGCTACGCGCCGAAATGCGCGTGGCGGGCGGCCGAGCTGCTGCTCCACGAGCGCGCGGTCATCCATCGCCGCCCAGCGTAGCCTCGGCCCTCGCACGCGCCTGCGCGCGCCGCCACTCGGCGACGCCTTTGACGATGAAGATCCGTTCGCCCGGCCGGACGAGGCGCATCCGCCTGGCCTCGCGCGCCAGCGCGGTCACGGTCTCGGAGTCGGCGAGCCGCGCCTGGAGCCGGGCCCGCTCCTCGCGCAGGCGCTCGACCTCGGCGGCGCGCTCGTTCAACGCCGAGCGCGTCTGCACGTAGCTCGAAAGCGGCTGGTAGTAGAGGAAGGCGACGAAGACGACGACCCCGGCGATGCACCACCGCAGCACGACGGTCGTCCGGGGTAGCCCCGGTCGCTTCACAGCGGGGCGCGTCTTGGTGCGCGGTGTCCTGCGTGTGGCCACCCGGAACGATTCCGCGGCCGCTCAGCCGTTCCTCCAGGAGCCGAGCGGGTTTAGGCGATGTCGACCTTGATCACGTTGGTCGAGCCGGGAATGTTCACGGCCGTGCCCGCGGTGATCACGACCCGATCGCCCTTCTCGACGATCCCCGTCCCGACGGCCGCTGCGAGGGACGTCATCCAGAGCTCCTCGACGTCGGGGCACTCCGGGATGCTGACCGGCGTCACGCCCCACTCGAGCGCCATGTGCTGGAGCGAGTGGTGCAGATGGGTGAGACCGATGATCGGCCGGCGCGGGCGCAGCCGCGCGACCGCCGAGGCGGTCCGGCCGGTGAAGGTGGGGACGAGCAGCGCCCTCGCCTCGAGCGCCTCGGCGATGTCGCAGGCGGCATTCGACATCGCCTGCCCGACCGTCGGCTTCTCGTCGGCCTCGGGGATCTCGTGGCGATAGCCGAGGCTCGGCTCGACGGCGCGGGCGATCCGGTCCATGTAGGCAACCGACTCGACCGGGAACTCGCCGATCGCCGTTTCGCCGGAGAGCATGATCGCGCTCGTGCCGTCGAGGATCGCGTTGGCGACGTCCGACGCCTCGGCGCGTGTCGGCTCGGGGGCGTGGATC
>DASQKK010000026.1:0-8727 GCA_035630545.1 Gaiellaceae bacterium
GTCTGCGACCGCGAGCGCGGCGGAGTTGAGCCAGGCCGAGTGGTAGTCCTTCGAGATCAGGATCGTCGGCGTCTCGCCCGTGACGGCGTCGAGCAGCTCCTTCGTCGGCTCGACGTCGCCCTGCCAGTCGCCGTCGCGCCACCCGTAGCCGCGCAGCCACCGCCCCGGCGCGACCTCGGCCTCGCGCACGCGGGCGAGCGCCTCCTCGATCGACGCGCAGCCGTCCAGCTTCACCTGGCGCTGCGCCAGCGACCAGGTCGGGAAGTGGACGTGGGAGTCGGTGAAGGCGGGGAGGACGCAGCGGCCGCCGAGGTTCACCACCTCCGGGCTCGCGAGCGCCGTCTCGTGAACGCCGACGCCGCCGGCGACGTAGGCCCCGGCGATCGCGAGCGCACGTCCGGTCGGCAGCGACGGATCGAGCGTGCGGACGATGCCGTTCTCGAGGATCACGGCGCTGAGCCTAGATGGTTGATGTCACGAGGGCGTCCGCCCGGGACGTGAGCTGGCAGCTCTGGGGCGTCGGGATCGGGCTGTTGCCGATGCTGGTGGCATCGGTGACGGCCCGAGCGTGCGAAGCGGACGGTTCGGCTGGGCGGCCTCAGGCCGTTCAGCTGAACCGGGAGCGGCCCAGACACGCCAGATCATGTCCCGAGCGCGCGCGATCGTGGCAGCGACCATCTAGCCCGAACAGAAACCTTCCACTCTCCTTGCCTCGTCTTAACGGCGACCCGATTTGCTACCGGAGCAGACGGCGAAGGGTGGGCGCAATGCGTAGGCAGCTCGGGATCGGAAGTCTTCTCTGGGCCGCGGCGCTCGCCTGGGTCGTCGCCGGCTCTGCGACGGTCCTGGCGGCGCCGACGGCGATCACCGGCCCGGTCGGCTCCGTCGGACCGACCTCCGCGACCGTCAGCGGCACCGTCAATCCCGGCGGTCAGGCGACGACCTGGTTTGTCGAGTACGGCACGAGCACGAGCTACGGCTCGCAATCGGCGAGCGCGAGCGTGGGCTCCGGCTCGGCAAACGTCGCCGTCACGCGCGCCCTCTCGGGGCTCGCCGCCGGGACGACCTACCACTACCGGGTCGTGGCGACGAACGGCGCCGGCACGAGCCGCGGCGCCGACGGGATCTTCACGACCCTGTCCGCGCCAATCGCGGTCACCGGCGCGGCGACCGGCGTCACCCCGACCGCGGCGACCCTGAACGGCAGCGTCGACCCGAACGGCCGCGCGACGACGTGGTACTTCGAGTACGGGACGAGCACGAGCTACGGCACGAAGACGGCCGTCAAGGACGCCGGCTCCGGCGGCAGCGCGGTCGCCGTCTCCGCCGCCCTGGCGAGCCTCGCCCGCGGCCGCGTCTACCACTACCGGTTGGTCGCGTCGAGCGACGCGGGGACGAGCCGCGGGGCCGACAAGACCTTCGCGACGTACGGGGCGCCTGCCGTGACGACCGACGCCGCCTCGTCGGTGGCGCCGACGTCGGCGCGTCTGAACGGCACGATCACCGCGAACGGCCAGTCGACGACCTGGTACTTCGACTACGGCACGAGCACGAGCTACGGCGCGAGGACGGCGGTCAAGGGGGCAGGGTCGGGGACGGGCTCGACCCGGGTGAGCGCGTCGCTGACCCGCCTGCGGACGGGCGTGACCTACCACTACCGCCTCGTCGCGACGAACGCATCCGGCACGACGTTCGGCCGCAATCGGACCTTCAGCACGGCGTTGCAGCCGGTCGTCCGCACGGAGGCATCGCGCGACGCAACCGCGACGACCGCGACGCTGACCGGCTCGGTCGACCCGCGTACGCGGGCGACGAGCTGGTGGTTCGAGTACGGCACCACGACGGGCTACGGCTCGCAGACGACCTCGAGGAGCGCGGGCTCGGGCGGCACGGCGCGCGCCGTCAGCGCTCCGATCTCGGGCCTGCGGCCGGGAACCACGTACCACTACAGGCTGGTCGCACGGAACGACGCCGGCACCACGCGCGGCGCCGATCTCACCTTCACGACCGTCGGCGTCACGCTGACGCTCCCGGCGCTCCGGGTCGTCTACGGCCGCGGGATCCTCCTCTCCGGGTTCGTGCCGACCAGGCGCGCGGGTGAGACCGTAACCGTCTTCGCGCAGCCGCTCGGCGAGGGCTCGCCGAGATCGGTCGCAACCGTTCTCACCGCGGCCGACGGAAGCTGGCGCTGGCTCGCGAAGCCGCGGATCCGGACGTCATACGCGGCCCAGTGGGCGGGTGGGCTGAGCGCCGCGAGCGTCGTCGCCGTCCGACCGGCGGTCTCGCTCCGCCGGACCGCGACCGGCCGCTTCTCGACGCGCGTCGTCGGCGCGAGGTCGTTCGCGGGGCGCGGCGTGCAGCTGCAGCGTCGGACGGCGACGGGCCGCTGGGTCACGATCAAGCGGGCGCGCCTGAACCGGCGCTCGGCGGCGTTGATCCAGGCGACGCTCCCGCGTGGGCGCTCGGTCCTCCGGATCGCGATGAGCGTGAACCAGGCGGGCGCGGGCTACCTGGCCGGCTTCAGCCGCACGATCGTCGTCCGCCGCGCCTGAGCTGACTCGGCGTATCCTGCGCTGATGCGCAGCCGGACGCCGCTCCTCCTCGTCCTGCTGGCGCTCGTGACCGCGGGCTGTGTGCAGGCGCCCCGGGGCGACGGGCACGAGCCGCTACGCGTCCTCTTCGTCGGCAACAGCCTCACGCACACGAACGACCTGCCCGCAGTCGTCGCCACGCTCGCCCGCGGGCTCGGCACCGAGATCGAGTACGAGACGATCGCTCCCGGCGGAATGAGCCTCGAGGACCACTGGAACGCCGGCCGCGTCCCGACCGAGATCGCGACCGGCAGGTGGGACGCGGTCGTGATGCAGCAGGGCCCGTCGGCGCTCCCGGAGAGCCAGGCCAATCTGCGCGAGTGGGCCGGGCGACTCGCCGAGCTCGCGCGCGAGCACGGCGCCAGGCCGGCACTCCTGACCGTCTGGCCGGAGCGCTACCGCGTAAGCGCCCTCGGCGAGGTGATCGTCTCCTACGCGAATGCCGCGAAGGCGGCCCGAGCCGAGCTCTATCCCGCCGGTGTCGCCTGGCAAGCGGCGTGGAGCCGCACCCCGAGCCTGCCGCTCTACGGCCCGGACGGGTTCCACCCGAGCGCACTCGGCACCTACCTGGCGGCGCTCGTCGTCACCGCCGGCCTGACCGGCCGGCAGCCGCCGGCGGCGGCGTTCTCGACCGACGGGCCGGGCTTCAAGCTGACGGTGTCGGGCGCCCGCGCTCGCCTCCTCCAGACTGCGGCGCTCGCTGCGCTGGCGGCTGCGCGATGAGCGACGCGCGCCGCGCCGCGCTGTCGGCGCTGATCGATCACGCGCCGACCTTCCCGCCGGCGAGCCTGCCGACGCCGGACGCGCTCGACGAGGACCGCCGCGCCCGCGCCTGTGAGCACGCCTGGATGCTGGCCCGGCTCGTCTGGCCGGCGTCGCGTCTGGACGAGCTCGAAGGCGAGGACCGGGCGCTGTCGGTGCTGCTCGACGGGCCGTACCGGGGCGACCTGCGCGCCGAGGCGGTCGAGTCGCGCTGGGGTGAAAGTCACGGCAACGCGGGCCTCGACGGGCTCCACGGCGAGGCCTACGTCGAGCTGCCGCTCGGCGACGGCTTGGAGCAGAAGGTCGCGGCGCTCGCGGAGCGGGGTTTGCGGGCGAAGGTGCGCTGCGGCGGCGCCGAGGTGCCCTCCGCCGAGGCACTTGGAGCGTTTCTCTCCGCCTGCCGGGCCGCCGGCGTCCCCTTCAAGGCGACCGCCGGCCTCCACCACCCGCTCGTCGCCGAGGGACGCCACGGTTTCCTGAACGTGATCGCCGCCTGCGCGTTCGACGACGGCGCTGCGCTGAGCGAGGCGGTCGAGCTCGGGGCGGACGGGCTGCGCTGGCGCGACCGGGTCGCGGACGCGGACGAGCTCGCGCGCGTGCGCCGCGAGCAGCTGGTCGCGGTCGGCAGCTGCTCCTTCTTCGAGCCCGTCGACGACCTGAGGCAGCTCGGAGTCCTGTGACGCAGGGTTTCGGCACGATCGCCGCCGCGGGCGGGGCGGCGCACCTCGGTTTCCGCTCCGGCGACTTGGTCGTCGACCTCGGCGAGGGTTCGCTCGACGCGTTGCTGCCACAGGGACGGGCGGCCTGGGAGCACACGACCGCACAGGCCGTGGCGGCGGCAGACGCGGGCGACGTCGTCCCGCTGGAGCAGGTGACGCCGCAGCTGCCGTTCACGGTCGCCGACTACGTCGACTTCTACTCGTCGCTCGAGCACGCGACGAACCTGGGCCGCATGTTCCGGCCGGACTCGGAGCCGCTGCTCCCGAACTGGCGGCGGCTGCCGGTCGGCTACCACGGCAGAGCCGGCACGGTCGTCGTCAGCGGGACGCCGATCCGCCGCCCCCGGGGGCAGTCGAAGGCGCCGGATGCCGTCGCACCGTCATACGGCCCGTCGCGCCGCCTCGACATCGAGCTCGAGCTCGGCTTCGTCGTCGGCGTCGCGAGCACGCAGGGCGACCCGTTGCCCGCCGCCGCGTTCGCCGACCACGTCTTCGGCGTCGTCCTCGTCAACGACTGGAGCGCGCGCGACATCCAGGCGTGGGAGTACGTGCCGCTCGGCCCGTTTCTCGGCAAGAGTTTCGCGACGTCGGTCTCGGCCTGGGTGACGCCGCTGGCGCTGCTGGAGGATCGCCGCGTCCCGGCGCCGTCCCAGGATCCCGAGCCGCTCCCGCACCTTCGCGTCGACGGCGACTGGGCGTACGACCTGCCGCTCGAGGTGGAGCTGAACGGGGCCGTGATCGCGCGCGGGAATGCCCGCGGCCTCTACTGGACGATGCCGCAGCAGCTCGCGCACGCGACCTCGAACGGCGCGAGCATCCGCACCGGCGACCTGATGGCGTCGGGGACGATCTCCGGCGCCGAACGCGGCAGCGAGGGCAGCCTGATCGAGCTGACCTGGAACGGCAGCGAGCCGGTTCGGCTCGGCGACGGCAGCGAGCGGACCTTTCTCGAGGACGGCGACGAGGTCGTGCTCCGCGGCGAGCCGCTCGGCGAGGTGCGGGGTCGCATCCTCGGATGAGGCTCTTCGGCGCCCTGCGCCATCCGGACGCGCCGCGAATCCTCCTGCTCCGCTCTGACCGTGCCTGGCGGCTGCCGCGCGTGGTCGCCCCGGACATCTGGGTCGCGCAGGCCGACAAGGTCGGCGACGCGTTCGAACGCCGGCTCGGGACGCGTCCGTGGCTCCTGCGCCAGCTCCGGTTCGGCGAGCACGAGGCGGTGTTCGAGCTCGAGCTGCTCGACCCGCAGTGGAGCCCGCCCCCGCACGGGCGCTGGGTGGGCCGGGACGGCCTCGACCGGCTGCGGCTGAAGGATGAGGAGCAGCGCCCGCTGCTGGATGCCTATCTCGACGCGCTCGAGCGCGACGACGTCCCGCCCGAGCGCCCGCCGTGGGCGCGGCCCGGCTGGCTCGGCGGCGTCCGCGCGTGGCTCGAGCGCGAGGCCGCACGGCTCGGCCATGCTGTGATCGCGATCGAGCAGGTGAAGCAGTGGAGCATCTCCGCGGTGCTGCGGGTCCGGACGGACGGGCCCGACCTCTGGTTCAAGGTGTCGGCGCCGCTGCCGCTCTTCGTCGACGAGGCAGCAGTGACCGCCGAGCTCGCCGAGCGCTTCCCAGGCTACGTCCCGCCCCCCCTTGCGGTCGAGGCCGAGCACGGCTGGCTGCTGTTCGCGGAGTTCGACGTGGTCGGCTGGGGGGAGCCGCTCGAGACCCGCTGCGAGCTCTTCCGCCGCTTCGCCGTTCTGCAGCGCTGCAGCGTTCCCTTGGTCCAGGACCTGCTCGCTGCCGGCTGCCTCGACCGCCGCCTCGGCGTGCTCGAATCTCAGCTCGATCCGCTCTTCGCCGACCCGGTCGCGATTGCGCGGCTCACCACCGAGGAGACGTCGGAGTTGAGGCGCCGTGCCCCGGAGCTGAAGCAGGCGTGCCGCCGTCTCGACGCGATCGGCCTGCCGGCGACGCTCGTCCACGGCGATCTCCATCCGGGCAACACGGCCAGGCTCGACGGCGAGCTGGCCTACTTCGACTGGACGGACGCGTGCATCGGACATCCGCTGATCGACCTTCACTCGCTGCAGTGGGTGGACGACGAGTCTGCGCGGTCGGCACTGCTCGACGCGTATGTCACGGCCTGGGACGGCGCCATCTCTGCGGAGGCGGTCGAGCTCGCCCGGATCGTCACCCCGCTCCACCACGCGGTCTCCTACAGCACGATCGTGAACAGCGTCGAGCGGTCGGGACAGTCCGAGCTCGATGCGACGCACGAGTTCCTGCGCGAGGCGCTCGCCCGCGTGCGCGACTGGCCGTTCGTCTAGGACCAGTAGACGTCGTCCTTGTTTCGTCCAATACTGAGTTGGTGCGGCCGCCGTTTCCGCTCCTCGTGCTTCTGCTTGCGCTCACCCTGGGTGTGGGCTCTGCCCAGGGCGTGCGCGACGCAGTCAACAAGCCGCTGCTCGGGGTCACGGGCCAGGCCGACCGCTTCGAGCGCCAGACCGGCCAGGACTCGCAGGTGCGGCAGATCTTCCTCGGTTGGGGCGAGGGGAGCACGTGGGGATCGCCGTTTGCGGAGCTCCTCGCCGGCCTGAAGCCCGTTCCGATGATCCACATCGGCACCGACCGGGGCCGCGCCCGCACCGAGGCGATCACACCGGCCGGGATCGCCTCGGGCCGCGGCGACGCCTACCTCGTCGCGCTCAACGAGGCGATCGCCGCGTACGGCGGTCAGATCTACGTGCGCGTCATGGCCGAGATGAACAACCCGAAGAACCTCTACGCACCGACGCGGGCCGACGGCAGCTCGAAGGGCGCCTCGCACTCGCCGGCGGCGTACCGGCAGGCGTTCCGTCGCGCGTACCTGATCCTCCACGGCGGCGACGTCGACGCCAAGCTGCGCCGGCTCGGGCAGCCGCCCGTCGCCCAAGAGCTGGCGCTCAACGCCGCCCCGGCGCTGACGGTGATCTGGAACCCGATCGCCGGCGTCGACGCCCGCAGCGCCAGGCCTGCGCAAGCGTTCTACCCGGGCGATCCGTACGTCGACATGGTCGGCAACGACATCTACGCAAGCCGCGCCGGCGTCGCCGCGCATGCGGCCAACGAAGCGCTCTACCGAGCCCATCCGGCCAAGCCGTACGCGCTGCCCGAGTGGGGGCTCTCGATCGACGATCCGGGGTTCGTGAGGAAGATCTGCGCCTTCCTGAAGACACGGCCGCGGACGAAGCTCGCCGCGTACTACGACGCACGGCTGGGCTCCGCCTACGACCTCGGCTCGAAGCCGCGCGCGCGGGCGGCGTACCGGCGCTGCATCTCCCCGCTCGGAGCCAGGGCGAGCGTCGGCCCGCCGGCGCCGCCGACGAGTGCACAGCTGCGGCTGACCGCCACTCCCGTCAAGGGCGACGCCCCGCTCGACGTCAGCTTCGGGATGAATGTGAGCCTGGCGAGACCGGTGCTGCGGTGGGAGCTCGCCTACGGTGACGGCAAGGTGCTGCAGCGCAGCGGTGCGCCGCCGGAGACGGTCACGTACACGTATCCGAAGGACGGCGTCTACAAGGCCACGCTCACCGTCTACCTCGAACCGCCGTTCGTCACCTCGGCCATCCGCAACGTGACGCAGGTGCAGGTGAAGGTCGGGAAGAAGGCGGACGAGCTCCTGCGCCTGGTCGCCGCGCCGAGCGCGGGCAAGGTGCCGTTCTCGACCAGCTTCCGCGCGACCGTCACCGCGCCCGCGACGAGCTGGGAGTTCATCCCCGGTGACGGGACGAGCCGGTCCGGGCAGGGGAAACCGCCGCGGTTCCTCGGCCACACGTACACGACGCCGGGCATCTACCGCGCCGTGCTCGTCGTCCACGTGGGGACGAACGAGCGGCTGCTGGCCTACGTCGACGTCCGGGCGCGCTAGCGGCCGAGAGCACCCGTCCGCCCGTACAATCGCCGCGTGCCCTGGGACGTCCTCACCGAGGAGCAGCGGGAGATCCGTGAGCTCGTGCGCACGCTCGCGCGCGATCGCGTCGCACCGCGCGCAGCCGAGATCGACGAGTCGCACGAGTTCCCGTGGGACATCGTCGAGCTCTTCCGCGAGCACGAGATCTTCGGGCTCCTCTTCGACGAGGAGCACGGCGGCTCGGGCACGGGCACGCTGCTCGCGCTCGTCGCGATCGAGGAGGTCTCGAAGGTCTGCGCCACAAGCGGTCTCCTGCTCGCGGTGCAGGAGCTCGGCTCGCTCGGCCTCAAGCTCGCCGGCTCGCAGGCGCAGAAGGAGGCGTACCTGCCGAAGCTCGCGAGCGGCGAGTGGCTGCCCGCCTACGCCCTGACCGAGGCCGGCTCGGGCTCCGACTCGGCCGCGATGCGGACAACTGCCGTCCGGGATGCCGACGAGTACGTGCTCAACGGCAGCAAGCGCTTCATCACGAACGCCGGCGTCGCCAACCTCTACACCGTCTTCGCGAAGACCGACCCCGACGGCGGCCACGCGGGGATCTCCGCCTTCCTGGTCGAGTCGGACGCGCCCGGCTTCGCCGTCGCCCGGCTGGAGCCGAAGATGGGCATCTCCGGCTCGACGACGGGCGAGCTGACCTTCGACGACTGCCGCATCCCTGCCGCGAACCTGCTCGGCGAGGAGGGGGAGGGCTTCAAGATCGCGATGCGGATCCTCGACCGCTCGCGCCC
>DASQKK010000027.1:0-34731 GCA_035630545.1 Gaiellaceae bacterium
TCAGCGCTCACGGCAGCCCGGAGATCCTCAGGCCCGCATGGGCCTTGTAGCGCTTGTTCACGTTCACGATCACGGCGGTCATGCCCTCGAGCGCGCGGGCGCTCGCGAGCGGGCCCGCGTCGACGGCGCGGCCGGAGACGAGCCGCCCGGCGAGGTCGAGCGCGAGCGCCTTCGCGTCGGCGTCGTCCAAACGCACGACGCTCCCCTCCGCCTTCGAGACCGCCTTCTGCGCGACGACGAGCACGTCCGCGTCCTCGAAGCCGCCGGCCCGGCCGACCGCGTCGAGCAGGAGCGCCGCGAGATCGTCGCCGTCCTCGATCTCCGGGATGCCCTCGAGGGGGATCACCCGGACTTCAGCGCTCACGGCAGCCCGGAGATCCTCAGGCCCGCATGGGCCTTGTAGCGCTTGTTCACGTTCACGATCACGGCCGTCATACCCTCGAGCGCCCGGGCGCTCGCGAGCGGCCCGCAGTCGACGGCGCTTCCGGAGACGAGCCGCGACGCGAGATCGAGCGCCAGCGCCTTCGCGGCCTCGTCGTCGCCGCAGACCAGTGCGTCCTCATCGGGAGGCGCGTCGGCGAGGTTCGCCGCCGCGAGCGAATGCAGCCCGGCGACGACGGGAGCGTCGAGCTCGTCCTCGATCCGCTTGGCGATCGACGTCGCCTCGCCCGTCGGCTTCACGCCGCCGGGGCCGAAGTCGAGCTCGGCACAGACCGAGAGCACCGGCGTCGAGCCGATCGACTGGCGCAGGTCTCTCGCGGTCGCGACGGCGGCGTCCGCCTTCACCGCGAAGATGACGAGGTCGACGCCGCGAACGGCGTCGTCGTTGTTCGCCCCGGCGGCGCCGACCTCCGCAGCCGCTGCGCGTGCCCGCTCCGCGTCGCGGGACCCGATCACCACCTCGATCCCGGCATCGACGAGCCGCTTCGCCACCGCTTTTCCGAAGCTCCCCGTGCCGCCGACGACGGCCACTTTCATGCCGCGGCCCCGAGTGCCGCCTCGGCGAGCCGGCGCGATGCGGCCAGGTCCGTCATCAGCGTCCTCGTGGCGACTCGGCGCACCGCGGCGGGACCGGTCGGATCGGATTCGTCGACGACGAGCGCGTCGATCAGGCCCGCGTAGCAGCCCGCGACGTGCTCCGGTGTCGTGCCGCCCGCCATCCGCGCGAGCATACGGTCTGCCGGCCCCTTCACAGCGCGCCCGCCGACGAGCGGGCTGACGGCGACGCACGGGACTCGGCGGGACTCGAGGGCGGCCCGGATCTCGGGCACGGCGAGGATCGGCCAGATGCTGACGTACGGGTTCGAGGGCGCGATCAGGATCGCCTCCGCCCCCTCGATCGCATCGAGCACGCCCGGTGCGGCGCCCGCGACGCCCTCGAAGCGGACACCGTCGACCTCGTCGCGGTGGCCGCGGGCGACGAACCACTCCTGGAAGGCGAAGCTCCCCGCCGGGGTGTCGATCCAGGTGCGGAGCCGCTCGTCGGTCGCCGGCAAGACGGCGGCCTCGATCCCGAGCGCCCGCGCGAGACCGGCGGTGACGGCGGAGAGCGGTTCACCGGCGCGCAGCGCCTGCGTCCGGACGAGGTGGAGGCCGAGATCGCGGTCGCCGAGCCGGAACCAGTCCTCGCCGCCGAGCGCGGAGACGGTGCCGAGCGCCTCCCAGGTCTCGCCCGCGCGACCCCAGCCGCGCTCCTCGTCGCTCAGTCCGGCGAGCGCGTAGAGAATGCTGTCGAGGTCGGGTGAGACCGACATCCCGAGCACCTCGAGGTCGTCGCCGACGTTGCCGACGACCGTCACATTCGCGCCGCCCGCCACGTCGACCAGGCCGCGCGCGAAGCGCGCTCCGCCGACGCCGCCGGAGAGGAGCACGACCTTCACCGCTGCAGGACGCGGCCGATCGCCGCCTGCGTCCTCGGCCCGGCGCGGAGGCCGATCCGGCGCAGGTCGTCGAGCGTGTCGACGTCGTCGCCGAGGTTCGGGATCGCGCAGGCGATCGCCGGCACACCGATGCTGTCGGCGTGTTCGCGGAAGCGGGCGGCGCTGCCGCCACCGTAGAGCGGCGCGAAGTGCTCCTTGCCGGGCAGCGCGAGCGCGTTCGTCGTCCCGTCCTCGGCCTCGACGTAGCCGATTGCACCGAGCTCGGCCGCTCCGGCGAGCGTCCGGAGGTCGTGCGGGACGACGCAGGGCAGGTCGGCGTTGACGACGAGCACGGGGCCTTCGCTCTCGCTTTCGCCGAGCCGGTCGAGCGCCGCCGCGACCGCGGCGCCCTGCCCGCCGCGCGCGTCCGCGACCGGCTCCGCTCCGAGCTCTGCCGCCAGCGCCCGACCAGCCTCGTCGTCGGTGACGACGAGCGTACGTCCGAGCACGGTCGCGGCTGCGAGCACGTCGCCGAGCATCGCGAGCGCGAGCTCCGAGCGCGCCTCCTCAGGCGCGTCGAGCCGCCGCTTGCCGTTCTCGCCGCGGAAGGGGACCACGATCTGCGTCATCCGGGAAGACTCTAGTCGTGGACAACGCAGCCCTTGCCGAACGCCTCGAGGCCTTCGCGGCCCTTCTCGACCTGAGCGGCTCCGGCCACTACACCGTGCGCGCGTACCGCCGTGCGGCCGATCTGATCCGCTCGACGCCGGCCGACGTGTCCGCCCTCGTCCGGCAGGGACGGGTGCGGGAGCTGGCGGGGATCGGGCCCGGCATCGAGGCGCGGCTGCGGGAGCTCGTCGAGACCGGGCGCATCGCCGAGCTGGACGAACTCGAGGCGCAGGCGCTGCCCGAGCTCGTCGGCGTGGCGGCGCTGCTCGGCGTCTCGGCGAAGCGGATGCGCGAGCTCGGGCACGCACTCGGGATCAGGACCCTGCGGCAGCTGCGCAACGCCGCGGCGGAGGGACGGCTCGGAAGCGTCCCCGGGATCGGGCCGAAGACGGCGGCGCGGATCGAGCAGGGGCTGGCGGAGCTCGCCACGGCCAGGCCGAGGCGCGGGATGACGCTGAACCGTGCGCTCGCTCTCGTCGGCGAGGTGGCGGCGTCGCTCGGGGGCGAGCCGGCGGGCGACCCGCGGCGGGCATGCGAGCTCTCCGCGCACTTCGCTGTCGTCGTCCCGCTGGAGCGCCTCGCCGACGCGGAGGCGATGCCGCAGCTCGTCGCCGTGCTCGAGCGCGACGAGCGACGGGTCGTCGGCGTCACGGCGGACGGCTACCCGATCGAGGTGATCGGCGCGACACCGGAGAGCTGGGAGCGCGAGCTCGTTCGCGCGATCGGCTCACCGGAGTGGCTCGCTGCGCAACGAGAGCTCTCGCAGAGGACGCTGCCGCCGCCGGAGCTGCGCGAGCTCGACGCGCCGCTGCCCCCGCCCGACCTGCTCGAGCTCGGTCACGTCCGCGGCGACCTCCACGTCCACACGACCGCCTCCGACGGGAAGGCGACCGTCGAGGAGATGGGTCGCGCCGCGCAGGCGCTCGGCTACGAGTACCTGGCGATCTGCGACCACACCCGCAACGTCCGTGTCGTTCCGGGGCTCGACGCCGACGACATCCGGCGCCAGGCCGAGGAGATCGCCGCCGCGAACGAGGTGCTGGCACCGTTCCGGATCCTCCGCGGCAGCGAGTGCGACATCCTCCCGGACGGCTCGCTCGACCTCCCGGACGACGTCCTCGCCGAGCTCGAGTGGGTGCAGATCAGCCTCCACGCCGGCCAGCGCGCGCCGCAGCACTCGATCACGGAGCGGGTCGTCGAGGCGATGCGCCATCCGGCCGCCAGCTGTCTCTCCCATCCGAAGGGCCGCATTCTCAACCACCGCCCCGAGAACGCGCTCGACCTCGACCGCGTCTTCAAGGTCGCGCTCGAGACGGGCGTCGCGGTCGAGGTCAACGGGCTTCCCGACCGGCTCGATCTTTCCGGCGCGCACGTGCGCGAGGCGCTCGCGGCCGGCGTCCAGATCGTCTGCTCCACCGACGCGCACTCGGTCCGCGGGCTCGGGAACATGCTGCTCTCGGTGCTGACGGCCCGGCGCGGCGGCGCGCCCTGCGGCGCCGTCCTCAACACGCTGCCGCTGGCGGAGCTCCTAGGCCGCTGACTGGCCCGAGCCGGGGCCGCGCTCGGCGTACTCGCGCACCTCGTACCAGTGCGTCCCCCGGAGAGCCGCGGCCACTTCGGGATCCGTATGGCCGGCGTAGAAGACGTGATGCTCGAGGTCGCAGCAGATCGCGACGTCGCCGAGCGAGACGTGGGAGATGCTCGTCAGCACGTCGACGGGAAGCTGCGCCTCGGCAACGGTGTAGTGCATGAACTGGAGGTCCGGAGCGAGCTCCATCAGGTCGGGCCAGTCGGGGCAGGTGCGCGAGCTCATCGCTCGATGGAGTTCTTCTCGGCGGCCCAGCTCCCTTCCAGCCGGACGACGCCGCGCTCCTCGCCGTCCGGATAGACGAGAAACGTGAGTGCATCGTCGAGCCAGTGCAGCACCCGCTCCCCGCTCGTGTCCGCCAGGCCGAGCCGGAGGTGGAAGCGGCCGTCCGAGAGCGGCAGCCGGTCGACGTCGTAGCGGAGCTCGCGCGCGCCGTCGGCCCAGCCGACGCGGCCCGTGTCGAGCACGTCGGAGGCGACGAGCAGGCCGGACTCGTCACGCACTTCGAGCTGGAGCCGCGGCGGCGAGATCCCGTTCACGGCCTCGATCCGGAGCCGGAGCGAGAAGGGCTCGCCGGCGAGGAACTGCTGCCGCTCCCGGCCTTCGCGGCCGACGAGCCGTGCGGCCGCGATCGTCGCCTCGCCCGTGCCCCACTCGCGCAGGCCGGCGGCCCGCTCGGCCGGATCGGCCTCGGCGGCGAGCACTCTGCGGTAGCGGACTATCGCCTCGTGCGTCGGCCCGTCGAACTCGAGCTTGCCCTCTCGCAGCAGCACCGCCCGCTCGCAGAGCCGCTCCACCTGGGTGGCGTCGTGCGAGACGAAGACGATCGTGCCGCCGCGCTGCTTGAACTCGAACACCTTGCCGAAGCACTTGCGCTGGAAGGCCTCGTCGCCGACGGCGAAGACCTCGTCGAGCAGGAGAATGTCCGCGTCGAGGTGCGCGGCGATCGCGAAGCCGAGCCGCATGTACATCCCGGAGGAGTACGTGCGCACGGGCCGGTCGATAGCCCGCTCGAGCTCGGCGAAGGCGACGATCTCGTCGAACCGCTCGCGGATCTGCGCCCGCTTGAGCCCGTAGATGGCGCCGTTCAGGAAGACGTTTTCGCGGCCGCTGAAATCGGGGTGGAAACCGGCGCCGAGCTCGAGCAGCGAGCCGATCCGGCCACCGACCTCGACGCGGCCCGACGTCGGCTTGATGATCCCCGCGATGAGCCGCAGGAGCGTCGACTTGCCGGAGCCGTTGCGCCCGACGAGTCCGACGGCCTCCCCGGGCTCGACCACGAGCGAGACGTCGTCGAGCGCCTGCACGTCGTGGGCGTCGGTGCGGCCGCGGCGGACGAAGAGCTCCTTCAGGCTGCGCGCCTCGTTCGCGTGGACGCGAAAGCGACGCGAGATGCCGTCGACCCGGATCTGCCCGGTCTTCACCCTGTGGACGGTACCGCGGCATGACGCCGGACGAGCCCGGCGAGCACGCGAATGAACGCCGGCTCGGCGTTCGGCAGCTCGATCCGGTCGAGCTCGAGGCCGAGCTCGGCGGCCCTGTCGCGGGCCTCGACGTCGAGGTCCCACCTGATCTCGAGGTGGTCGGCGACGAAGCCGACCGGGGCGACGAGGACCTCGCGGACGCCTCCGGCTGCGAGCGCCTCCAGGTGGTCGAGAATGTCCGGTCCGAGCCAGGGCTCGCCGGTGGGCGACTCGCTCTGGAACGAGAACGACCATTCCTCGACGCCCGCCTTCTCGGCGACGAGGCGTGAGGTCTCGAGCAGCTCGTCCCGATACGGGTCGCCCTCCTCCAGGGTCCGCGCCGGCAGCGAGTGGGCGGTGAAGACGACGTGCGCGTCGGTGCCTGCAATCCGCTCGGCGAGCAGCTCGACGAAGCCGGGCTCGGCACCCCAGCGCTCGACGAAGCGGATCTCGGCACGGTCGGCGACCGCGTCGACCAGCTGATCGCGGTAGCGCTCGATCGACATCGACGAGTAGTGCGGCGCCAGCACGAGGCCGACGAGCTCGTCCGCCCCACCGGCCAGCGCGCGCTCGGCCGCGTCGGAGATGCGCGGCCGCCAGTGGCGCATCCCGGTGAAGACCGGGATCCCGAGCTCGGCCTCCAGCGCAGCCCGCGTCGCTTCGGTGATCTCGTTCAGCGGGTTCGAGTCCTCGATCCCGAGCCGCCGGTAGCGGGCGACCAGATCCTCGAGCAGCTCGGGCCTAATCGGGCGCCCGCCGCGGATGTCGGCGTAGTAGGCGGGGACGTCCTCGAGTCGGTCCGGCGACCCGTAGGCCATCAGGACCACAGCGCTCCGCCCCGCTTCGACGCCGGCACACCCGGCGTCTCCGCTCCTGGGCGGCTCCGTCGAGCCTACGCCGCTCCGCCCCGCTCCGACGCCGGCAGAGCCGGCGTCTCCGCTCCTGGGCGGCTCCGTCGAGCCTACGCCGCTCATGCGGGAACGCGGGCCGTCTGCTCGTGAACGAACGCGCGCAGGCGGCCGAGCACATCGGGATCGGTGTCGGGCATGACGCCGTGGCCGAGGTTGAAGATGTGGCCGGGGCGGCCCGCGGCGCGTGCGAGCACGTCCAGTGTCGCGGCCTCGATCCGCTCCCAGGGCCCGAAGAGGACGGCGCCGTCGAGGTTGCCCTGGACGCCGCGGTCTTCACCCACCTGCCGCCAGCCCCAGTCGAGCGGGATCCGCCAGTCGAGCCCGATCACGTCGCCGCCCGCGTCGCGCATCTGCTCGAGCAGGGTCGCCGTCCCGGTGCCGAAGTGGATCGTCGGGCAGTCGACCGCCGCGAGGATGCGCGCCGAGTACGGCTGCACGAACTCCTCGTAGTCCTGCGGCGACAGCGCTCCCACCCACGAGTCGAAGAGCTGGATCACGTCCGCTCCGGCGCGCACCTTCCCGGCGATGTAGAGCGCGAAAGCGTCCGTGAGCTTCTCCATCAGCGCGTGCCAGGTCTCCGGCTCGGCGTACATCATCCGCTTCACGTTCAGGAACTCGCGGCTCGGCTTGCCCTCGATCAGGTAGCCGGCGACCGTGAACGGGCCGCCGCAGAAGCCGATCACGGCCTGGTCGGGCCGCAGCTCACGCCGCACGATCGAGACCGCCTCGAGGATGAACGGCACCGACTCTTCCGGCTCCGGGACGGCCAGCTTCTCCACGTCGGCGTGGGAGCGGATCGGCTGCTCGATCACCGGACCGACGTTCTCGACCAGCTCGACCTTCACGCCCATCCCCAGCAGGGGGAGCATGATGTCCGCGAACATCACGGCCGCGTCGACGTCGTGGCGGCGCACCGGCTGCAGCGTCACCTCGGCGCAGAGCTCAGGCTCGAAGCAGACCTCGAAGAGCGTGTGCGTCTTGCGGATCTCGCGGTACTCGGGCAACGACCGCCCCGCCTGGCGCATGAACCAGACCGGCGTGCGCTCCGTCGGCTCCAGGCGTGCCGCGCGGACGAGAAGGGGCTCGCTCATCGCCGCAGTAGGCTAGCTGCGGCATGGACCGCGTCGGCGAGCATCCGATCCCCGCCGGCCCGCTGGCAGTCCGCTGGCTCGGGTACCGGCTGCCGGAGTTCCGCGCCGGGGCCGAGGCGGTCGCCGAGGTCGTGCTGCAGAACGCAGGCACCGCGACCTGGCGGCCGCGCCGCGAGCTCGGGGTCAAGCTCTCCTACCACTGGCTCGACGACCGGGGCAACGCGATCGTCTGGGACGGCCCACGCGTCGACTTCGGCGGCCCCGTTCCGCCAGGCGAGGAGGTCGAGGTGGAGCTGCGCGTGCGTGCGCCGCAGCCGCCCGGCCGCTACCGGCTCGCGTTCGACCTCGTCGAGGAGCTTCGCTTCTGGTTCGCCGAGGTCGGTTCCCACGCGCTCGAGCTGGATGCCGAGGTGCTGCCGCGCATCGACGAGCGGCGACTCGCAGTCGTCGTGCGCGGCGGCGCCGACGCCGAGACCGCGGCGGCCCTGGCGGCGCAGGAGGAGCCGCTCGTCGAAGCGGACGCGGTCGCGACCGCGCACCTCGTCACCGGCGCGGTGCCGACGCCCGACTGGTCGCGCCGGATCCTCGACGCGCACGCCGAGGGTTTCGTCGCCGTCGGCGGCTCGATCGACTCGCGAGACCGGTCGCTCCGGCCCTGGGCGCCGGGCGGAGGACGCAACCCAGCGTTCTCGCATCCGCTGCTGCTGCCGTCGCTCCTGGCCGGTCTCGCGCCGGGAGAGCACGAGGGCCTCCCCGCGTACGTCCCGGACCGCGAGCCCGCGATCTTCGACGGGCGGATCAGACTTCGACTGCCACGCGGTCGTCGACGCGCCTGAAGACGAGCGCGCCGAGCGCGAGCGAGGCCACGGCGGAGACGACGACGTAGACCACGTCCCCGAGTGCGGGGGCGACGCCGTAGTAGAGCGGGTCGCGCACCGCCTCGACCGGCGGCGTCAGCGGATTCCCGTAGTGGATCAGGTCGACGAGCCGCGGATGATCCTGGACGCCCGGGATGGACTCGAGCGAGTAGAGCACCGGCGTCAGGAAGAACCAGGGCAGCAGCAGCGCCGCGATGATGTGCTCGACATCCCGGTAGATCGCGTTCAGCGTCGCGATCGCGAGCGAGAAGCCGGCGACGAAGCCCACGAAGCAGGCGGCGACCGGCAGCGCCAGCCACGCCGTGTCACGGGCCGAGGGCATGTAGACCAGGCTGAGCGTGAGCACGATCGCCAGCATCACGCCGAAGCTGACCAGCTGCGTCGCGACCATCGAGAGCGGCACCAGCTGGCGCGGGAAGCGCACCTTGCGGATCAGATTCGCGTTCTCGAGCAGGCTCCGCGAGGCCGACTGGACCGAGGTCGCGAAGAAGACCCACACGGGCAGCCCGGCAAGCAGGAAGAGCCAGTAGTGGTCGGTGTCGGCCGGCTGGATCTTCAGCATCACGCTGAAGACGAAGAGGTAGACGAGCATCAGCACGACCGGGTGCGCGAGCGACCAGGCGAGCCCGAGCACCGAGCCCTTGTACTTCGCGCGCAGGTCGCGGCGGAAGAGGCTGCCGAACAGCTCGCGGTAGCGGATGAGGTCTGCGTAAACCGTCACGGGCGGGGACTACTGTAGTCGGGTGCAGGCACATCTCCGCCTAACGCCACTGCTCTACCCTGTCCTCCCGTGAACGCGATCGCCGCGGTCGCCGCGACCTCTGTCGCGGCGCTGACGCTCTACGGGCTGCTGCGCGCAGGCGTCGGCGGGCGGCTCGTCGCCGACCCGTCCGGCGAGCGCTGGCACGAGCGCTCGACGCCCGTCTTCGGCGGCGTCGGCATCTTCCTCGGCCTCGTCGCGGGGGTCACCGCCGCGATCGCGGTCGGCGCCACCGATGCGAGCAGCGAGCTGCTCGGCATTCTCGGCGGCTGCGCGATCCTCTTCGTCGCCGGCTTCGTCGACGACGTCTACACGCTGAAGCCGATCGCGAAGCTCGCAGCCCAGTTCGCGGCGGCCGGCCTCGTCCTCGCGTCGGGGCTGACGGTCGAGATCATCGGCAACGACCTGCTCGCGACCGTGGTCGGGCTGGTCTGGCTCGTGGGGATCACGAACGCCTTCAACCTGCTCGACAACATGGACGGGCTGGCCGCGTCGCTCGCGACCGTCTCCTGCGCCGTCTTCGCGGTCGCCGCACTCGACCAGGACGCGGGCGAGCTCCCGCTCGTGGTCGCACTCGCACTCGGCGGCGCCTGCCTCGGCTTCCTGCCCTTCAACCTCCGGCCGGGCCGCAGCGCGCGCGTCTTCATGGGCGACTCCGGGAGCCAGGTGATCGGCTTCGGGCTCGCCTCCCTCGCGCTGGCCTCGAGCTGGACGACCGCCGGAGCGACGCTGACCAGCATCGTGCTGCCGCTGCTCGTGCTCGCGATCCCGATCCTCGACACGACGCTCGTGACGGTGCGGCGGACGCTCGAGCGACGGCCCGTCACCCAGGGCGGCACCGACCACTCCTCGCACCGGCTCGTCTACTACGGGCTCTCCGAGCAGCAGGCGGTCGCGGCGCTGACCCTCCTCGCCGCGCTGCTGGGCGCAACCGCGCTCGCCTACAACGTGCTCGCGAACGCCCGCGTCACCGCCGTCGGGGTGCTGATCTCGTTCGTCGTGCTCGTCCAGTTCGCCAGCTTCCTCGGCGACCTGCAGGAGCGGTCGCGCCGCGAAGATCCCGGCCCTTCGCCGCCGCTCTGGCGTGCCTTCCTCTCCAACCCACGCCGCCTCGTCGAGGTGCTCGTCGACTTCGCGATCATCTGCGTCTCGTTTCTGACCGCCTACCTGCTGTTCGTCGACGGCGGCGGCACAGCCACCCAGCGGGCTCTGTTCCTAGCCACGCTGCCGATCCTGCTCGGCGTGCGCTACGTCCTCTTCGTCCTCTTCGGGATCTACCGGCGGATCTGGCGCTTCGCCTCGGCCCGCGACCTGCTCGCGATCGTCACGGCGGTGGTGCTGTCGGTGCCGATCACGATCGGGATCGTCAGGGCGACCCGCTCGCTCGACGACTTCCCGCTCGAGATCTTCGTCGTCGACGCGCTGCTCTGCATGACGCTCGTGGCCGCGTCGCGCCTGGTGCTACGCCTGCTGCCGGGCCTGAACAGCGCCCGCGGCCCGCAGAGGCGCATCCTGATCGCCGGCGCCGGCCGCTCCGGCCGGGCGCTCGCCCGCGAGCTGGCCGAGACGCCGGAGACCCGGGTCGTCGGCTTCGTCGACGACAACCCGGCACTACGGCGGCGACGGATCCACGGCGTCACCGTCCACGGCGTCCTCGGCGACGTCGAGCGGCTGCTCGGCGAGCTCCAGGTCGACGAGGTGCTCGTGACGATCCCCGCCGCGGCCTCAGAGCGCCTCGAGCTCGTCGTCGCCTCCTGCACGGCCGCCGGCGTCGGCTGCCGGTTCGTCGTCCGTGAGATCGCGCCGCCGCCCTTCCTCACTCACGTGCCGGCCGAGTGACCTCCACAACCGAGCACGAAGCCGAACGGCTCTCGCCGAGCGTCGCCCGCTGGCTCCTGGGCGCCGCCTACCTCTGCCTCGCGTCGCTCTACGCCTGGCAGGCCTCGCAGCGCGTCTCGCCATCGATCTTCTCGGACGAGATCGAGTTCACGCAGATCTCGCGCGGGATCGCCGAGACGGGCATGCCCTCGCGGCTGGGCGAGCCGAGCGGCTTCGGCTCGCTCTACACCTATCTGGTCGCACCGGCGTGGTGGCTCGACCCGACGGACGCGTGGGAGGCGGCGAAGCTGATCGGCGCCATCGTGATGACGGCGACGCTCTTTCCGGCCTACGGGCTCGCGCGATTCGTCGTCTCGCGTCCCTGGGCGATCGCGGCGGCGGTCGGCGCGGTCGCGGCGCCACCGCTGGCGTATGCGCCGTACCTGCTCGAGGAGCCGCTCGCCTATCCCTTCTCCACGACCGCGCTCTGGGCGATCACCGCCGCGGTCGCCCGGCCGACGCGGCGCCGGCTCGTTCTCGCAGGGGCGCTCTGCCTCGTCGCTCCCTTTGTCCGCGGCGAGCTCGCAGTGCTGCTTGCCGTCTTCGGCGCCGGGCTCTTCGCGCTCTTCTGGCGGACCGATCGCTTCACCCGCTGGCGCTCGGCATGGAGCGTCGGCGACTGGGTGGGAGCGGCGATGCTCGTCGCGGGAGCCGCGATCGTCTTCAGCGCCGCCGTCGGCCACCGGTCCAACGCGTGGTACGTCGCAACGGGCTTCGAGAAGCACCGCCTGCTCGATCACGGCGTCTGGTCGCTCGCGGCGATGTCGATCGGCCTGGCCGTGCTTCCGGTGGTGGCGACCGTCGCCGCCTTCGGCTCCCGGCACGTCCGTGCCACGGCCGAGGGCCGTGCGTTCGTCATCGTCGGCATCTCCGCGATCGGAGCATTCGTGTCCTACGCGGCGGTGAAGGGCGCGTACCTCTCGACCGTCTTCTCGCTGCTGATCGTCGAGCGGAACGTGATCTACCTCGTCCCGATCGTGCTGACGGCGACGGTGGCGGTGCTTGCGCGTCCGATCGCGAGTGCGCCCGCGCTCGCGGCCGGCTTCCTCGTCGCGTTGCTGCTGATCGTGAGAGCCGAGTTCAGACTCGACCAGTACCCCTACTTCGAGGCACCGAGCCTCGCGATCGGCCACCTCGCGAACCGCAACTTCATCTGGGACGCTGGCGACGTCGAGCGCGCGCTGGTGCTCGTCGCCCTCGTCTCCGTCGCGCTGCTCGCGGCCCGCTCGTTCGTCCGCTCCCGCACGACGGGCCTCGCGATTGCCGTCGTCGCGGCCTGCTGCGTGGCGGCGTGGGCGCTGACGACCGAGATCTACGCCGCCCGCGGGCTCAATACCTTCTCCGAGCGGATGCATCAGATCTCACCCAAGCCCGTCGACTGGGTCGACCAGGCGACCGGCGGCGAACCGACGCTCTTCCTCGGCCAGCAGATGGGCAAGGATCAGAACCCGATCTGGCTGCTCGAGTTCTGGAACTACGCGATCGACAAGATCTGGAGCCTCGACGGCACGGCGCCGCTGCCGTCGCTCTCGCCCGATCTCGGCAAGCCCGACGGCACGATGAGCCCCGATCCCGGCGTCGGCTGGGTCGTGACGGGGAACGGCGTCGAGGTGGTGGGTGAGAAGGTCGGCGAGCCGCGCAATGGAATGCAGCTCTGGCGCGTCAGGCCGCCCGCGCGCTTCCGGAACGCGCAGACCGGCGTCTACCCGGACGGGTGGATGAGCTCGCAGGCGAGCTTCTCGCAGTACGCGCCGGAGGACGGTGTCTCGCGCGGCTTCTCGAAAGTCGCCGTCTCCCGGCAGGGGGCCTGCGGCGACATCCCGCCGGCCGACGTCACGATCCGGATCGGGCCGGTCGCCGTGATCGACAAGCAACCCGGGTTCGCGCGCGTCGACGAGGTCGTCCGCCGCAAGCTGCCGGCGTGTGGCCTGGTCCAGGTCGTCACCCGCGCGACCGTGCCGTATCACGTCGAGGTGACCGTCGAACCGACGTTCATCCCGGCCGAGCTCGATGCGTCGAGCGGCGACGTGCGCGAGCTCGGCGCCCAGGTCGGCTTCGACTTCATCCCGCTCGGCGAGGAGAGCCGCTAGCGGAGCGCGAGCAGGCGCTCGGGGTGCTTGCGCAGGAAGCGCGCCATGCCGCGGGCGTGCCAGAGCGTGTGCCGGTCGAGGAAGCGCTTGTCGACGACGGCCGCGTAGTCGTGGTGCACGACCGCGGCCGGGACGAGCCAGCGCTCCCAACCGGCCCGGGCGGCGCGGTAGGCGAGGTCGATGTCCTCGACGTAGTGGCGGAAGCCGCCGTCCCAGCCGCCGAGCTCGTCCAGCATCGTCCGCCGCATCAGCAGACAGGCGCCGCCGAGCAGCCAGTCGCCCTGCACCGGCCCGGGCGGGCGCGTGCCGTAGTGGGAGACCTGATGGCGATACGGATCGCGGAGCAGACGCAGCGGCGTGCGGCGCCAGATCGTCCCCAGCACGGTCGGGAAGCGCCGCAGGCTCGGCTGCCAGGTCCCGTCGGGCCAGAGCACGAGCGGGCCGACGAGGCCGGCGCGGGAATGTTCGGCCGCGAAGCGCGCAAGCTCCGCGACGGCGCCAGGCTCGGGGTAGGCATCCGGGTTCGACACGACGACGAGCTCGCCGGAGGTCTGGGAGACGCCGCGGTTCACGTTCGCGGCGAAGGAGACGGGCCGTGTGTTCTCGACCACGCGGGCGCCGAAAGTCTCCGCGCCGATGCTGCCGGGCAGATTCGCGACGACGACCAACTCGTCGACCTGCGACGCCAGCAGCGGCAGCGAGCGCTCGAGCTCCAGTGCGTGGCCGTGCGAGACGACGACCGCGGAGACCCTCACCGGCCCAGCACGTCCCGGTAGACCTCGAGCGTGCGACGCGCCGTCTCCCGCCAGGAGAAGAGCCGTGCCCGTTCGAGCCCGGCGGCGACGAGCCGCTCACGTTCCGCGATCGCCAGACGGATCCCGTCACCGAGCTCACGCTCCTCGGCCCAGACGGCGGCCTCGCCGGCGACCTCCTGCACCGCCGGCTCCGGCACCGCGACGACGGGTGTCCCGCAAGCCATCGCCTCGAGCACCGGCAGACCGAAGCCCTCGTAGCGCGACGGCTGCACGAGACAGGCGGCGCCGCGGTAGAGCAGGACGAGCTCGTCCTGCTCGACGTAGCCCGTGACTCGGGCGCCGCGCCGTTCGAGCTCGCGCGCGAGCTCCTCGTCCTTGGCCGGCCCGACGACGACGAGCGGGAGACCGGCCGCCTCCGCCGCGGCGAGCGCGGCGAGTGGGTTCTTCCGCTCCTGGACGGCGCCGACGAGCAGGACGTAGTCGCCTTGCAACAAAGTGTTACTTGGCGTGAACGCGGGATCGACGCCGTTCGGCGTCACGACGATCTTCTCGTCCGGGACGCCGTAGAGCTCGCGCAGGTCGCGGCGCGTGCGCTCGGAGACGGTCAGCACGCGGACTGCCTGCCGCGCCGCGCGCGGCACCACCTTTCGGAAGACGAGGCGGTCCTTGCGGCTCATCAGCGACGGCTCGCGCTCGAAGGAGAGGTCGTGGATCGTGACCACCGTCGGGCAGGGCGGCGCGAGCGGCAGCGCGTACTGGAAGTGGCCGAGGTCGGCGCCGAGCCGGCGGAGCAGCCGCGGCAGCGTCAGCGCCATCCGCAGCTCCTGGGACGACGTGCCGAGCCCGATGGGCTCGATCCCGTCGGGGACGAGATCGGTGCGGCGCGTGACCGCCGCGATCCGGAGTCCGGCTTCCGGTGCGAGCGGCGCCAGCTCGCGGAGCAGGTTGAGCACGTACGTCTCGTCGCCCGTCCGCCTGCGGCCGAGCACGTCCGCGTCGACGACCACGAGCGGCGTCACGCCAGCTCCCTCGCTTTCGGCTCGGTCGCGCGGGGGAAACCCGGTTTCCCCCGCGAGGCCCCTGCGCGCCGTCGCCGATGCTCCGCATCGGCGCGTCTCATCGGGGGAACCTCACGGTTCCCCCGAGCCCCCTCCTCCTCGCGTGATTGCATCACGCCAGCTCCCGCCAGAC
This sequence comes from Gaiellaceae bacterium, assembly GCA_035630545.1. GTDB lineage: Bacteria > Actinomycetota > Thermoleophilia > Gaiellales > Gaiellaceae > Gaiellasilicea. The sequence continues at coordinate 15,134 of DASQKK010000027.1, forward strand.
GCGCTCGACCGCGTCGGCGACGCCGTTCCAGGAGTACGCGGTGGCGCGAGCGAGGCCGAGCGCGCGCAGCTCCTCCCGCCGCGACACCGCCTCCTCGATGCCGGCGGCGATCGCGGCGACGTCGAGCGGGTCGACGAGAACGGCCGCTCCGCCGGCGACCTCCTCCGTCGCGCCGCCGCGGCTCGTCACCACGGGCGCGCCCGACGCCATCGCCTCGAGCACCGGGATCCCGAAGCCCTCGTACAGTGACGGGAACACGAGCGCGGCTGCCCCGCGATACAGCGATGCGAGCTCCCCGTCGGACACCTCTCCGACCCAACCGGGCGTCTCGACGCCGCCCCACCCCCGCGCACCGACGACGCGCAGCTCGACGCCGGCGCGTGCCGCGGCGTCGGCGATCCGGCGCAGGTTCTTGCGCGGCTCGAGCGTCGCCACCGCGAGGACGTAGTCGCCTTCGGCGGCCTGTCCTTCGGCGGTGAACAGCGGCTCGACCGCGTTCCCGATCACCACCACGCGCTCCTCGGCCAGTGCGAGCAGCTCGACCGCCTCGCGTCTCGTGAACTCGGAGACGGCGAAGACCCGGTCGGCGGCTCGGGCGACGGGACCGATGCCGGCACGGCCTGAGACGCGGTGCCAGCGCGGGAAGAGTTCCGGGTGCCGGACGAGGGCGAGATCGTGAAGCGTGACGGCGAACGGCACCGGCGCCCGCAGCGGCCCACGGAAGGTCGTGCAGTGGAGCAGATCGAGCTCTCGCGCCGAGCGCGGCAGCCCCGCGTAGTACCACCACGTGTCCCGCGCGACCGATGCCGCCCTGCCGGTGCCGCCGAACGAGCGCGGCACCGCCTCGATCCCCTCCCGGCCCGTCAGCGCGCCGAGCAGGCCGCGGACGTGCCGCGCCGTCCCGGCGCGCGTCTGCACGAGCGGCGAAACGTCGACCGCCGCGCGAATCACTTCGACGCCTCCTCGTAGCCGGCCAGGAACGCCTCGCCGGCGGCGCGCCAGGTGAACCGCCGCACGTGCTCGAGGCCGGCGGCGACGAGCTCGTCGCGGCGCTGCAGCGCTTCCCTGATCCCTGCCGCCAGCGCCTCCGGGTCGTCCGGATCGGCCCGCAGGGCGGCGGCGCCCGAAGCCTCGTCCATCGACTCGTGCGCCGAGGCGACCGTCGGCGCGCCGCACGCCATCGCCTCGGTGATCGGCATCCCGAAGCCCTCGAAGCGGGAGGGATAGACAGCCACGGCCGCGCCGCGATAGAGCCGCGCCAGCTCGTCGTCGGGGACGAAGCCGAGGCGGACGATGTTCGGTCCGCGAAGCTCGGGCTGATCGCCCCAGCCGCTGCCGCCCGCGACGGCGAGCAGCATCCCCTCGCCGAGCAGCCGGTGTGCGTCGACGAGGGTCTGCAGGTTCTTGCGCGGCTCGAGCGTCGCCACCGTGAGCACGTACGGGCGGCCGAGATCGGCCCGCTCGCCGTCCGGCCCGAACGCCTCCTTCACGCCCGGGTATGCGACCCTGACGCGCCACTCGCCGACGCCGAGCAGCTCGACGACGTCACGGCCCGTGTACTCCGAATTGACGAAGACGAGATCGGCTGTGCGCGCTGTGTTCGCGTACTTGGCGCCGTGCATCGCGGCGGTCTTGGGTGTCACCCAATCCGGGAAGCGGAGCGGCACGAGATCGTGGACGGTCGTGGCGCGGACGCCGCCGGCCTGGGGCGGATACATCCAGTCGGAGTAGTGGAAGACGTCGAAGTCCCCCAGGAAGCGCTCGAGCGCCGGTCTCGCCAGCCGGCTCCAGGCGTCGCGCCAGCGCTGCGAGAAGGGCAGTGGCACGAGCTTGAGCTCGACGTCGAGCCCGTCGAGGGCACGTGGGATCGCCTTCCGGCCGGCAGGGCTGGTCGGCGCGAACGCGACCACCTCGTGCTTCCCGCCCGCCGCCTCGACGAGCCCGGCGAGCGAGCCGCGTACGTAGTTGCCGACTCCCGTCAGCGGATGAGACAGCGGTGAGACGTCGTAAACAATTCTCACGGCGCGTTGTATTCGAAGGCACGGAAGTGGGTGCCGAGCTCACGGAGATCCTGCGGTCCCGGAACTCTGGTCGGGGAGACGGCGAAGCGGACGAAGCACACTCCTGCTCGGGGCTCGAGCGGGACGACAAGTGTCGCGAGCTCGCGAGGCGGCACCGTTGCGACGACGCGGCGGCGACCGCTGGTTGCAACGACGGTCTGCGGCTCCTCGGAAAGGCTCGGATCACCCTCCACCGTCACCGCCAACGATCCTCCACGACACCTCATGCGGCGGTAGGTCACCTCCGGCCCTGACCACTGGTCGCTGTAGACGCCGGTGACGCGCGTGGTCGAGACCAGCGGTCCGTTCGTGCGATAGACGGTCAGCCCGAGCCTCGGGTCGGTGGCCACGGGCATCCCGTCGAGCGAGACCGAGCCGTCTGTCAGCACGTAACGCTCGCGAATGACGCTGCCGTCCAACCGCCGGACCTCGCCCGTCCGGTCGTCGACCGTCACGGGCGTCTCCGGGAGCCCGCCGTCCATGTGACCGCTGCTCGTGTAGACGCGCCCGACGGAGCGATTGAAGAACTCGTTCTGGAGCACCGTAAAGCGGTGCGGTAGTCCCGTGTAGAGCACCGCAACGTCGTCGCCGTCGACGGCGTCGTCGATCCAGTCGCGGCGGCCGCTGATCCCCTCGTAGAGCGCGCCGGCGGCAGCCTGCTCGATCCCGTGCGGGCCGGCGTGGATCGGCTGGATCGCAACCGCGAAGTAGACGAGCACGAATGCAGGGAGCGCGAGGGCCCAGCGACGCGGGATGAGCATAAACGCCGCGGCGGCGAGGATGCCGCCGAGCAGGACGACGTCGTCGAGGCGCTGCAGCCCGATCTCGTCCTGGACGTTCCAGAGCGGCACGATCATCAGCGTGTCCGAACGCACCTTCAGCTGCAGGAAGCGCTCGTACGGGATCAAGGCCGGGAGAACGGCCGCGACGCACGCCGCCACGATCGCGTAGATACGCGGGCGTGGAGCGCCGCGGTCGATCCAGACGAGCAGCCCGATCAGGAGCAGGGTCGCGAGCATGAACATGTTCCGCTCGACGATCGCGCCCGCGAAGCGGGAGGCGAAGGCGGCGACGACGATCAGCGTCCAGACGGCGAGCGCGATCGTGGCGGCGACGAACGCCTGCACCTGCGGCTCCAGCGTGCGGATGCGGGCGGTGAGCAGCAGGAACGCCGCGAACGGGATCACGCCGACGTAGAGGTCGAGCTCGGCGAGGTGCCAGAAGAGGTACCGGAGCACGTCGACGACGTCGTAGCTCCCCTCGCCGACGACCTGGTAGGCGCCGAAGAGGCTCGAGATCGAGGCGCCGCGCGCGAGCTGGGCGGCGAGCACGAGCAGGGCTCCGCCTGCGACGGTGCCGTAGAGAGGTGCCCAGGGCCGCAGCGGCCGCCGGGCGACGAGGCGCAGCAGGAGCGGCGCGGTCAGCGCCGCGAGGACGACGGCGATGCCCTGCACGCGCACGAGCGTGACGACGCCGCAGGCGCCGAGCAGGACGAGCTGACGCTGGACCGTCGGCTCGTCGAGCGCACGCAGGAGCACCCACGCCGCAAGCAGGAACGCGGGGTAGAACGCGTTCTCGGACATCAGCGTGCCGGTGTAGGCAAACGACGGGAGCGAGACGGCGAAGAGCGCGGCCAGTAGGGACAAGCCGGCCGGGAGCAGGCGCCGTGCGATCAGGTAGGCGGGGATCGCGGCCAGCGACATCACGACCGCGTTGATCGTGCGCGCCGCGGCGTACGCGTCGGGCAGCGAGTCGAAAAGCAGGTAGACAGGTGCGAGCACGAGCGGGTAGAGCACGCTGACGATCCCGAACGCCTCGTCCCGCACCTGGATCCCGGCCCCGGCGGCGAGGCTGCGGGCGTTCTCCTGATACTGCAGCTCGTCGGTGAAGATGAACGGCGCCGGCATCCGGCTGCCGAGCCACGCGCGGAAGACGATCGAGCCGGCGACGATGACCCCCAGCCACGCCCAGGGCGGGACGCGGCGCAGCCTATCGACCAAGCTCGACCTCGGCGAGGCGGCGCGCGAGCTCCGAGGCCTCGGGCGAGCCGGGCGCGATCCCGACCTCGGTCGCGGCCGCCGCGACGTCCTCGAGCACCGCGCTCGCGACCGCGTCGCCGCCCGCGGCCTGCTCGAGCGCGGCGGCATACAGGTCGGCCGCGCGGCCGAGGTCGTGCTCCCGCCGGACGAGCTCGAGGCCGGCCGCCGACATCGCCGCGCGGACGCGCTCGTCGCGGGCCAGCAGCTCCAAAGCCGAGTAGAGCGTCTCCGTCTCGTCGGCTCCGACCGGCACCTTCAGGGCGACGTCGTCGGGCAGCTCCGCGAACCAGCCGACGTCGCTGACCACGACAGGCTTGCCCAGCGAGAGCTGGCGGATGACGCTGCCGGACGTCTCGCCCATCGTCGGCGAGCGGAGGTTGACGCAGACGTCGCAGGCCGCCATCAACGACCAGAGCCTGTCCTCCTCGACGTACGCCTCCCTGACGATGCCCTCGTCGGGCAGACCGAGACGCTGCAGCCGCCGGTCGAGATCGAAGCCGGGTGAGACCGCGCCCACGAGCAGCAGCCGCGCCAGCGGCCGCTCGCGGCGCAGCCGTGCGAACGCCTCGAGCAGCTGCGGAATCCGCTTGCTCGCGTTCACGTTTCCGAACGAGCCGATCAGCGGCGCACCCTCGAGAGCCGCGGGCGCGATCGGCGCGTGCTCCCAGGCCGGGTGGGGGATCCGCCAGACGGGGCCCTCGTAGCCCGCTGCGCGCGCACGCTGCTCGACGTAGCGTGAGTGGACGATCAGGCCGCCGGCGAGGTCGAGCACCTCGCCGGCGAGGTGGTAGTCCTCCGGGCGGCTCTCCCAGAGCGGTGGGATTCGCTTGTCGAGTACCCCGTGCCCAAGCAGCCGGCCGACGACACCGCCTTCCCGCTCCATCGCGTCGAGGTAGCCGTGGCCGTCGCGGCGGCCGATCGTCAGCCCCGCGACGAGGTGGTGGAGGACGAAGTCGTGCAGCACGACGACGCCGGACCGCTTGCGAAGCGCCTCGACGATCCAGCCGTGGGCGTCCGGGTTGTTGCCGATGTGGTAGAGCGCGACGTCCGTCCCGCGGACGGGCCTGGTGCGGCCGCGCCTGACCACCTCGACGCCGATCCGCTCGCGCAGCGCCGGCAGGAGGTGGGCACTGTAGTCCGCGATCCCCGACCGCTCCGGCGGCATCGGGCTGTAGTAGGCGACCTTCACGAGAGAAGCGTCTCGATGCAGGTGTCCCAGGTCACCCGCGCCGCGAGTGCGCGGCCCGCCTGGCCGTAGGCGCGCACCTCGTCCGGATGCTCGCGCAACCACTCGGCGGCTCCGGCGAGCGCGGCGGCGTCCGGGGCGGTGACCCGGCCCGTGCTGCCGTCCGTGACCACCTCGAGCGGGCCGCCGGCGTCGGTCGTCGTCAGCACCGGCTTCTCGGAGAGGAACGCCTCGTAGGGAACCATGCCGAAGTCCTCGTCGACGGGGGCGTAGTAGACGGCGAGGCAGCGCGCGTAGAGAGAGGTGAGCTCCGCCTCGTCGACGCGCCCGGCGAACTCGGCCCGCCCGTTCAGGCCCCGCTCGGCAGCGAGCGCCTCGAGCCGATCGCGATCGGGCCCGTCGCCCGCGATCACGACACGGAGCCCAGGATCGAGCGCGGCGGCCTCGAGCAGGAGGTCGTTGCGCTTCGCCCGGTCGAGCCGGCCGACGGAGAGCACGAAGTCGCCGTAGCCGTCGTTCCGGAAGGGCAGCTCCTGCGGGGGATGCGGCAGCACCTCCGCCGCCAGCCCCGTCGAGCGCTCGATCCGGTCGGCGACGTTGCGGGAGGTGGCGAAGAGCCGCTTCGCCTCCCGAGCGCGATCCGGTCCAGATTTTGGACCGAGCGCCGCAACGCCCGGTCAGGAGGTTCTTCGGAGAACTGCCCCAGATCGGTTCGGTCGAGCTCGTACGCCTGACGGAACTGGTGCAGCACCCACACGCGCTTGTTCGGGTGCCGGACGACATAGGAGGGGAACTTCGTCGCGAGCACGAGGTCGATCGGCCGCCCGTCGGACTCGGTCAGGTCGAGCAGGCGCCAGAGAAAGGCCTGGTCGAGCACGCGCGTTCCCGGGTACCACTTGAACGGAATCGTGACGAGCTCCGCCTCGAGCCCGCGCGTGCCAAGCTCGGCGACGAGCGTGTCGGCCATGATCTCGGCGCCCCCGCGGACGAAGGGCACCTGCGGAGCGCAGACCGCAATTCTCACGCCCGTGACCGCCTTCCGCTCCCGCCCGGCAAAGCCGGGCTCCGCGGAACGCTGACACCGCTCGCGTTGCTCCAGCCACGGGCCCGTACCTCCGTACTGTTCCCGCGGCCTACGCGACGCGAGCGGCGCCCCACGGACGTGAGCGAGCTCATGAGCGCTGCTTCAGCTCGGCCTCGAGCGCCGCGACGCGCGCCTCGAGGTCGTCGATCAGCCGCAGCGCGGCGGCGTTGAAGGAGCGCTGGTCGTACGCGAGCGGCTCGACGTACCAGCGCATCAGCTTGCGGAGCACGGCCTTCGCCGGCGTCCCGAGGCCGCCGCGGACACCCGGGCGCAGGCGCAGGTTGCGGTCGGCGGACACCGGCCAGAGCCGCTCCGCCTCGGCGCGCGCGGCGCTGCGGTCATCGCCGCCTCCGGCCTCGCCGGGGGCGGCGCCCGAGCGTCGCACCTCCTGCTTCAACTGCTCGAAGAGCGCGGTCAGGTCGGGCTCTTGCTGAGACGAAATCCCTGCAAGATCCCCATTTTCGGGAGCGCTGTCGGGCATCGGACGATTGTACCGGGGAAGCGGGATAGGCTCCTCCGATGCGGGTCGGCCTCAGCCTGCTCACGCTCGTCCCCGGCGAGGTCGGCGGTGCGGAGACGTCGGCGCGCGGGCTCGCCCGCGGTCTGGCGGAGGTCGGGACGCTCGACTACGTCGCCTTCACGCCGCCCGCCGCGCCCGGGGCGGGCGAGGGGCTGCCGGAGACACCGGTACCCGAGTACCGGAGCGCCCGCAGCATCGCGGAGCGCCTGCTCGCGATCACGCTGGCGACGATCCGGCCCGGACAGATGCGGAAGCGCTTTGCAGGGCTCGACGCCGTCCACTATCCGCTGACGATCGCGCTGCCGTCGCTCGACCTGCCCTCGGCCGTGACCGTGCACGACCTCCAGCACCTCGACCATCCCGAGCTCTTCTCGCGGGCCGAGCGGCTCTGGCGGGCGCGCACGCACGAGCGCTCCGCACGCGCTGCGGATGCGTTGATCGTCCCGAGCCAGTTCGTCCGCCGTCGCGCGATCGAGTTGCTCGGCCTGCCGCCGGAGCGCGTGCACGCGATCCCGTGGGGCGTCGATCACCGGCGCTTCCGCCCCGGCACCGAGGCACGCGAGCCGTTCCTGCTCTACCCCGCCCGGCCGTGGCCGCACAAGAACCACGCCCGTCTCTTCGAGGCGTTCGCGCTGCTGCGGGAGGAGCGGCCCGAGCTGCGGCTCCTGCTCACGGGCGGCGGCCACGAGGAACGGCCGGTCCCGCCCGGGGTTCATGTTCGCGGCCTCGTCCCCGCCGAGGACCTCGCCTCGCTCTACCGGCGCACCGCCTGCCTCGTCTTCCCGAGCCTTTACGAGGGCTTCGGCCAACCGCCACTCGAGGCGATGGCCTCCGCCGCGCCGGTCGCGGCGTCGAACATCCCGGCGATCGCCGAGGTCGCCGGAGACGCGGCGGCGCTCTTCGACCCCGAAGACGTGGAGGACATCGCCGCGGTCGTCTCAGGCGTCCTCGATGCTCCCGAGCGGTTCGCCGCCGCGGGGCCCGCGCAGGCGGCGCGCTTCACCTGGGCGGAGACCGCCCGCCGCCACGAGGCGGTCTACGCCGGGCTGACGTAGTAGCGCAGCGAGCGGACCGGTCCCTCGTCGATCCGCTCCGTCTCGAGCACCGTCGCGCCGACGCGGCCGAGCAGGGCGCGCACGTCGGCCTCCGGCACCTGCGTCATCCGCATCGGCGTCAGCGGCGTCCGCCGCAGCATCCACTCCTCCGAGACACCGAGCCGCCGGAGGACCGCGTACGCGCGGCGGCGCGGCTGCAGTGACCACGGGAACGGAATGTGCGTCGGGAGGCCGAAGACGACGAGGCCGTCGGTGCGGGCGACGCGGACGAGCTCCGCGATGTAGCGCTCGACCTCGGGCACCGTCGGGACGTGCTGCAGCGCGATGCTGGAGTAGACGAGGTCGAAGGAGTCGCTGTCGAGCTGGGCCAGGTCGGCGGCGGCGTTGAGCCGGAACTCGCAGGCGGGGAACGCCTCGTTGAGGCGCCGCGCCTGCTCGACCATTCCGGCCGAGATGTCGATCCCGATCGCGCGGTCGAAGCGTGTCCCCAGCGCCCGGGTGAGTCGGCCGACGCCGCAGCCGAAGTCGAGCGCCCGCTCGTGGCGGCTCGGCCGCCCGAGCCGCCCGGCCACGTCGAGCACGTGCACGATCTCCGCCTCGCCCGTTGCGAAGAACTCCTCAAGGTCCCAGCCGCCGCCCTTGCGACCGGGCGCGGTCAGCACGGCCCAGAGCGCATCGACTTCGGCGAGCCGCTCCCAGTCCTGCTGGTGGCGCTCGAGGCTCACTCGCCGCTTCCGTAGCGGCGGCCGACGACCTCCGGATCGGGCTGCAGATCGTCGCCCTCGATCCGCATCCAGGGCTGCAGGTCGGCGGGCAGCCGCGGCTTCTCGATCACGAAGGCGAACAGGTTGGCCTGCCGCGGCAGGACCTTGGTGATCCCCGTCACGACCGGCCGGGCGAGGCGGAGGACGCTCGCGCGCGCGCCGCGGTCGACCTCGACGAGCGCCTCCGGCAGCTCGAACTCGCGGAAGAAGCGGATCCGGTGGCGCGCGTGGGGAGCGAACGAGGCGACCGTCTTCTCGACCTCGCGCTCCGACCAGCGGTAGACGTAGTTCGGCGTGCTCGTGTTCGCGACGCCGCCCGAGCGGAGATCGTGGGCGGCCACCGCGGCGAGCTCGTACTCGTCGACCGCACCGAGCTTGATTGCAACCCGCATCAGGGCGCTGTCCCTGCTCTCGACCGCCAGCGCGGCGACGCGCGCGACTCGGTAGAGCTCGAGCAGCGCGCGGTGCGGCGAGTGGCAGTGGTGGAGGCCGGCCGAGACGACGGTCAGGTCGAAGCTGCCGTCGGTATACGTCAGCGCTTCGGCGTCCTGGTAGCTCCAATCGTACGGGGCGAGCTCCGCGTCCGCCACGTCCTCGTCGACGTTCGAGATCGTCACGTTGTCAAAGCCGAGATCGTGGAAGGCGTCGCGGTCGGCCGGCCCGCCGGCGACGACGAGCACGGTCATGTCGCGGCGTACGAGGCCGTCGTCGAGCAGTTGTTCGAGGACGCGCCGATAGAAGCTGCTGCGCTCGTTGGCCACGGTCGGCAGGCTAGCCCCGGCGGCCCATCCGCCCGCGGCGGTAGTCGCGCCAGCCGCGCAGCGCCGCCCAGGCCGATGCCGGCCGGCGGGCGGCGAGCATCACGCGCGGCGCGACGACGAGCCCGCGCCTGACGCCGGTGAGACCGCGTGGCAGTGGCCGATAGCGCTCGACGACGGCGAGCATGTTGCGCGCCTCGTAGTAGCTCGTCGTCGGCGAGCCGGCGCCACCGCTCGCCGCGGAAACGCGGTGGCGCACTCTCGCCTCCGGCACGTAGACGACCGCGAAGCCCGCCCGGCGGATGCGCAGGCTCCACTCGAGGTCCTCGGCATAGAGGAAGAGCTCCTCGTCGAGCAGCCCGGCCGCGTCGATCGCCGCGCGCGAGACCGCCATCGCAGCGCCCGTGGCCCGAGGCGTGTCGGCGAGCTCGCCCGGCACGTCGGGCTCGCCGAAGCCCTCATGCCGACTCCGGCCGAGGATCGGGTCGAAGTCGGCCCCGGCGTACCAGAGGCGATCTGAGTCGGCGAACAGCACTTTGCAGGCGAGCACTCCGGCGTCCGGCCTCGCAGCCGCCGCTGCAGCCAGGGCGTCGGCGAGGCCGGCCTCGACCTCGGCGTCGTTGTTGAGGAGCAGGACCCAGTCGGCACCCCGGTCGAGCGCTCGCCGGATCCCGACGTTGTTGCCGCCCGCAAAGCCGAGGTTGACGCCGGTCCGGACGAGCTCGACGTCCGGGAAGCGCTCGGCCACCGCCTCGGCCGAGCCATCGCTCGAGCCGTTGTCGACGACAACGGTCTCGATCCCGCGCAGCGACTCCAGCGCCGCCAGCGTGTCCTCGCGGCCGTTGTAGGAGAGGACGACGGCGACGAGCCGCATCACGCGCGGCGCGTGAAGTGCGCGATCGAGCCCGCGTCCGGCTGCCGCCCGAGGCTCGCGTCATCCCGTTCGATCTCGGCGACGAGCCGCGCGATCCCCGGATAGTGGTTTCCGTAGCCGCCGACGTCGACGGCGTCGTGGAAGAGGATGTGGCCGCCCGGCGCGACGAGCTCGCGCCAGCGCTCGTAGTCCGCGCGCGCGCCCTCGTAGGTGTGGTCGCCGTCGACGAAGACGAGCGCGCACGCGCGCGGCGGCGCCTCGGCGGTGCGCGAGTCGCCCACGACGAGGTGGACGCGGTCTGCGAGGCCGTAGCGGTCGAGCGCCGTCCGCAGCTCCGCGTCGAGCTGCGGCCCGCTCATGTCCGCACGGAGCGCAACGTGGAGGTCGTACGACCACAGCTCTGCACCCTCCGGCAGCGCGCTCGCGAGCATCAGCGTCGTGCCACCCTTGAAGCGCCCGATCTCGGCGATCGCGGCCCTGGGCGCCATACGCCGTGCGAGCCGGTAGAGCAGAGCAGCCTCGTCGAGCTGAAGCGATGCGATCCCGTGGCTGAGCTGGTTCGAGGAGAAGAGGAACGCCAGATCCTCGAAGCCGTCGAGCGACTCTGGCCATCGCTCCACGCTCGGGTAGCGCTTCAGGCCCGGATCGGCCTGGACAGCGGCGTTGACGAGGTTCTTGCCGACCCCCGTCCGCCCTGCGGCGCCGAGCGCCCGCTTCACGAGGTCGCGCAGCACGCGGGGAGTCTAGTCCAGCGTCCTCAGGTAGCTCCACGCCTGCTGCAGGCCGCGGTCGCGGACGGCCACGAGCAGGGCGCCGAAGGCGGCAACGCCGACGACAGCGGCCGCCGCGTCGGGCAGCACCCACGCCGGCGCGGCGAAGGAGACCAGTGCGAGCGCTCCGATCGCCGCTGCGCCAAGCGCGAGCCGCCGGCCGCTTTCGGTCAGCACGTGCGACGAGAGCAGCGCGAGCAGCACCGCGAGGACGCCGAGCGTCGCGATCGTCAGGGCGAGCGCCGCCCCGTCGAGCTCGAACGCCTCCACCGCCGCCCACGTGAGCGGGACGTCCACGGCCAGGGCGGCGATCGCGAGCAGCGGCAGGCGCCGCTCGCGCCCCGCGACGAAGAGCATCGGGAACGTGATCGTGACGCCGATCGACGCCGCCATCCAAGGCCCGAGCAGCACGATCAGGCGGCCGATCTCCCCGCCGGCGTCCCCCTCGTAGGCCTCGCCGAGGGCGGCGCGGATGATCGGCTCGCCGACGAGCGCGAAGACGCCCGCCGCGGCGGCGACGGCGGCGAAGGAGACGAGCGACGTGCTGACGACGTGACGGGACGCGCGCTCGTCCGAGAGCGACGCTCGCGTGAGCGGCACGCTCGAGACGATCCCGAGCGACGATGCCGTCACCGCGACGAGTGCCGCCGCGACGAAGTAGGCGTACGTGAAGCTCGTCACCGCACCGGTCCCGAGCCCGCTCGCGAAGCGGAGGCAGACGACGAAGAAGGCCTGGAGGACGATCGGCAGCGCCGCGGCGCGGGCCAGCTCGGCGAAGCGGGAGCCGACGTGGAGCGCGACGCGCCGCCCCCAGTCAGCACGCAGCGCCAACGCAGTGAGCGGCACCAGGAGCGCCACCACGCCGTTCACGAGCGGCCCCCAGGCGCACGCGACGATGCCGTCCTCGTCGACCCGCCAGAGGATCACCGCCAGCCCGACGATGCTCCCGAGCGCGTAGCCGGCGGCGGCGGTGCCGTAACTGTCGAACGCGGCGAGCCCGCTCGCGGCGAGGGCGGCGTAGAGGTGTGCGACCGCCGCAGGCACGAGGAAGACGAGCGCGTCCGCGGCCGTCTCCCGCGCGCTCGGCGGCAGGCCGCCGGCGAGCTGCCTCGCGGCCCAACTGCTCTCCAGCACGCCGACCGCGAGCACGGGGACGGCCACGAACGCCACCGCGAGGCCATAGGAACCGAGGATGCTGCCGAACGTGCCGGCGGCCCGGGCACGCGCAAGACTCGGCAGCACCGCGACGCGAATCGCGCTGGCGGCGAGGACGAGCACGAGGAAGACGCCGTAGGCGGCGAAGAAGCCGTCGGTCTCGACGCCACGCCCGAACTCGCGTGCGATCACGATGCCGACGGCGGCCGAGAGGCCGGTGACGACGGCCATCGAGAGCGCGGTCAGCAGTCCGCTGGAGAGGATGCTCCGGGGGGCCCGGGCGCTAGGCTTCGCCACGCGCGCAAGCGTATTCCGTATGAGCACCCACCCGATCTGGACCGAGAACGCCCTCGCCGACCTCCGTCGCGAGTTCGGCGACGCCTATGCGGGCCGCACCGTTCTCGTCACCGGCGCCGACGGATTCATGGGCTCCCACCTCACAGACGCGCTCGTCGAGATCGGCGCCGACGTGACCGCGTTCGTGCGCGCGACCTCGAGCGGGGCGCTGAACAACATCTCGCACCTGCGCAACCGGCTGAAGGTGAAGTTCGCGGATCTGACCGACAAGACGTCGATCGACTACCTCGTCAAGGAGCTGCGCGACACGGCCTCCGACAAGCCGTACGTCTTCCACCTCGGCGCCCAGGCGCACGTGGGCGAGTCGTGGCACCGGCCGTACGAGACGGTGATGGCGAACACGATCGGGACGCTCAACCTGCTCCAGGCGATCGTCGACTGGGGGCTCGAGCTGGAGAAGTTCGACACGGCCGGCACCTCGGAGGAGTACGGCAACGTGCGCGAGAACGTCGCGCACCACCACGACTTCGACGACGCCGGCGGGCTGATCCTGCACGAGCGCTCGCCGATCAACCCGAAGTCGATCTACGCGACCGCGAAGGTCGCCGCCGACTTCCTGACGATGAACTACCACGACGCGTTCGGCGTCCCCGGCGTCGTCACGCGGATGTTCAACAACTACGGCCCGCGGCAGAACCCGCGCTACGTCACGGGGACGATCATCACGCAGGCACTCACGCGGCCGCAGGTCGAGCTGGGCGCGCTCGAGCCGCTGCGCGACTTCTGCTTCTGCACCGACGGCGTCCGTGGCCACCTCACCGTCGCCGCGAAGGGCATTCCCGGTGACGTCTACGTCTACGGCCAGGGCTCGAACATCTCGATGGCCGACTGGGCCGATCTGATCCTGCGCACGGGCGTCGAGCACGGCTTCTGGCCCGACGACCGCCACATCGTCATCGACGAAGGGCGCCTGCGACCCGGCGTCACGGACGTGATGGCGCTGCGCGTCGGCTACGAGAAGCTGAACCGGGAGACAGGCTGGGAGCCGCAGGTGTCGTGGGAGGAAGGCGTCCTGCGCACGATCCAGTGGTACGCCGAGCACCGCGAGCGCTGGATCGGCCGCGTCGACTGGCTCGTGGGGGCGCAGGCTAGTTCGGCACCCGCGCCCTAGCCAGCCAGTACGTGTCCGAGCGCGCGAACTCCCTGCATTCGAAGTCGCACGCCTGCGCCCGGCCGAAGACGATCGAGCCGTCAGGCGGCACACCGCCGTCCGACAGGACGACCACCCGGTCCTGGGAGATGTCGTGGGTCGCGGCGTACCACCGCGCGTGCGCGTGCGCTCGAGGCTCGTCGAGGTCCATGTGCACGGCAGCACCGTTCGCGAACGCCTGCGCGAGCAGCGCGGGAACACCGGCTTCGTAGAGCTCCGCGCGAGCGAATCCTCCCTTCTCGTGATACGTGGAGAGGAAGCCTGCGAACTGCACGAGGGCGACGGCCGTGAGCGCGCCGGCCACGACCAACGCTCGCCGATCGCGAGCCGCCCACTGCACGAGCGCTTCGAGAGCGGGGATTGCCAGCACCACGAGCATGATCGGGAGGAGCGCCAGCCGGTAGCCGTTCATCCGGTCGGCCGTGAGCGCGGCCGGAATCGGAACGAGGATCGTGGCGAGCAGGACGAACGCGGCCCACCGGTCTTCTCGTGCAACTCGGATCGAGAGCACCGAGCCCGCCGCAGCGAGAGCTACACCCGTGGCCAGCAGCATTCCCGTCCCCGCAATGTGGATATGAGGCTTGGGATCTCCCCCAGTGACGTAGGACCACAGGCTGATGTCGGTCAGGTAGTTGCCGACAAACGTCCGCACCACCTCCCAGTCGGACATGTCGCCCTTGACGAAGGTCGTGTGATGGAACCGCGCGCTGAGCGCACCGGGGTGACGGACGGCGTAGGCGATCAGAGGCATGAGGAGGACGGCGAACGTCGCCCATGCTGCGCCGAGCGATCGCAGCCGCTCCCGTCGCGCGAAGACGAGGAGCGACGCCGCGAGGAGCGGCGCGAGCAGTCGCGCGCCCGCGTACGTGTACGCGAGGAGGGCGAGCAGTGCACCCGCGGCGACGCCGTGCGTCACGCCCCAGCGGTTCCGGCGCCACGCGTCCTCCAGCACGAGGAGCAGGACAACGAGGACGAGCGGCTCCAATGTCACCTCCACCGCAACGCGACCCAGCTCGAAGAGCCAGGGGGACAACCCTCCCAGCGCAGCCACCGCGGCCGCGACTCGGACGTCTCGCGTTCGCCGGAAGGCGAGCAGTGCGAGCAGCAGCACCGCAGCCAGCACCCCGACCGCTCCGAGACCTCGAGCGACCTCGGAGCTCGGGCCCGTCAGCCGGAACAGCCCCGCGAGCGCGTACACGAAGACGGGGCTCTTGTAGTCCCCGAACGACTCGATGTACAGCGGCAGAAGGCCACCGTGCTCGTCTCGGAGAGAAGTCGAGATCGTGGAGGCGTTGTAGGCGATCGAAGCCTCGTCGCGGTGGAAGCCCGGTGGATTCGACGGATCGATCCACAGGTGAAGTGAGGCGACACCGAGCACGACACCCGCCGCGAGCAGAAGTCCAGGTCGTGCCAGCCACGCAAGCGACGGCCGCCCCTCCCGGCTTGCGTTCCCGCTGGTCCGTGGCTCAGGCGGCACGGCACGCGATCCTAGCCCGACCCGACGCTCGTCCCTGCCGAGTAGGCTTCCGAGAGCGCCGCCGGCCGCCTGTCTGTGGATGATTCGACCAAACACGAAACGCAAACCCCTACGCATGGACGAAGTCGCACCGCCTCATCGGCAGGACTCCCGTTGGCGGTGAGGCACTCCGAACCGTGGAGCGGCCTTCGAGCGCAGGAGCTCGTCCAGGAGGGTGGCATCTACCACCGCACGGACGAGGCGGCGTCATCCGACTACCGCCGCCGCTGGGAGAACGAGGCGGCCGAGGATCACGTCCGCTCCGCGATCGCAGGCGGCCAGACGAAGAGCCTCGACTACGAGACGATCACGGGCAAGATCTCCCCGATCTGGCAGCGGTTCCCCGAGCGGAGCCACCACGACACCGTCCTGGAGATCGGCGCGGGCTACGGGCGGATTCCGCTCTACCTCGCCCGTGACCGCGGGGTGACATGGTCGACCTATTGCGCTGTCGACATCTCGGCGACGATGCTCGAGCGTTTCGTCGAGTACCGCGACCGCTTCGCTCCTGCCCCGGCCGGCGAGCTCTACCCGATCTGCGCGTCTGCCGACTCGCTCCCGCTCGACGACGACAGCATCGACCTCGCGATCACGAGCGCCGTCTTCCTGCACATGGGCAAGAGCTTCGTCCGGCGCGCGGTCGCCGAGATCGCGCGGACGCTGAAGCCCGGAGGCGACTTCGTCTTCGACGTCTCGTTTCCGAACTCGTTCAACCCGCCGAGCTTTCCCCCGCGGCTGAAGCCGCCCCGCTTCCGGCCACCACACTTCATGAAGTACTGGACACGTCGTGAGGTCGAGGCGCTGCTCGTCGAGTCCGGGCTCGCCGCGAAGGCGGGCGGGTTCACGATCGAAGCCGGCGACCGCTCGATCCTGCCGAAGCGGATCGGGACGAGACCGCTGCCGCTCGTGCGGCGCGTGAATCGGGTGGTGCAGCGGGCGCCCAGGCGCTTCGACGTGCTCCTGGCGGAGACGTATCTCGTCTACAGCCCCGGACTGGCCGCGTGAAGGCGGTGGTCACCGGCGGCGGCGGGTTCCTCGGCTCGCGCCTTGTCGAACGGCTCGAATCGGACGGGCACGAGGTGTTCGCCGCGCGACGGCGCGACTACGACCTGACGACGATGGATGCGGCGGCTCGCCTCTTCGAGGCTGCGCGCCCAGAGCTCGTCTTCCACCTCGCCGCGGAGGTGGGCGGGATCGGCGCGAACCGCGCCAACCCCGGCCGGTACTGGTACGCGAACCTGATGATGGGCGCGCACGTGCTCGAGCAGTCCAGGCTGCACGAGATCGAGAAGCTCGTGATCGCCGGCACCGTCTGCTCCTACCCGAAGGTCACGCCCGTGCCCTTCAGCGAGGACGAGCTCTGGAACGGCTTCCCCGAGGAGACGAACGCGCCCTACGGCGTCGCCAAGAAGGCCGTGCTAATGGGCGCACAGGCCTACCGCGACCAGTACGGCTTGCGGAGCGCCTACCTGATGCCGGCGAACCTGTACGGGCCGGGCGACAACTTCCACGAGACGAACGCACACGTGATCCCGGACCTGATCCGGAAGATGCTCGAGGGCCGGGACGAGATCGTGCTCTGGGGCGACGGCACGCCGACGCGCGAGTTCCTCTACGTCGACGACTGCGTCGACGGGCTGGCGCTCGCCGCCGAGCGGTACGACGGCCGCGAGCCGGTCAACCTCGGCACGGGCGACGAGATCTCGATCCGCGACCTCGCCGAACTCGTCGCCGACGTGACAGGCTTCGACGGCCGGATCACGTGGGACCGCACGATGCCGAACGGGCAGCCGCGGCGCGGCCTCGACGCGAGCCGTGCCCGGGAGCTTTTCGGCTGGCGGGCGACGACGACGCTGCGCGAGGGGCTCGAGCGCACCGTCGCCTGGTACCGGTCGCGGCGCACGGCGCATGCAGGCGCCTGAGGCGGCGAAGCCGCGGCTCCTGCCAACGCTGTCCGAGTATGGACGGCGCGCTGTCGAGTCGACCGACCGGGGCATCTCGGTGGCGGTCGGCCGCCCCCTCGTCTCGATTGGTGTGCTCGCGGTCCTTCAGTGGGTCGCGATCCTCGCCTACGCCCTGACCGTGCGGCACAACGGCTGGCTCTTCTATCAGGGGGGCGACCAGATCTGGCTCCTGACGACGGGCTGGCTGCTCGGCGACGGCGAGCTCGCCCCGACCTACACCGGCTACGGCTGGCCGCTTGCCATCGCGCCGATCATGCGCTTCACGGGTTCGAGCTTCGTCACCGCGATGCCGCCGATCATCCTCTTCAACGTGCTCGTGCTCGGACCGCTCGCCCTGTGGGCGATCTACGGCCTCGGCGCGCAGGTCGCCGGACGCGCGTTCGGGCTCCTCTCAGCTGCGGTCTGGGTGGTGCTGCCGTTCGCCGTGATCCCGCTCTGGCGCGACGACTACCACGAGCGCTACATCGAGCAGTTCCTGCCCGGCGCGCTCGGCCTCACCGGACTCGCCGACTACCAGTCGATGCTCCTCCTGCTCGTCGGCGCCCTCCTCTTCATGCGCGCGCTCGAGACCCGCGCACCGCTCGACGGCATCGCGGCCGGCCTCGTGATCGGCTTCGCGGTCGGGGTGAAGCCGTCGAACGGGCTCTTCGTCGCCGCGCCGGTCGTCGCCGCCCTGCTCGCGCGCAACCTGCGTCCGTTACTGCCGTTCGGGCTCGCGCTGCTGCCGGCGCTACTGACCCTCGCCGTCTGGAAAGAGCGTGGGCTCGGGTCGCTGCCGGCCTTCGCGCTCGAGGAGACCCGACTCGCCGCGGGCGCGATGATCGCTGTCAGCGCGCCCAACGTCGACCGGTATGTCGACTTCGACTGGGCCAACCTGCACGACAACGCCAACCATCTGCGCGAGTACTTCTGGAGCGCGCGCCTGCTCGAATGGGCACCGATCGCAGGCGCCGTCGGCGTGGCGCGTCGCTCGCTGCCCATGGCCGGACTGCTCGGAACCTGGTTCGGCGCATTCCTGATCGTGAAGGGCACGACACCGCTGTCGACGGTCTCGTCAGGCAGCTTCTTCCGGTTCGTCATGCCCGGGTTCCCCGCCTACTTCCTGCTCGGCGTCTCGATCCTCTTGCTCGTGCCGACGCTCGGCGCCTACATCGCACGCCGCTGGCCGGAGCAGCCGGCCCGCGCGCTCGACCGTAGGCTGGTCATTACCTTGGCGGCCGTGCTCGCGCTGCTGCCGCTCGTCGTGGTCGCGGTCGTGCGGCCGATGGGGTTGCCGCCGAAGGCTGTCGTCATCGACGAGATCCTGACGCCGGTCGACAAGGAGATCGACGTGGACGTCCGCGGCGACGGCGAGGCCCGCGAGCTGACGTGGACCCATCCGCCGGCAGGCTCGAGCGACGTCTTCTACCGCGTCTACCGGACCGACCTCAGCGACACCGACCTCGAGTGCGCCGACGACAGCGGCGCGAAGGAGTGCAGCCTGGAGATGGTGCTCCTGGGGACGACGCGCGACCCGCGCTGGCGCGACGGATCGCCGCCTCCGGGCTCCCGCTACCGGATCGCGGTCGCAGCCAACTCGCGAAACGACCCCACCGCCGGCGACGTGGCGACGATCAGCGAGCCCGTCGAGGGCGACGCCTAGCGCTCGTCGCGTTCCGGCCGGACGCGCTGCTCGAGCAGGGCGAGCCGCTGCGCCAGGATCACGTTCTGGTCGGCGAGCTTGGAGATCACGGTCGAGTAGTGGAGCAGCACGGCGAGGATGAAGAGCGTGGCCACGGCGAAGAGGACGGCCGGCGGGTAGCCGGTGACGCCGACCCAGCCGGCGATCGTATTCAGCCCGCCGCGCCACGCAGAGAGCACGAGCAGCACGACACCGGTCGCGAGCCAGAGCAGCGCATAACGCTCCCGCAGCCGCCGGCTGCGGATCAGCTCGAAGACGACGAGAATCAGCAGGATCGAGGCGATCGAGGCCGCGATCGAGACGTAGAGCGGGGTCACAGGGTCCATCTCACGACTCCTCCAGGGGAACGATGCGCCGGCGGAAGATGCCGACGAGCAGCGCCAGCGTCACCTTGATCGCGTAATAGAGAGAGCGCAGCAGCGTGATCGACGAGCGTCCGGTCTCGCGGCCGCGCATCTGCGCAGGCACCTCGAGAATGCGCAGGCGGTGGCGCACGACCATCACCGCGGCCTCGACCTCGGGGTAGTCGTGCGGATAGTCGGCCGCGAAGAGTCGGATCGCTCGCGCGTTCACGGCCTGGAAGCCCGACGTCGTGTCGGTCAGCTTCTGGCGCGTCAGCAGCGAGACGAGGTGAGCGAACCAGCGGATGCCTGCACGGCGCGCGA
>DASQKK010000028.1:0-3961 GCA_035630545.1 Gaiellaceae bacterium
GCTGGAGCCGAAGATGGGCATCTCCGGCTCGACGACGGGCGAGCTGACCTTCGACGACTGCCGCATCCCTGCCGCGAACCTGCTCGGCGAGGAGGGGGAGGGCTTCAAGATCGCGATGCGGATCCTCGACCGCTCGCGCCCCGGTGTGGCGGCGCAGGCGCTCGGGATCGCGCAGGGCGCGACCGACTACGCGCTCGAGTACGCGAAGACGCGCGAGACGATGGGAAGGCCGATCGCGCAGCACCAGCTGATCCAGGCGAAGCTCGCCGACATGGAGACCGAGACGGAGGCCGCCCGCGGGCTCCTCTACCGCTTCGGCCAGATGTGCGATGCGGGCGTCGACGGCGCCGAGCTGACGAAGGCCTCCGCGCAGGCGAAGCTGAAGTGTGGCGACGTCGCCATGTGGGTCGCGACCGAGGCGGTCCAGATCCTCGGCGGCTACGGCTACATCAAGGAGTACCCGGTCGAGCGCTTCATGCGCGACGCCAAGATCACCCAGATCTACGAGGGGACGCAGGAGGTGCAGCGGCTCGTGATCGCCCGCGAGATGCTGCGCGAGAGCCGCGCCTTCCTCCTCGCCGGCGTCGGCTAGTGAGCGCGCTCGCTCGCAGCTTCGGCCGCGTGGCGGAGGAGTACGAGCTGGGGAGGCCGGGCTACGCCGAGGCGGCGCTCGACGCGGTCGAGCTCGCCGAGCACGCCGTCGTCATCGACCTCGCCGCCGGCACCGGCAAGCTGACGCGGCAGCTCGTGCCCCGTTATGAGCAGGTGCTCGCGGTCGAGCCGTTGGCCGAGATGCGCGCCGTGCTCGAGCGGGTCGTGCCCGAGGCAACTGCGCTCGTGGGCAGCGCCGAGGCAATCCCGCTCGACGACGACGCGGTCGACGCGGTCTTCGTCGGCGAGGCGTTCCACTGGTTCGCGACCGCGGAGACACTGGCCGAGCTCGCGCGCGTGCTCCGGGCGGGCGGGAAGCTCGCCATCCTCTTCAACCAGGCCGACGGCGAGATCGAGCCGCCGCTCCCGCAGGCGTTCCGTGACGCGATCGACGAGGTCGCGATCAAGAAGCCGCCGGAGGAGACGGTGTCGAGCGGCCACTGGCGGTCGCCGTTTCCCGGCCCGTTCGGGCCGTTCACAGAGGCGAGCTTCCCCAATCCAGTCGAGCGCGACCGCCGGGGCATGCTGGATCAGGTCGCCTCTTGGAGCATGGTCGCGGGGCTGCCCGACAGCCGGCGGGCGCCGCTGCTCGCGCGGCTCGGTGAGCTGTTGCCAGAGGGCCGCTACCTGGATCCGCTCCGAACCGATCTCTACCTCACGCAGTTAGGCTGAGCACATGGACCGCGCAGACGTCGATCGCTGGCTCGACGCGTACGTCGCCGCCTGGCGGAGCAATGAGCGCTCGCAGATCGAGGCGCTCTTCACCGAGGACGCCCGCTACCGATATCACCCGTGGGACGAGCCGATCGTCGGCGCCGCGGCGATCGCGGACGCCTGGCTCGAGGATCAGGACGACCCGGCACGCTGGGAGGCGTCCTACGAGTGCTACGCAGCCGACGGTAGCGCCGCGGTGGCCGTCGGCTCGAGCACCTACCTCGACGCCGGCGGGGCCGTCGAGAAGGTCTACGACAACGCGTACGTGCTGCGCTTCGCCGCCGACGGCCGCTGCTCCGAGTTCACGGAGTGGTTCATGAAGCGTCCCTGACCCGCGTTTTCCGTCCGTCGACGCGGGCAGGAGCCACTCGTGAGGGTCGGGGGTCTGCTCGCATCGCTCCTGCTCGCGCTGCTCGCCGGCGGCGCGGTAGCCGCCGCGCGCGACAACGCCTATCCGGGGCGAAACGGCGCGATCCTCTACATCCGCGACCTCGGCGGGAACGAACCCAAGGGTGGTCACATCTTCGTCACCGCGCCCGACGGCTCCGGTCTCCGCGACCTCACGCCGCCGGGCTTCACCGACGTCAGGTCGGCCGCCTGGTCGCCCGACGGACGCCGGATCGCGTTCTCCGGGACCGGGACCCCACGGCTGACCCAGGGGGTGTTCGTGATGAACGCCGACGGCAGCGGGTTACGGCAGGTCACGCGTGGGCACCTCGCCGAGATCGCTCCGACGTGGGCGCCCGACGGCAAGAGTCTGGCCTTCACGAGCTTCGACCGCGGCCTGTTCCAGATCTTCCGCTCCCGGCTCGACGGAACGCGGCGCCGTGTGCTCTCCAACCAGAGCACGAACTGCCAGAACGCCGAATGGTCGCCGACGGGCCGGTTGATCGTCTTCGAGTGCCAGCTCGCGGGCGGGCTTGTGATCATGCGGGCCGACGGCTCCGGCGAGCGGCGGCTCACTACGGCCGCGCGCACGATCGACAGCTCCCCCGCGTGGTCGCCCGACGGGCGCACGATCGTGTTCTCACGCGCGACGTGGACGTACCGGGTCGGCCCAGACGGGAGCGCGCTGACGCGCATCGCCCGCGTCGTCGGCGATCGCGCAGTCTCACCGGACGGGCGCTGGCTCGCGATGACGCGGTTCGTCGACGAGCAACAGGAGCTGTGGGTGCTGCGACGCGACGGCACCGGCGCCAGCCGGATCACGGCGACGTCCGGCGTGATGGAGTTCGCGCCCGACTGGCAGCCGCTGCGCTGACGCTCGTCAGCTCTGCGCGAGCCGCTCCGCAGCCAGCCGCTCGGCGGCCTCGCTGGTCGTGATCCCGGCCGCCTCCGCCTGCCGGTAGATGCCGCTGAGCGTGTCGCCGATCCCGGCGACCTCGCGCTCGAGCCGGTCGGCGTCCCACCCGAGCCGCTCCAGCCCGATCCCGTGCAGCGCGCCGCCGCCGTTGATCACGTAGTCCGGGGCGTAGAGGATCCCGGCCGCCCGCAGTCGCTCGCCGTCGGCCGGCGTCGCCAGCTGGTTGTTGGCCCCGCCGGCGACGATCCGGCAGCGCAGCCGTGGGATCGAGTCGGCGTTCAGCGTCGCGCCGAGGGCGCACGGCGCGTAGACGTCGCACTCGAGCTCGAGCGCGGTGTCCGGCGCGACCGGGTCGGCGCCCGTGGCGCGCGCCCGCTCCTCGTCGACGTCGCTGACCAGCACGACCGCGCCGGCGTCGAGGAGGAGCCGGGCGAGCTTCGCGCCGACGGAGCCGGTGCCCTGGACGAGCACCGTCCGGCCGGCCGGATCGTCCGTGCCGAACGTGTGCGCGAGCGTTGCGCGGATGCCGTGGAAGACGCCGAGCGCCGTGTGCACGCTCGGATCGCCGGAGCCGCCGTTGCCGATGCTGCGACAGAAGACGTGCGCCGTCCGCCTGCCGATCACGTCCATGTCCGCCTCGCGCGTATTCACGTCCGGCCCGGTCACGTAGCTGCCGCCAAGCGACTCGACCAGGTCGCCGTAGCGCTCGAGCAGGCGCCGGCGCTCGGCGCCGTCCGGGATCGCCGGTACGGCGAGCACCGCCTTGCCGCCGCCGCAGGGGAGGCCGAGCACCGCCAGCTTGCGTGTCATCCCGGCGGCGAGCCGGAGCCCGTCCTCGAGCGCCTGCGGCGGCTCGTCGTAGGTCTTCAGCCGGGTGCCGCCCATGGCGGGTCCGAGCCGGGTCGAGTGGATGCAGACGAACATCCAGGCTCCCGTCGCCTCGTCGTGGCGGACGACGACGTGCTCCCCGTCCCACCGCCGCAGCAGGTCCTCGAACACGGCTCGACTCTACTCGGCCGCGATTGCGCGCCGAAGCCGCGCGATCCCCTCGTCGAGCGCGTCGTCCTGAGTGGCGAGCGAGAGGCGCGCGAACCCGCGGCCCTGCGCGCCGAAGCCCTCGCCCGGCGCGACCGCGACGCGGTGTTCGGCCACCAGCCGCTCGAACGTGAGCCCGTCCGGCAGCGGGAACCAGACGAAGAACGTGCCCTCGCAGCGGGCGCCCGGAATCGCCGCGAGTGCGCGGTCACGGCGCCGCTCGTAGAGCGCACGGCGCTCCTCGACCGTCTCCTGCGG
>DASQKK010000029.1:0-28482 GCA_035630545.1 Gaiellaceae bacterium
GCCGAGGTGAACTGGTGGTACGGCCGCCGCGACGAGGAGGAGGTGACGGGGCTCGCCTAGATCCCCGCGGCGGCGCGGGCGCGGTGCGAGTTGGCGCGCTTCCAGTCGTTGCCGAGCTCGGCCACCGTCCGCTCCTCCCCGGCCGGCACGAAGACCGGGTCGTAGCCGAAGCCCTCGTCGCCGCGCCGCTCGGTCGCAACCGACCCCTCGAGGATCCCGGTGCCCCGCCGCTCCTCGCCGCCGGGGCCGAGCGCGACGAGCTCGCAGACGTAGCGGGCGCGACGGTCGGCGACGCCGTCGAGCTCCGCCAGGAGTTGCGCGATGCCGTCGACGGCCCAGCGGGCGGAGGCGATCCCGGGCCTGCCCCCGAGCGCGGTGACCTCGATCCCGGAGTCCTCGCCGAGCACCCACTCGTCCGGTGCAGCGGACTCGCGCCCGAACGCGGCTTTCGCGCGCGCGTTCTCGTAGTAGGTCGCCCCGTCCTCGGGCGGGTAACCGCGGTCGGTCGCGAGCAGCTCCAGCTCCCACCCCGGCAGCGCCGCCCGCAGCTCGTCCAGCTTGTGCCGGTTGCCCGACGCGAGCCGCGCCTTCAGGGCCGCCATTGCACGCGCTCGACGTCGTCGAGCTTGTTGATCTCCTCGGCCACGCGCGCCGACTCCGACCGGCGGGAGGCGCGCAGCGTCACGTCGACCGTGCGCTCGTCCCCGAACTCGACGTGACTGATCTCGCCACCGAGTTCCTCGATCGCGGTCAGCACCCGGGCCGCCTCACCGTGCGGCACGAGCTGGATCGCGAGCTCAGCCTCCTCCGGCCGCACCCGCGAGACCAGGCGCGTCGAGATCAGCTTCAGCGGCCCCAGTGAGATCAGCACGAGCACGGCGGCGCCGACGCCCACCGCGTAGTAGCCCGTTCCGGCCGCCATCCCGATTGCGGCCACGACCCAGAGCGTCGCCGCCGTCGTCAGGCCGCGGACGGAGATGCCGCGAACGATGATCGCCCCGGCGCCGAGGAAGCCGATCCCCGTCACGATCTGCGCCGCGATCCGGGTCGGGTCGAAGACGACGCCCGAGGGGGTCGAGAACGTCCAGTCTGTCCAGGCGTAGGCTGAGACGAGCGTGAAGACACAGGCGCCGAGCGAGACGAGCAGGTGCGTGCGGAAGCCGGCCTCGCGGTCGCGCAGCTCGCGTTCGAGACCGATCGCACCACCGAGCCCGGCGGCGACGAGCAGCCGCAGCAGCGCCTCGGCTGTGGTGAGCTCAGGCACGCTCGGCCGCGACGGCGGCGTCCTGCGCAGCCACGATCTCGTCGCAGCCGGCCGCCGCGAGGTCGAGCAGCTCGTCGAGCAGCTCGCGCGAGAACGGGTCGCGCTCCGCTGTCGCCTGCACCTCGACCAGGCGGCCGTCGGCGGTCATGACGACGTTCATGTCCGTCTCCGCGCTCGAGTCCTCGGCGTAGTCGAGATCGAGCAGCGGCCGCCCGTCGACGACGCCGACCGAGACGGCGGCGATCTGGCCGTTGAGCGCCTTCGAGAGCCCGAAGCGGTCGAGCGCGCGGGAGGCGGCAACGTACGCGCCCGAGATCGCGGCACAGCGCGTGCCGCCGTCGGCCTGGAGCACGTCGCAGTCGAGCCAGAGTGTGCGCTCGCCGAGCGCCTGGAAGTCGCAGACCGATCGGAGCGCACGCCCGATCAGCCGCTGGATCTCGACCGTGCGCCCGCCCTGCTTCCCCTTCGCCGCCTCGCGGGCGACGCGCTCGCCTGTCGACGCAGGCAGGAGCGAGTACTCGGCGGTCATCCAGCCACGGCCGGAGCGGTAGAGCCAGCGTGGCACGCCGTCCGCGACCATCGCGGTGCAGAGCACGCGGGTCTTGCCCTGCGTGTACAGCACCGAGCCGTGCGCCTGCTCGAGCCAGTCGGGAACGAGCTCGAGCACCCGCAGCTCGTCGTCGCGCCGCCTGCCGTCGGCCCTCATGCCGCCTCCCTCGCCTTCGGGTCGGTCGCGCGGGGGAAACCCGGTTTCCCCCGCGAACCCCCTCCGCGTCGTCGCCGATGCTGCGCATCGGCGCGTCCCTGCGGGGGAACCTGACGGTTCCCCCGAGCCCCCTCCTGGCTGCATGACTGCGTCATGCCGCCGCCGCTTCCAGTGCCGCGATCCCCACGTGCTCGACCTCCGCGATCGGAAGCTGGAGGAAGCGCCGGCCCATCGCCCGGAACGACGCGGTGTCGCCGGTCGTGAGGAAGCTGTAGGCGCCCTCGCGCGCCGGGTCGTTCTCGATCCGCTTGCGCGCGAGCGTCTCGGCCACCTCGCGGGCGGTCTCGTCGGCGGAGAAGACGAGCGTGACGTCGCGTCCGAAGACTCGCTGCAGGATCGGCCGGATCAGCGGGTAGTGCGTGCAGCCGAGGATGACCGTGTCGACGCCCGCCTCCTTCAGCGGCGCTGCGTACTCGCGCACCGCGGCAGCGGTCTCCTCGGCGAACGGGTCGTCGCCCTCGATCAGCGGCACGAGCCGCGGGCAGGCGACGGAGAGCACGCTCGCGCCGGCGTCGAGCGCGCGGACGAGCCCCTCGTAGCGACCGCTCGAGACGGTCGCCTGCGTCGCGAGCAGGCCGATCCGGCGGTTCCGCGTCGCCTGCACGGCCGCGTGCGCCTCGGGCGCGATCACGCCGACGACCGGGACGCGCAGCTCGGTCTGGAGCTCCGGCAGCGCGGCGGCGGTCGCCGAGTTGCAGGCGACGACGACGAGCTTGACGCCGCGGGCCTCCAGGAACGAGCCGATCTCGTGCGCGAAGCGGCGTAACTCGTCCAGGGGGCGAGGACCGTAGGGCAGGCGTGCGCCGTCGCCGAGGTAGAGGAAGTCCTCGTGCGGCAGCGTCACCAGGCACTCGTGCAGCACCGTCAGGCCGCCGACGCCCGAGTCGAACACGCCGATCGGCCGCTCGTCCATCTCCGGGATTGTAGGGAGGCGGGGTGTCGGCGACCGTTCGTGGCCGCTTCGGGCGCCCTCGCCGACTCGCCGCGCGCGCGGCTCGGTAGGCTCGCCGGCGTGAGGATCCTCGCGCTCACCCACGGCGACAACGTCGGCCCGGGCGTCTTCGAGGACGCCGTACTGGAGGCGGGCCACGAGCTGATCGAGCGCAACGTCGCCCGCGACGGCGTCCCGGAGGAGAGCGCCGACGCGGTCATCGTCCTCGGCGGCGCCATGCATCCCGACCAGGACGACCGGCATCCCTGGCTCGCGCCGGAGCTCCGGTTCCTCGAGCAGGAGCACGACCGGGGAACGCCGCTGCTCGGCGTCTGCCTCGGCTCGCAGCTGATCGCCCGCGCCGCCGGCGCCGAGGTCTACCGCGCGTCGGAGCCCGAGATCGGCTGGCTGCCCGTCGAGGTCGGCGGCGACGGCGATCCGCTCGCGGCCGCGCTGCCGCCGCGGTTCGAGGCCTTCCAGTGGCACGAGTACACACACCGCCTCCCCGAAGGCGCGACGGAGCTCGCGCGGAGCCCAGTCTGCGTGCAGGCATGGCGGCTCGGCAGCGCCTGGGGGGTGCAGTTCCATCCGGAAGTTCGACTCGAGCAGATCGAGAGCTGGGCGGCGGAGGAGCCGGACGCGATCGCCGACGTCGACGCGCTGCTCGACGAGTCCCGCCGGCGGATCGACGGCTGGAACGAGCTCGGACGCCGCCTGTGCACCGCCTTCCTGAACACCGTCCAAAGGAGGACTTGATGCCCGTCGAGGAAGCTCGCTCGGAGGAGACGCCCTACGGCCACTACGTCACGTCGGCCGGCTGGTTCACCCTCAACCTCGCGGACGCGCTCGCCGTTCGCAACGACGAGAAGGGCGGCGTCGTCTACCCGATCGAGCCCCGCGACGCGCCCTTCCGCGACTTCGGCGTCAACGTCCGCGTCCTCCAGCCGGGAGCCCCCAACTGCCTCTACCACTCGGAGGGCGCGCAGGAGGGCTTCCTCGTCCTCTCGGGCGAGTGCACGCTGATCGTCGAGGAGGAGGAGCGAACGCTGCGACAATGGGACTACTTCCATTGCCCGGCCGGGACCCGTCACGTCGTCGTCGGCGGCGACGGGCCGTGCGCGGTACTGATGATCGGAGCGCGACCCGAGCAGGAGGAGCTGCTCTACCCCGTCAGCGAGGTCGCGGCGAAGCACGGCGCGTCGGTCGCGAGGGAGACGAGCAGCGGCGACGAGGCGTACGCGGACTGGCCGGGCGAGTACGCGCCGGCGCGCGTACCCTGGCCGCCGGGGTCCGGCGACCAACCGGTCTAGCCGGTCTCGGCGGGCAGCGAGTCGTCGCGCGACCACTCGTGCCAGGAGCCGCGGTAGTTCGCGGCGCGGTAGCCGAGCGAGGAGAGAATCTGCGCCGCCAGCTCGGAGCGCGAGCCGGAGTGGCAGTAGGCGACGAGCTCGACGTTCTCGGGCGGCCCGAGCCGCTCGCGGATCTCCTCCGGCGTCAGCGCGAGCAGCAGCTGCAGGTCGAAGTGCTGCGCAGCGGCAATGCGGCCGGCGCGCGGGTCGCAGGGCGCGGTCGTCTCGCCGCGGTACTCGCCCAGGCTGCGCACGTCGAGGACGACGAAGCCCTCCTCGCCGAGCCGGCGCACGACCTCGTCGCGGTCTACGTCCACCGCGCCACCACCTCCTCGAGGACGAGGCCGAACTCCGCAGGCCGCTCGAGGCTGGCCAGGTGCCCGCACTCCGGGATCACGACCGCATCCGGCTCGAAGCGGCGCGCGTCCTCGACCGGCACGAATGGGTCGCGGTCGCCCACGACGGTGAAGGCGCGGTCGCCGAGCGCCCGGTACGCCGCCGTCGAATCGGGACGATCGCGAATCGCCTCGAGCGCGGTCACGAGCTCCTCCTCGGTGCGGTCGAGCGTGAGCTCGCGCGCACGCGCGAGCACGTCCGGGTCGCTGTGCTCCCCGAAGAGCGACTCGCGCATCGCCTCCCAGATCCCTTCCGGCCCACGCTCGCGAGCGATCGCGATCGTCTCGGCTCGCTTCGCGTAGCGTTCGGGCGTGTCGGCCTCGGGGCGGGAGCCGACGAGCAGGAGCCCGGCGAGGCGCTCGGGTGCGCGCCGCGCGGCGGCCATCGCCGCGTATCCGCCCATCGACGCGCCGACGAGGATCAGGCGGCCGGGATGCGCCTCGAGCACGGCGTCGGCCCAGTCGTCCATCGACCGTCCGAGGCCGTAGAGCCGCGGCGCCTGCGTGCCCGCGGGCCACATTCGCTCGTCGAGTGGGAAGGCGTGCAGGTGGACGACGGTCACAGCGCGGCGACCAGCACCTGCTCGGCGGCGACGGACGGCCGCAGACAGGAACGGTCGACCCAGTCGGTGAGCGCCGGCCATGGCTCGAGGGGGATCCCGAGCAGGTCTCGGGCGCGCAGCAGCCAGGGCAGGAAGGCGATGTCGGCGAGGCCGAACGCGCGCCCGCTCAGCCACGAGACGCCGCCGAGCATCGCGTCGAGGAAGCCGAGCTCCTCCTCGAACCGGCCGCGGGCGCCCTCCTCGCCGCGGCGCATCGCGTAGTACGGCTTCGAGAAGTCGTCGAAGCGGAAGACGAGCAGCCGGCCTGCCGCGCGCTCGCCGGGATCGTCCGGCCAGAGCGGCGGCTCGGGGTAGCGTTCGTTCAGGTATTCCGCGATCACGGCCGACTCCGGCAGGATCCAGCCGTCCTCATCGAGCACCGGCACCTTGCCGACGGGATTCATCTCGTAGAGCCAGGAGGGGCGGTCGGCCAGGTCGATCTCGACGGTCTCGTAGGGGATCTCCTTCTCGGCGAGGACGATCCGGGCGCGGGCGCAGTACGGACAGCGGGCCGCGTCGTAGAGCGTGATCAGTCCTCCCACCCCCGATCCGCGCCTTCGAGCCCGATCGCGCCCGCGATCGACGCGAGCAGTTCCTGAGCCGGCGGCAGCTCGTCCGGCGTCGCGGCCGTGCGCGCAACCGTGCGGATTGCGGCCGGGTCGGCGCCTGTCAGCCGGGCGACGACGCGAGGGTTCGCCGCCAACGCGATCGCGTCGCCGGGCGGCAGCGGGCCGTAGTACTCGGGCACCGAGAGGTACTCGTCGACGATCCGGCCCGCCTCGTGGAGGACGAAGCGGACGACGTGCTCGTGCTCGATGCCGATCGCGATCACGACCGCGCCCATCCGCTCGGAGAGCTCCCTCGCCAGCCGCCGCAGCGTGGCGGGGTCGCGGTCGGACGCCTCGTCGTACACGGTGATCCAGCCGTTGTGCGGCGACGTCACCTCGCTGCCACGCGACCCGCCCGGCAGCCTGGGGACGAACTGCTTGACCGCACGCTCGACGGCGGTGAGATCGTCGGTCTGGACGTGGATCGAACCGAAGGAGCGGCCGCCGCCGACCTCGCGCACCTCGAGCGGCAGGACGAGGTTGCGCGACTCCTCGCGGAAGCCGAGGCGCTCGTAGAAATCGAGCGCGGCCGGGTTCGCATTCAGGAAGAGATGTGTCGCGCCGCGCGCGCGCAGGTTCTCGATCACCGTGTCGACGAGCAGTCGCCCGGTGCCGTGGCGGCGGCCTGCCTGCGCAACGTAGAGATCGCCGATCTTGGCGAAGTGGTCGTCGAGCCAGGCGGTGACGAAGCCGACGGGGCGGCCGCCCTCCTCCGCCAGGAAGAGCGCGTTCGCGTCGAGTGACCGCTCGAACTCGGCCCGGTTCGCCTCCCAGCTCACGTCGGCCCAGGGCGGCGGGGACGGGCTCTCGGCCTGCCACCGCTCCCAGAGCGCGCGGAGCGCGTCGAAGTCGTCGGCTGTGGCGTGGCGGACGGTCATGCGGGTGGGAAGAGACGGAGTCCGGTCAAGAGATAGTGGGCGCTGAGGTTCTCGTACGGATGGAAGCGCTGGCCGAAGGCTCGAAGATCGGGCACGTCACCATAGAACGCCGAGACCGCCTTCCGCAGTCCCAGGTCGCCGGCGGGCCAGGCATGCGGGCGCGCGAGATGACGTGCGAGGAACCAGTCGGCCGTCCACTCGCCCAGACCGCGGAGCGAGACCAGCCGTGCCGTCACCTCGTCGTCCGGCAGCAAAGCGAGCTCGTCCAGGTCGAACTCGCTGCGCGCGAGCCCGACCACGTACTCGGCCTTCCGGATCGAGAAGCCGAGCGCGAACAGCTCGTCCTCGGTCGCCTCGGCCACCCGCTCGCGCACCGGGAAGGAGTGCGCGTGCTCGTGGGCGACTCCGTAGCGCTCGATGAAGCGACTCCGGATCGCGGCCGCCGACTGGAGCGACACCTGCTGCGCCGTGATCGAGGTGACGAGCGCCTCGAACGGGTTCACCTGCAGCGGCGGCCGGAAGCCGGCGAGCGAGCGCGCGAGGCGGTCGAGCGTCGGTTCCGCGGCCGCCCAGGCGGCGAAGCCGTCGAGGTCGAAGGGGAGGCCGAGGAAGTGCTGGACCAGCGGTATGACCGACTCGTCGTCGGAGGAGATGTCGACGCCGCCCGGGGCCGCCTCGATCCGCAGCTCGCGCCCGTCGAAGACCCGGTGGATCCCGCCCTCCCGCCAGACGGTCGCGCGGTCGAGCCCGTACACGTCGAAGCGGGCGGTCGAGACCTCGAAATCGTACGGCTGCGGGAGCGGGACGAGCACGCAGCCATGCTTTCAAGTCGGCCGCGGGGGCTGCCGATGAGTCGTCCATGCGCCGCCTGGCCGCCATCGTCGTCTGCCTGCTCGCCCTGCCTTCGACGGGGGCCGCGGCCGACCGCTCCTGGGCGGAGCCGCAGATCGAGACAGTCGTCGAGGCGGGACTGCTGGCAGACTCGGCGGCGGCCTTCAAGCCGCAGAAGCCGTTGACCCAGCGCGCGCTCGGCGCCGCGCTCGAGACGCTCTCGCGGGACGGGGCGGAGCCCGTCGGCTATCGCTATCCGGTCGTCGTGCCGGGTCGCGCCGTCACGATTCGCGAGCTCGACGCCGCCCTCGTCGGCTATCTCGGCCTCGGCGACTCGGCGCGCCTCGTCACCGGCGCACTTCGCGACGCGGGCCTCGCACCGAAGGCGGGCGCGGGCACCGAGACGGTCGCTCGCCTGCTCGGGCTCCGCTTCAACCACCCTGCGGCCGACGACGCGCTCGAGCTCGGCCTGAACGACGTCGCGACGCGGGCCGAGGCCGCCTACTCGTTCGCCCGGCTGCTCGGCCTGTCGGACTGGGAGCAGGAGCAGATCCGCTCAGCCGCCGAGCAGCTCGTCCTTCCGGCGCTGACCGCGACGCAGCAGCGGCTGCTCCGCCGCGCCGTCTCCCTCGTCGGCTCGCCCTACGTCTGGGGCGGGAGTTCCGAGACGTCACAGCGGCTCTGGGAAGGCAAGCGGCTCCCCGGCGGCTTCGACTGCTCCGGCTTCGTCTGGCGCGTCTTCAAGCTGGAGCCGCTCCCCGGCGCCTCCGCACTCGCCTCGGTGCTCCGCGGCCGCACCACCTACGAGCTGGCCGGCGAGGTGCCGCAGGCGCAGCGGATCAGGAAAGTGGAGAACCTGCAGCCCGGCGACCTGATCTTCCAGGGCGCGAAGGGGCCGGCGTCGACGCCCGCGCAGGTCGACCACGCGGCGATCTACCTCGGCGGCGGCTGGTTCGTCCACTCGTCCGGCAACGGCACCACCCTTCATCCGCTCGA
Source organism: Gaiellaceae bacterium (assembly GCA_035630545.1). GTDB lineage: Bacteria > Actinomycetota > Thermoleophilia > Gaiellales > Gaiellaceae > Gaiellasilicea. Next base: position 8,621 of record DASQKK010000029.1, read on the forward strand.
AGGGTGGTACCGCGACCGGTTCGCGTGGGCGCGCCGTCCGCTGCGCGAAGCGGGCCTCCTCTAGCCGTCGAGGCCGTCGAGCATCGCCGCGAGCAGGAGGGGCGGGGGCCGGCCGGCCCCCGCCCCTCCCTCCTCGTCAGTCCTCGACGAACACCGCCGTCGTCCGCGGCGGGATCCGGAAGCGGCCTTGGCCGGGCACGAACTGGGCTGTCGTCGTCAGCTCGTCGTCGGACGTCCGCTGCGTCTTGTGGAGCTTGTACTGGCGTCCGCGCAGCGCAGCGTCGCTCCACGTCGTCGTCTCAGGCGTCGCGTTGAAGAGCACCATGATCGACTCGGCGGCCGGGTCGAGGTCGGGTGCGACCTCGTCGGACAGCGTCATCACGATCAGCCCGCCAGTCTGCGTCGGCCCGCCGTTCGAGAACGTGAGGCGGCGCTCGATCTCCGCCGCATCGCCGATCCGGAACAAGCGCGAGCTGCGCCGGATCTCCAGCAGCTCGCGGAAGCGCTTCGCCGTCCACTCGATCTCCGTCGGCGTCGGCTTGATCGCGGCGTTGCCGAGCAGCGGCTCGAGGTACGGGTAGCGAGAGCCGTTGTCCGGCGCCGGCGGCAGGCCGGCACCGAAGCCGTTGTCGGAGAGATCCCAGAAGAGGCGGTTGAACCAGTCGCCCGAGTTGAAGGAGTTCTTGTCCATCGACTTCGAGCGGAGGATGTCCGAGCCGGCGTGGAAGAACGGCACGCCCTGGCCGAAGGTGACGGTTGAGAGCGCGACGATCTGTGCCCGCGCCCGCTGCGCCTTCGTCGTCGTCACGGGGAGCTTCGCCGCGTACGCGTCGAAGAGCGTCTCGTTGTCGTGCGCCTCGACGTAGGTGATCGCCTCCTCGGGATCGTCGTTGTAGCCCGCGGGGGAGCCGTTGTAGTCCACCTGGGCGCCCGTGACGAGGGCACCGGTGCGGTCGACGAAGCGGTAGTCCTCGAGGTTTCCGGTCAGGCCGACCTTGATCTGATCCTGGTGCAGCAGCAGCTTCGCCCGCTGCTGCGCGGGCGTGCCGTTGATCGGGTTCCCGTTCGGGTCGTAGGAGAGCCCGCTGCCGAACCCCTGGATGCCCGGATCACCGTCGAAGGGGCCGCCGCCGCGAACCGCGTCGCGGAGCCGGTCGTTGAACGTGCCGATCCCGGTGCCGGCCATGTTCGCCTGCGTCGCTTGCTCGAAGCGGGCGCCGTTCGCGACCTCGCCGAAGTTCCAGCCCTCGCCGTAGACGTAGATCTTGCTGCCGTCGACACCGTCCCGGGTCGGGGTCAGCTCGTCGAGGGCGTGCCGGACGGCGAGCATGTTCGACTTCGAGTGGTGGCCCATCAGGTCGAAGCGGAAGCCGTCGACCTTGTACTGCGTGGCCCAGGTCACGACCGAGTCGACCATCAGCTTCTCCATCATCGCGTGCTCGGTCGCCGTGTTCTGGCAGCACGTCGAGGTCTCGACCGCGCCCTCGGCGTTGAGCCGGTGGTAGTAGCCGGGGACGACTCGGTCGAGCACCGACTTCGCGGCCTGGCCGGACGCGTTCGTGTGGTTGTAGACGACGTCCATCACGACGCGGAGGCCGGCGTCGTTCATCGCCTTCACCATCTGACGGAACTGCAGCGTCCGCGGCCCCCCGTTCGGGTCGGTCGCGTAGCTCCCCTCCGGCACGGTGTAGTGCCACGGGTCGTACCCCCAGTTGAAGCCGTCCGTGTCGGCGACGGCCATCACGCACGCCTGCTGCTCCGTCGACGCCGGCGGGAACGACGCGAGGTCGCAGGCCGGCTGCTGGTGGTTCGCCCGGATCTCGTCGATCGTGGCGATGTCGAACGCCGGCAGCACGTGTACGTGCGTCAGCCCCGCGCCTGCGAGTGCGCGCAGGTGGCGCATGCCGTCCGAGGCCGACTGTGTGAAGGCCAGGTACGTACCCCGCTGCGCGGCCGGGACCGTCGCGTCGTTGACCGAGAAGTCGCGAATGTGGAGCTCGTAGAGCGCGATGTCCTCCGGCTCCCGTAGCGGCGGCTTCGTCAAGCCGCTCCAGCCCGCGGGCCGAAGCGCGGCGTCGGCCAGGTCGACGATGACGCTGCGCGACGAGTTCGTCGTCAGCGCGACGGAGTAGGGATCGGTGACGAGGTTCGTCTCGACCTCCCCCGTTGCCGGCGCGTAGACCGTCACCTCGTAGGCGTACTCCTGGCCGTACCAGGCCGGGGTGCCGGTGACGCTCCACACTCCCGTTGCCGCGTCGCGGCTCATCGGCACCGACGTGGTGCCGAGCCGCAGCTGCACGTTCTGCGCCGTCGGCGCCCAGAGGCGCAGCGTCGGCGTGCGGCCGGTGAACGTGGCGCCGAGGTCGGCATCGTTGGCGTAGAGATCGTCGAGGACACCCGGGATCTGGACGCCCGTTGCGCCGCGGAGGAAGCCGTTCTCGTCCGCCGACCACACCGCAAGCTGTCCACGCAGCGCCTCCGGCACGCGGCCGAGGTCGACCGCCTTGATCCGGAACGCGTTGTACCCGGCCAGGTGCGGCCACTTCGCCTTCAGCTCGTCGGAGAGCTCTCTCGCCCGATAGAGGCGGATCGACTCGCCGCCGGTGACCCCTTCGGGCCCGGCGACGAGCCCGCCTGTCGGTGAGAAGCTGAGGTGGTACGTACCCCCGGCCACGGGCTCGGCGTTCCAGACGAGCGTGTCGTCCGTCAGCCAGTGCGCGTTCGCCTTGTCCAGGTCCGCGTCGACGCCCGGCCCGCCGATCATCGGCAGCAGGTACTTCGTGTTGTTGTCGGCGTCGACGTGACCGGACAGGATCCAGACCTCGTGGCCGAGCGCGTTCAGATCGAGGACCTGGTCAGGCCCCGGATCCTTCGTGTCGCCGCGGTGGACGATGTAGGCGAGCTGGGCCGCGCCGTCCACGAGCCGCACCTTGAAGACGAGCCCGAAGCCGTCACGAGCGATCGGCCGGACCGGGTTCTGCCAGCTGACGCCCGTCTCCGCAGAGCCGTCCCAGACGTGCAGGCCCCAGAAGTCGTTGAAGTCGGAGGAGGTCGGGTCGCCGTAGGCGCCGTCGGCCCGGTGGTAGTGGATGAGCGCGTAGTCCTCGGCGTCGCCTCGCGTGCTGTAGACGGTCGAGTCACCCGACTGCAGCCAGACGGACGGCTGCTCGGCCGCGACGAAGCTCCGGTCCTCGGCAGTGTCCTTCTCGTCGCCCTTGTGGACGATGAAGTTGACCGCCTTCGTCGCGTCCTGGATCGACACGCGCCAGTACGCGCCGTAGTCGTCGATCCGGTCGGGCAGCTTCGGCGCCGTCCAGTCGGTCGCCTCGGTGGGATCGATCGCGTCGCCCCAGAGGTGGAGGCCCCAGCCGGTGTAGACGCCGTCGGGACGGTGATAGCGCAGCTCGACGTAGTCCTGCGCCGCCGCACGTGAGGCGTAGACGGTCGGGTCGCCGGACTTCAGCCAGACCTCCGGCGTCTGCTGCGGGTCGAAGAAGCGGTCGGGGCTGCCGTCCGGGTCCTTCGTGTCGCCCTTGTGGACGATGAAGCCGACCTGCGCGGCGTTCGGCGCGAGCTTCACCCAGGCGAAGCGGCCGTAGTCGTCCTCGCCGGCAAAGGGCAGCGGGTTGGCCCAGTCGACGGCCGGCTCGTTCACGTCGCCCCAGACGTGCAGGCCCCAGCCGTCGTAGACGTCGTCCCCGCGCTGGTAGTGGACGACCGCGTAGTCGCGGGCGGCGCCGGGCTGCGGGGGCTCGACCTCGCCGACGACGGCAGCCGCAGTGTCGGAGTCGAGGTTGCCGGAGCGGTCGCGCGCGATCGCCTTGAGCTGGAGCGGCGTGCCCGCCGCGAGCCCGGAGACGTCGTGGAAGATCCGGTACGGCGGGTTGTCGTCGGTGCCGAGCACGGTCCACTCGGTCGCCGCGCCCGCCTTGAGCGCGAACGTGACCTCCGCCAGCTGCGCCCGGTCGAGGACGGCCTCGAGCTCGACGTTGCCGACGACCTCGGCGCCCTCGGCGGGCTCCGTCAGCGTCACGACCGGGTTGCGCGTGCTCGGCGCCAGCGCCGACCCCGCCCGGTAGACGACGGCGGAGAGCGCCGGCACCGTCAGCGGCAGCCGGCCCGAGGCGTCGGTTGTCGCCGCCGCACCGCCGCCGAAGATCGAGGTGAAGCCGATCCCGCTCGAGTACGTCTGCACCTGCACCGACTGCGGCGTCTCGGCGTTGTTGAGCGCGACGACGTACTCGATCTGCTCGTCGTGGAGGATCCGGGAGAGGGCGTAGACGCCGGGGCTACCCGTCGCGAAGCGGTGGATCTGCGCGCCCTCGCGGAGGGCGCGGTGGTCGGCCCGTAGCTCGGCCAGGTCGGCAAGCGCCTGGTAGAGCGGATGCGTCGGGTCGAAGTTCGAGTCGGCCGTCGTCGCGTCCGTCCCGATCAGGTCGTCGTCGTTGTACGAGCCGACCTGGCTCGGGAACATGTCCTGCCGCGCGTCCTTGTCGCCGCCGTCACCCGTGAAGCCCTGCTCGTCGCCGTAGTAGACGACCGGGAGGCCGCGAGCGAGGTACATCAGCGAGTGCCCGAGCTCGTCGCGCGCGAGCAGCTCGGCGTCGGTCGCCCCCGGGTTGTCGGTGCGGAGGAAGTTGCCGATCCGCCCCATGTCGTGGTTGCCGAGGAACGTCGGCAGGCTGTACGCGTTCGAGTCGGCGTCCGTGTAGTGGTCGTCCTGCGCGAAGAGCTGCTCGAGTTGCGTCGTCGTCGCGCCCGAGGCGAAGCCCTGCGCGACCCGCTGGAAGGGGAAGTCGAGGACGGCCTGGAGCTTCGCGTCCTTCGTGTAGTGGGACGTGAAGGCGGGATTCGAGTCGAAGACCTCGCCGAACATGAAGAAGTCGTCGATGCCCTCGCTCGCGGCGTGCTGCACGAGCGCGGGCGCCCACTCCTGCCAGAACTCGTCGTTGACGTGCTTGACCGTGTCGATCCGGTAGCCGTCGATGCCGACGTCGGTGACCCAGTCCGAGAAGATGTCGATCATCCCCTCGACGACCTCGGGCCGCTCGGTGAAGAGGTCGTCGAGGCCGAAGAAGTCGCCGTAGAGCGCGTTCTCGCCCACGAAGGTCGAGTTGCCGCGATTGTGGTACATCGTGCGGTCGTTCAGCCAGGCGGGCACCTTCACGGTCGCGTCCGCCGCCGTCGGGAAGACGGGCGTGTACGGGAAGCTCTGGAGGTTCAGCTCCGGGAAGTCGTCCGAGCCGGCGTAATCGGCGTCGTCGAACTCGAGCCCGTCCGCGTCCCAGTAGGGCTCCTCGGCCTTCGAGACGTAGTCGTAGGTGCCCTCGGCGTAGTCGATCACGTCCGCGGTGTGGTTCGTGATCACGTCGAAGAAGACCTTGATCCCGCGCGCGTGCGCGCCGTCGACGAGCTCGCGCAGCTCCGCGTTCGTGCCGAAGTGGGGATCGAGCTGGGTGAAGTCGGTGATCCAGTAGCCGTGGTAGCCGGCCGACGCGTCCGCCCCCGAGCCCTGCACGGGCCGGTTCTTGAACAGCGGCGCCATCCAGATCGCGTTGACGCCCATGCCCTCGAGATAGTCGAGCCGGTCGATCAGCCCGCGCATGTCGCCGCCGTGGTAGAAGCCCTTGTCGGTCGGGTCGTAGCCGTGCGCGAGCTTGCCGCCGGAGAGGCCGCCGGTGTCGTTCGCCGCCGACCCGTTCGCGAAGCGGTCGGGGAGGACGAAGTAGAAGACCTCGTCGGTCTCGCCGCGCAGGCTCCGCCGCACCAGTTCCTCGTCGCCCGGCTCCGGCCCGCCTTCGGCCTCGACCGAGATCGTCAGGACGTGCGTCACGGGGTCGTACGAGAACGTGACCGGGACGTCCGCGTCCGGGACGCTGAAGGCGAAGTTCGGGCCGTTGGCGGCGCCGCCGACGCCGTAGTTCTCGTCCCAGCTCTCGTTGTGCGCGACCTTCGCCTCGTAGTCCCCGGCGGGCAGCGATCTCGTCGTGAACGCGTAGGTGCCGTCGCCGTCCGGGTCCTGCAGCCACGAGCGCAGGCAGTCGGGCTGCCAGTCGCCCGGGCAGCCGAGCTCGGACTGGAACGAGCCCGGCACGCTCGCGATGACCGCGTTGCGGTTGCTCGTGATCCAGTGCGTCTCGTGGTCGTAGTAGAACTTGACCGCGGCGGCAGCCCCCAGGTCGAGCGGGATGTTCGCGCCGTCCTGGGTCGCGTTCTGGCCGTAGTTCTCCGTCCAGCCGTCGTTCAGCGGTGCCTTGTACTCCCAGCTGCCGGCGGGAACCGTGAACGTCCCCTGCCAGACGGTGTCGCTCGCGTCATAGGCGAGGTGGGTGGCGGCGCACTCCGGCTGCCAGTCGCCCGGGCAGCCGAGCTCGGACTGGAGCGAGCCTGCGATCGTGACCGCCGTCGGCTCGGGCGTGTGTGACGCCGGCGCGGCGGGGCTGAGGACGAGGAGGAGTGCGAGCACGGCGGCGGGGAGCAGACGCTTCATGCGTGATCACCCTTTCACCCCGCCGCGTGTCAGGCCGCTCACCAGGTATCGCTGGGCGAACAGGAACACGATTATGGCGGGAATCGTCACGATGACCGCACCAGCCGTCAGCCAGCCGTACTGCTGCTCGAACTGGAAGACGTAGGTACGCAGGCCGATGGGCAGCGTGTAGTTCTTGGACTCGGTCAGGAAGACGTTGGCGAACAGGACCTCGTTCCAGGCAGTGATGAACATGAAGAATGCCGTCACCGCGATCCCGGGCAGGCTCAGCGGCATCACGATCCGCCAGAAGGTCCCGAACGGGGTGAGGCCGTCGATGCGGCCGGCCTCCTCGAGCGAGAACGGGATCGTGTCGAAGTAGCCTTTCAGCATCCACACGCAGAACGGCAGGGCGAACGTCGTGTAGGCGAGCACGAGCGACGCCTTCGTGTCCAGCAGGCCGAGGTCGACGACGATCTTGTAGATCGGGACCAGCAGGATCACGCCCGGGAACATCTGCGCCACGAGGAGGGCCATCAGCCCGGCCCGGTAGCCGGGAAAGCGGTAGCGCGAGAAGGCGTACGCCGCGGTCGCCGCGAGGAACACGCCGATGACCGTCGTGAACAGCGCGACCACGACGGAGTTCGCCAGCCAGTGGAGGAACTCGTAGTCGTTCTGCGTGAGGACGACGCGGTAGTTCTCGAGCGTCCACGGATCCGGCAGGACCTGAAGGTCGGTCTGCGTCTTGATCACCTCGTTCGGCTTGAACGAGGAGAGCACGATCCAGAGCACCGGGAAGATCGCGATCGTGGTGGCGGCGATGAGCGTGAAGTGCAGGCCGGCCGACGAACCGCGCCCGCGCCCCGAGCGGCGTCGCGGTCGGGCGGCGCGGCCTGCGGCGTGCGTCTCGACCGCCATCACCAGCTCTCCTCGCCCATGCGGCGCACCGTCATGCGGTAGAACGACGAGAACACGAGCAGGATCGAGAGAATCAGCACGCCGTACGCAGCCGCCACCCCGTAGAGCTGGTAGTCGAGGAAGTAGCGGTAGGAGTACGTGACGAGGATCTGCGTCGCATCCGCCGGGCCGCCCTGCGTGATCAGGAAGATGACCGCGAACATGTTGAAGGTCCAGATGATCCCGAGCAGGATCACGGTCGCGGCGACCGGGCGGAGGCCGGGTAGCGTCACGTCCCAGAAGCGCCGCAGGGCCGACGCGCCGTCGACCGCCGAGGCGTCGAGCAGCTCCTTGTCGATCGCCTGCAGGCCGCCGAGCAGGGCGACCATCATGAACGGGATCCCGAGCCAGACGTTGACGGCGATCACGGACACCTTTGCCCAGGTCGGGTCGCCGAGCCAGGCGGGGCCGTCGATACCGATCGCGCGCAGCAGCTGGTCGAAGAACCCGTTCGGGACGTTGTAGAGGTAGCGCCAGCCGAGCGCGGTGATGAAGACCGGTACCGCCCAGGGCACGAGCAGCAGTATCCGATACGTGCCGCGGAAGCGGAGCGACCGGTTCAGCATCAAGGCGAGCCCGAGCCCGATCGTGAAGTGGAAGAACACGTTGACGAACGTCCAGACGCCCGTGAACTTGAAAACGTTCCAGAAGTTCGGGTCGTCGTCGAGCGTCTTGTAGTTCTCGAGCCCGATGTACGAGTACGTCGACGGGATGTCCTGCCCGCCGATCGTGTAGCGGTCAGCGTTGGTGAAGGAGAACGCGATCCCGCGCGCGAGGGGGTAGAAGACGAGCACCCCCATCACGACGACGACCGGCAGCAGCATCACATACGCGAACCACCAGCGGTCGAAGCCGCGGCGGAGCCGCCGTGCCAGCGACGGCCCCCGCGGCGCCCTTTTGATGGACGCCGCGGGGACCTGCTCGGTCGAGGCCATCTGTTTCGGCCCCTACCGCCCTAGTTCTTCTTGATCGTGTAGGTGCGGAAGAGCTTCGTCTTCCAGGCGAGCGCGACGGCGTTCATGCCCTGCGCCGGGGTCGACTGGCCGAGGAGCACCTTCTGCACGTTGGGCGTGAAGTCGGTGTAGATGGCGCCGCCCTCCGGGAGCACCGGACGGGCGCGCGCGACGAGCATCTGCTGCAGGAAGGCCGAGATGATCGGATTGCTCTTCACCGCGGCGTTCTGGTACGCCGACCTCCGCGTCGGCAGCAGGTTGTTCTTCGAGGCGAAGGACGCCTGGCTCGACGCCTTCGTCAGGAACTGGATCAGCTTGTACGACGCCGCCACCTTCTTCGACTTCTTCGCGATGACGAAGCTGTGGCCGCCGACCGGCGAGCCCTGGCCGCCCGGCCCCTTCGGGAGCGGCGCGACGCCGAGGTTCGACTTGTTCGCAAACGCCTTGCCGGAGAGAACGTCGGCCGTTGCCCAGGGACCGTTCTCGATCATCGCCACGTCGCCGTTCTTGAACGCGGTCTGGGCGTTGTTGTAGTCGTTGGCGAAGTCCTCGTTCTTGAACGCGCAGCTCGAGTCGAAGAGCCGCTTGTAGGCGGTCATCCCGTTGATCGAGTTCTTCGACGCGATCAGGATCTCTTTCTTGAGTGGGTTGACGAGCCCGCCGCCGTAGGCCCAGATCCACGGCTGCACGAAGTACGCGTCACCGCGGAGGAAGATGCCCTTGCCGTCGCCGAACTTCTTGCAGGCGGCCTCGAGGCTGGCCATCGAGTTCGGCACGCCCACGCCCTTGGACTTGAAGAGCGCCTTGTTGTAGAGCAGAGCCGGCGCATCGGTCACCTGCGGGACGGCGTACGACTTGTTCTGCCAGACGCCGTACGCGAAGGCCGACCCCAGGAAGTCGTTCCTGTCGGCGGCTGAGATGTTCTTCGTCAGGTCTGCCAGGAACCCGCGGGCCGCGTAGTCGGCGATCCAGGCGATCTCTGCCCGCATCACGTCGGGCGCCTTGCCACCCTGCGCGGCCGTGGCGTACTTGGCCTGGGCCTGGTCGAAGGGCACGTAGACCATGTTCACCTTGATCGTCTTGTTGGCTTTCTGGAAGGACGCGATCAGCGACTTGAGTGTCTTCGTCTCCTCGTCGTTCATCGTCTGCCAGAACGTGATCGTCGTCGTCGCCTGCGGCGTCGCACCGGCATCCGTGCGGGCAGTTGCGGACGGGACGATGAGTACGGCGACGAACGCTGTCGCCGCCAGCGCGGACAACACTGCCCGCCGTGGAATGGAGCGCATAGGGGTCTCCTCCCTCTGTGAATGGGCGGCCGACGTCGAGCCGCGCGTGAAAGGTTGTTTCAGGAACATGTAACGAAAGGCGAACGTAACTCGGCGGCTGCGGGACGTCAAGGTGGAAACTACGGAGAGCAGACCCGTAGAGTTCCAGTAGCCAGATCGTGAAATAGTGTTTCACGAAATGGCCAGCCTTCGAGACGTCGCCGCGCGAGCGGGAGTCAGCGTGGCGACGGCGTCGCGTGTCGCGAGCGGGTCGGCCCCCGTGCGGCCGCACACCCGTGAGCGGGTCGAGCGGGCGATGCGCGACCTCCTCTACGTCGCCCCCGGACGCGGGCCGTCCACGGGTGCGATCGGGCTGCTCGTGCCCGAGCTGCAGAACCCCGTCTTTCCCGCTCTCGCCCAGGCGATGGAGGTCAACGCGACCCGCTTCGGCCTCGCCTCGATCCTCTGCAACACGGCGGGCTCGCCGCACCGCGAGGCGGAGTACGTCCACATGCTCCTCGACCGGCGCGTCGACGGGATGATCTTCATCGCCTCCGAGGTCACCGATCTCCGCTCAGACCACGGGCACTACCTGCGCCTGCTCGAGGAGGGCGCGAAGCTCGTCTTCGTCAACGGCGGCGCGCCGGCGCTGCACGTCACGTCCGTCGGCGTGGACGAGCGCGCGGCGGGGCGGCTCGCGGCGGAGCACCTACTCTCGCTCGGCCACGCGCTCGTCGGGTTCGCCGCCGGCCCGGAGTTCACGCTCCCGACGCGGGAGAAGCGGGCCGGCTACGAGGCGGCGCTGCTCGAGGCAGGGCTCGAGCCGGAGGACCGGCTCGTCGCGCACGCGGCCTTCACCGTCGGAGGAGGACGCGAGGCGGCGCATCGGCTCCTGACGGCGAGGCCGCGCCCGACGGGCGTGATCTGCTCGAACGACCTGATCGCGATCGGCGTCCTCCAGGAGGCGGCCGCGCTCGGCCTGCGCGTGCCCGAGGAGCTCTCGATCGTCGGCTTCGACGGCGTCGCAGCCGCGTGGACCCAGCCGCACTTGACGACCGTGGAGCAGCCGATCGACAAGATCGCGGAGACGGCGCTCGACGCCCTCCGCGGCCTGATCGAGCAGCCCGACGTCGAGCTGCCGAGCTTCGTCTTCCGCCCGCGTCTCCGCCACGGCGGGACGAGCGCCCCTCCTCCCTAGGCGGTCTGGAGCTCGCGCTCCCCCGTAGCCGCCGCGAGCGTGACGCCGGTCTCGGGATCGAAGAAGTGGAACGCAGCCGGGTTGACGGCGAGCCGAAGGGTGCTGCCGGCGCGCGCACCGGTGCGCGCGTCGACGCGGGCGGTGAAGAGCGCCCGGGTGTCGTCGGCGAGCAGCTTGGCGCCGGCCTCCCCCTCGTCGTGGACCGCGCGTAGGTCCTCGGTCTCGACCGGGGCGGCGTCGACGGGGAAGATCACGTGCGCTTCTGCGCCGAGCTCCTCGACGACGGCGACCTCCACTTCGACCTCCGGACGGCCGCTCTCCGCGTACTCGGCGTCCTCGAAGTCCTCGGGTCGGATGCCGACGATGGCGCGACCCTCCTTCGCCGGCCGCCGCTTCTCGTCGAGCGGAATGCGCCAGCCGGCGATCTCGACGACGCCGCTCCCCACGTTGCCCTCGACGAGATTCATCGAGGGGGAGCCGATGAACGCCGCGACGAACAGGTTGACGGGCTCGCGGTAGAGCACCTGGGGCTTGTCGACCTGCTGGATCAGACCCTCGCGCATCACTGCGACGCGCTGACCGAGCGTCATCGCCTCGATCTGGTCGTGCGTGACGTAGACGGTCGTCACGCCCAGCCGCTCGTGCAGGCGCGAGAGCTCCGCGCGCATGCCGACGCGCAGCTTCGCGTCCAGGTTCGAGAGCGGCTCGTCCATCAGGAACGCCGCCGGCTCCCGGACGATCGCGCGGCCCATCGCGACGCGCTGGCGCTGACCGCCCGAGAGCGCCGCGGGCCGACGGTCGAGCAGGTCCTCGAGCCCGAGGAGGCGCGCCGCCTCGGCGACACGGCGCTGGATCTCCGCGGCCGGCGTCTTTCGCACCTTGAGGCCGTAGCCGAGGTTCTTGCCGACGGTCATGTGCGGGTAGAGCGCGTAGTTCTGGAAGACCATCGCGATGTCGCGTGCGCGCGGCGCGAGGTCGGTCACGTCGCGGTCGCCGATCATGATCGTCCCCTCGGTCACCTCCTCGAGGCCGGCGATCATCCGCAGCAGCGTCGACTTGCCGCAGCCCGACGGGCCGACGAGCACCATGAACTCGCCACTGTCGATCACGAGATCGACGTCGTCGACGGCGGTGACGCCCCCGGAGAAGACCTTGGTGACGCCCTCGAGGACGATGCGGCTCACAGAACGAGGATAGATGGCTCCGCTCGGTCCCGCCTAGAGTCGGGCGCGAAGATCAGTGAAATCCCGGAACGGCTCGTACGGGAAACCACGGCCCTCGAGGTAGGCGGCGAGAGAGTCCCGCGCGAAGACCCGCTCCGCCGCGAGCGCGGCGCACCGGTCCGAGTAGCCGTCACCGACGTAGACGTACGGCTCGCCGAGGAGGCCGCCACGCTTGCACGGCTCGCCGCAGGTCGCGCACACCTTTTCGTCGCGGAAGCGGACGATCCAGCCGTCGGACCGCGCCTCGACCTCGTTCGCAAGCACGTCGAGCTGGATCCCCTCGCGCTCGAGCACGGGCTCGATCAGCTGGCGGAACCCGGCCGAGACGATCGTCGGCCGCAGCTCCGCGAGCTCGGCCAGCCCCGGCCGCACCTCGACGTTCTCGCGCACCCAGGCGACGATCTCCTCGAGCGGTGCTGTGATCGCGGCGAACTCGCGCGCGATCTCCTCGTGCAGGGTCAGGTCAACCCCGACGCGCGGCTCCAGCTCGGCCAGGATCGCCGGGTCGCCGAACTCGTGGATCACCTCCACGAGCGAGTCCCGGACGGTGACCGTCCCGTCCCAGTCGACGAAGAGCCGCAAGCGCTCGAGACCTAGAGGTGCGAGGTCAGGCCGGCGTCGAGACCGGCGTCCTCGTCTGCCTCGTACCACGAGAGCGCGTACTTGCCGTCGTCGAGGTCGCGCGCGAGCGTCGTCAGCCGGAGCGGGTTGAACGTGTCGCACATGACGGCGAGCTCGCCCGTCTCGTGCAGGCCGATCGACTTCTCCGCGAGGCCCGGCTGCGGCCCGTGCGGCAGACCCGAGGGATGGAGCGTGATCGAGCCGACGTCGACGCCCTTCCGCGAGCCGAAGTTGCCGGAGACGTAATAGATCATCTCCTCGCTCTGCAGATTCGAGTGGTGGTACGGGATCGGGATCGCGTGTGGATCGAAGTCGAGCTTGCGCGGGCAGAACGAGCAGATGACGAAGTTGCGCCCGGCGAAGGTCTGGTGCGACGGCGGCGGCTGGTGGATCCGGCCGGTGATCGGCTCGAAGTCGTGGATCGAGAACGTCCAAGGGAACAGGTAGCCGTCCCAGCCGACGACGTCGAACGGGTGGTAGTCGAGCAGGTAGGTCTGATAGCCGTCGCGCACGCGCACCTTGACGGGGAACTCGCCGCGCTCACGGTGCGTGTTCAGCTCGGTCGGCGGGTGGATGTCCCGGTGGTAGTACGGCGCACCCTCGATGATCTGGCCGTACTGGTTCCGGTAGCGGCGCGGGATCTCGATCAGCCCCGGTGTCTCGAAGATCAGGTAGCGCTGCTCGGCCGCCTCTCCTGAAACCTCGGGGCGGAAGCGGTAGGTGGTGCCCCGGGGCACGACGACGTAGTCGCCGTCCTTGTAGGGCAGCTCGCCGAAGATCGTCTCGAGCGTGCCCGAGCCCTCGTGGACGAAGATCACCTCGTCGCCTTCTCCGTTGCGGAAGAAGTAGTCCATCTGCGCGGACGGCCGGCAGAGCGAGATCTCGACGTCGGCGTTCCACATCAGCAGCCTGCGGCCGGTCACCTCGTCGCCGCCGGCCTCGATCGCCTTCGTGTGCATCATCCGGTGCTGGTGCGTCTCGGGCACCCACTCCTCGCGCACGATCGGCTCGAAGGCGCCGACCTCCTGCACCCGGCAGGGTGACTGGAGGTGGTACAGGATCGACTCGTTGCCGGAGAAGCCCTCGAGGCCCATCACCTCCTCGGTCAGCAGCGTCCCGTTGTCGCGGAACTGGATGTGCCGCTTGCGCGGGACGTCGCCGAGTCGCTGGTAGAAGGGCATGCGCCGAGGATACCGCCGGACGGAGGGAAGAAGTTCGCGTCTTCGCACGTCTCGTGGTGACAATGGGCACCGCTCAGACGTTTCCGCCGCTACCGCTCGATCCGGCCGATGGCGCGGCCGAGCCGGCGGCCTCGGGCGGGTCGTTCTGGACTGGGGCGCCGAAGCTGCTGGCCGCCTTCGCCACGCTCCTCGGCTCGATCGTCGCGCTCACGACCGTGCTCGTCCAAGCCGGCGTGATCGGGTCGTCGCGGACGGCCGCCGAGACCGTGCCGACGGTGCCCTCGCAGACGGCGTCCGTGGCGGCTGCGCCCGCCCAGGTGGTGCCGGAGGCGGCGCGAGTCGTCCTGCCGACGGCGGAGATTCCGTCGCTCGAAGGCGCGTTGGGCGACCTCAACACGCTCCTCGCCGGCTCGGCGCGCACCAAGGGCGACCTCGGCACGCTGATCCGCGACGTCCAGTCGAGCCCGCCGGCGATCGACCGCGACACGGCGCTCGCGCAGATCGACGCGATCGTGCGGCAGCGGGAGGGGCTGCACGCAGAATTGGCCGACTTCTCCGCGCCGACACCGCTGGCGAAGGCCCTCGCCCTCCTCCGGGATTCGATCACCGCCTCGCTCGCCGATGACCGGCTCGTCCGCCAGTGGATCGTCGCGCACTACGACGGCGACGCCGCGGCCGACGCGCTCTGGCAGGCCCAGCTCGAAGCCTCACGCGCGGCGAGCGAGGCGAAGCGCGTGTTCAGGGCCGAGTACGCGGATCGGCTTCTCGCGAGCGGTGTCTCCGTCGCGATCCCCGACTACTAGGCGGACGCGTCAGGGGAGAGTCAGGCGACGAAGGCGGCGAGCTCGCCGATGCCGTCGAACGAGACGACGAAGCCGCCGCTCTCGATCCGCTCGTGCAGCCCGAGCACGGGCCCGGCGAGAAGGTCGCCCGGCCGCAGGCGTGTGTTCCCGGCCGCGAGCGCCCGCGCCGCCTCCCAGTCGAACCCGTCCGTGAGGGTGGTCTCGACGGTCGGGCCGAGCAGCAGCGCGAAGTCGCGGTCCTTCGGCGCCGGGAGATCGGGAGCCCGCCACTCGACGAGGCCGGTCCAGCCGCCGATCGCCCCGTCGGCGCCGATCACGGCGACGAGCCGCTGCGCCGCGTCGAGCCGGCCGTCCGGCCTGCCGATCTCGCTCTCCGGCGAGCGGATTGCGGTCGGGTTCGCGAACGTGAACGCTCCGGGCGCGTCGAAGACACGGATCGCCGGCGGCTCGAGCACCGGCGCCCGCAGCTTCACCTGGGCGAGCGGATAGGCGGCGTGCTCCCGGGCCGACGAGCCGCTCGCGAAGTAGGACTGCAGCGTCTGCGCCGCGAGCTGGACGACCGAGTCGCCGTCGATCCGGCCGGGCCAGCCGCGCTCGAGATCGGCGTCGGCGGGGGTGAACATGCACAGCCGCATCAGGGCTCCGTGTGGACGATCACGTCGGCAACGTCGGGTCGGGCGCGGCGCAGCCGCTCCTCGACCTCGCTCGCCCGCGCGTGCGCCTCCGCGAGCGTCGAGCCCGGGTCGAGCCCGAGCGTCAGGAAGGCGACGACGCCCTTCTCGGTCCGCAGCAGCCGAAGCTGCCGGGGCGGGCCGCCGGCCGCCCGCGCGACGGCGTCCTCGATCTCGGCCGCATCGACCTCCTCGCCCGCGTCGACGTCGGCGAGCGGCTCGAGGTGCGTCTGCACGGAGCCGAGCTCGGGCACCGCACGCAGGATCTCGCGCTCGACCTGCTCGGCGATCTCGTGCGCCTCCTCGAGCGAGAGGTCGCCCGGCAGCTTCAGGTGCAGCGAGAGCTCGGGGTGCCCGTCGAGCGAGACGATGCTGAGGTTGTGGATCTCGCGCACGCGCGGAACCAGGAGAGCGGCTGCATGGGCGCGCTCCCGCAGCGCTGCCTCCCGCTTCCCGGGCTCGACGTGGACAACGACGTCGATCCCCGGCAGCGCACGCTCGAGCGCCTCCTCGACCCGGTCGGCCGTCGCATGGCCCTGCCCGACCGCGGCGCCGGGCGAGACGGAGATGACGGCGTCCGCGAACGTCCGACCCGCGGCCTGCCGAAGGCGCAGGCGCTCGAGCTGCACCGGCGGCTCGATCTGCGCGATCGCGGCGCGCGCCGCCGCCTCCGCATCGGCGGGAGCCCGGTCCATCAGCACGTCGACGTTGCGCCGGATCAGCCGCGCCGCGGCCACGAGCACGAGTGAGGCGACGAACAGCGCGGCGACGGAGTCGCCCCCGGGGTAGCCGACCGCTGCAGCGATCAGGCCCGCCAGCACGGCGAGTGTCCCGACGAAGTCGCTGCCGAAGTGGAGCGCGTTCGAGCGCAGCGCCTCGCTGCTGTAGCGCCGCGCCGTCCGGAGCGAGACGACCGTGCGGCCGAGATCGATCGCGAGCACGAGCCCGATGACCGCGAATGCCCACCACGTCGGGTCGACCTCGCTCTCGATCCTTCCCGTCAGGCGGGTGACCGCGAGCGCCGCCACGAAGATGCTCACGAGACCGAGCACGGAAGCCTCGGCGAGCGCCGCCAGATGCTCGGCCTTGCCATGGCCGTACTGGTGAGCGCGGTCGGCGGGCCGGCCGGCGACGCCGATCGCGAAGAAGGTGAGCAGTGCGGCGACGAGGTCGGTGCCGGAGTGGAGCGCCTCGGAGATCAAGCCGAGGCTGCCGCTCGCGAGGCCGGTGCCCAGCTTCAGCGCCACGAGCATCGCCGCCGCGCCGATCGAGACGAGCGCGGTACGGCGCTGCGGGGTCATGCGGCGAAGGCTAGATCAGTACCAGCTGCCGCGGCGGAACCCGCCGAACGCCAGCCCGAGGATCGCGAGCACGATCCCCCAGATGGTGTAACCGGCGATCAGCAGGACGATGCCGATGATGACGAGGATTGCTCCGATTCCCATGCGTCGGACTATCTCACGGCGCACCGGACGGCAAAACCCCTGCGGTTTTACGGAGTCTTGACCGCCGCGTGGCTACCGTGACCTCGATGCGCCGCGCGCTCCTGGTCGTCTTTGCCTTCCTCTCGCTCGCGTTCGCGGGCGAGGCGGCGGCCGAGGAGGTTGTCGTCGCGGACGACCAGGGCCGCTCGATCCGGTTCGAGGTTCGCACCGAGGGCGTCGACGTCGAGTGGTACGCCGCGCTGCTGCGCGCCGCGCCGCACGCGGACGAGATCTCGACCGTCCGGATCGATCTCGTCACGCCCGCCGAGCTCGCCGAGACGTGCGGACAACAGGCCGCAGGCTGCTACCGCCGCAGGGTGATCACCGTCGCCGCTGCGGAGACCGCGGCGAACGCGCACACGCTCGTGCATGAGTACGGCCACCACGTCGACGCGACGCGCGGCGTCGCGGGAGCGCGGGAGCCGAACGGCTCGAGCACGTGGTGGCGCGCTCGCGGGGCCGCCCGCCTGGTCGCGCTCCGCAGCGCCTACCACGGCTACGTCCGCTCCTGGGATCGCAACATCGCCGAGATCTTCGCCGAGGACTACACCCGGCTCGCCCGCCCGGGCAGCCGGCACAGGATCCCCTGGCTCGAGGAGCCGAACGAGGCGGTGCTCGAGGCGATCCTCCACGATCTCGGACTCGGGCCGGAGCCCACGATCACGACGCCGCCGCAGCTGAAGCCGGTCGTGCTCTCGCGCAGCGGCAGGCTCGCGCCGAAGCGATCGGCAACCCGCACCTTCGGCCTGCTCGGCCCCGGCCGGCGAGTGCGCGCGACAGTCGAGGTCGCCGGCGCCGCCGCGGCAGGCGTCCGCGCGCGCCTCGAGCTCAGCTGCGACGGCAGGCGGATCTCGACGCGCACGGTCGCCCAGGGAATGAAGGTCGTCAGCATCGACCGCCCGAACCTCGGCCCGGCCGAGGACTGCGTCGTCACGCTGACGAACACCGGCGGCGCTGCACGGAGCTTCGCCCTCTCCGTCCGACTCTCGGTCTCGCTCTAGCTCAGAGGTTGCCGCGCAGGGCCTGCTCGCGCTCGATCGACTCGAAGAGGGCCTTGAAGTTCCCCTCGCCGAACGTCGTCGCGCCGTGCCGCTCGATCACCTCGAAGAAGAGCGTCGGCCGGTCTTGCGCCGTCTTCGTGAAGATCTGGAGCAGGTAACCGTCCTCATCGCGGTCGGCGAGGATCCGCAGCCGCTTCAGGTCGCCGTAGTCCTCGGCGATCTCGCCGACGCGGTCCTCCACGTCGTCGTAGTACGTCTCGGGCGTGTCGAGGAAGATGACGCCGCGGTCCTTCAGCAGCTCGATCGTCTGGACGATGCTCGACGTCTGCAGCGCGATGTGCTGGACGCCGGGGCCCTCGCTGAACTCCAGGTACTCGTCGATCTGGCTCTTGCGCTTGCCCTCCGCCGGCTCGTTGATCGGGAACTTGATCTTGCCGGCGCCGTCCGCCATCACCTTGCTCATCAGGGCGGAGTACTCGGTCTGGATCTGGTCGTCGCCGAAGTGGACGATGTTCGTCATCCCGAAGACGCGCTCGTAGAACTCGACCCACTCGTTCATCTTCCCGAGCTCGACGTTACCGACGACATGGTCGATCGCGATCAGGCCGATGGCGCTGCCGCCACGCCCGTTCTGCGAGAGCGAGACGTAGCCGGGCAGGTACGGCCCGGCGTAGTCGGCGCGGTTGACGAAGGTGTGGACGTTCTCGCCGTAGGTCGCGATCGTGGCCAGCTCGACGCGTCCGTGCTCGTCCTCCAGCGTTTGCGGCTCGGAGATTCCCGTCGCACCGCGCGACACAGCCTCCCAGTAGGAGGCGAGCACGTCGGGGACCTGCAGGGCGACGTCCTTCGCGGCGTCGCCGTGCCTCGCAGCGAAACGGATGATCTCGCTGTCCGAGCGGAGCCCGCTCGTGAGCACGAACCTGATCTCGCCCTGCTCGAGGACGTAGGAGGCCCGATCCCGGACGCCAGTCTCGGGCCCGGCGTAGGCGACGCGGTCGAAGCCGAGCGCGTGCTCGTACCAGAAGGCCGCCTGCTTGGCGTTGCCCACCCAGAGCTCGACGTGGTCCCACCCGTCGAGCGGCATGAAGTCCGTATCTGCCACCGCGTCGATCTTACTCGGCGGCAGGCCAGCGCCGGGGTGCGCCACGCGTTCGCAGCGCACCCCGAGGCGGCGGTCAGGCGGAGAGGAGCCGGTCGAAGAAGGAGCGGTAGCGCTGGAGCGCGATCCGCAGATCCTCGGTCGAGACGTCCTCGTCGTTGTCCCACTGCGACTCGAGCCGCGACCGCTCGGCCGAGAACGTCTCGGCCAGCCGCTGCATCAGCTCGGCGACGAGCGTGTCGGCCTCCTTGACCGCATCGCGCGGGTCGTCGACGAAGGCGGCCTGGATGCTCGTCCAGCTCTCGCCGAAGCGGTCGCGATCCGCCGCCTCGAAGAGCGGCTCGCGCTCGGCATCCGTCTGCGTCTCCTCGGCACCGGCTTCGACCTCCTCCGCCTCGCGGACGAGGTCGGCCGTCCCCGGGCGCGTGTCCTCCTCGACGGCCTCGCGCTCGGTCTCGGTGCGATCGCTCATGACCTGACCTCCTCACGGTCGCGGTCACCCTCGAGCAGCTCTGCGAAGAGCGACCTGAAGTGAACCATCGCCTGGCGGAGCGACTCGGTGTCGCTCGCGCCGGCGAGGCGATGCCCCACACGGAAGTTCTCGACGACGTCCGGGTAGTCGACCGAGACGTCGGCGGCACGACGCTCGAAGTCGTCGGCGACCGGGTAGCCGCGGTCTGACATGACCCGCTGGACGAGCTCGTCGGCCTCGCGAACGGCCGTTTCCGGCTCGTCGACGAAGTGCGCCTGCACCTGCTTCCACTCCTCGGTGTACCGCGCCCGGACGCCGTCCGAGAGCGAGACGATCTCGAGCTCCTCATGCCGCTTCCGGCGCTCCGACAGCTCGTGCTCGGCGGCGCGGCGGTCACCGATGTCCTCGACCACACGGTCGTACTCCGGCCCGAAGCCCTCGCGCAGCTGCTCCGACCGGCGCTTG
>DASQKK010000030.1:0-8984 GCA_035630545.1 Gaiellaceae bacterium
CCTGCGGCATGAAGACGGTCGCCGCGATTCCGGCCTCCCGCGCCGCCCAGGCGACCGCTTGCCCGTGGTTGCCGGCGCTTGCGGCGACGACGCCGGCCGAGCGCTCCTCCGCAGTCAGCGAGTGGATCGTGTTGACGGCGCCGCGGATCTTGAAGGCGCCGGTGCGCTGCAGGTTCTCCGCCTTCAGCTGCACCGTCCGGCCGGCGAGCCGCGAGAGGGTCTCAGAGGAGTAGACCGGCGTCACGCGCGCGATCCCCTCGATGCGGGCGCGCGCCGCCTCGACGTCGGCGAGCGTCGGTGTGGCGCTCGTCTTCACGACCTCCCGTCCTCGTCGTCGATGCCGTACACGTGCTCGAGGATCTCACGCACCGCCGAGAGTGGGTCGAGCTCGCGGGACTGGACGCGGTCGAGCAGCTGCGCGAGCTCGGGCTTCTCCGCCACCTCCGACTGGAGGTGCGCCTTGGCCCGGCTCGTCGCGGCCGCGAACACCTCGCCGGCGAGGTTCTTCCGCCGCCGATCCTCGAGCAGGCCCTCCGTCTCGAGGAAGGCGCGGTGCTCCTCGATCTTCGCCCAGAGCTCGGGCACGTTCTCGCCGCGAACGGCCTCGGTCAGGATGATCGGCGGCCGCCACTCGCGGTCGCGATCGAGCGCAAGGATCGAACGAACCTCGTTCAGCATCGTCTTGGCGGCGGGGTGATCCATCTTGTTGATCGCGATCACGTCGGGAATTTCCATGATCCCCGCTTTCAACGCCTGGACGGAGTCGCCGGAGCCGGGCATCAGCACCAGCAGCACCGTATCTGCGATCCCGATCACCTCGACCTCGCTCTGACCGGCGCCGACGGTCTCCAGCAGCACGACGTCCTTGCCCGCCGCGTCGAGCAGCAGCGCCGCCTGCAGGGCCGCTTCCGAGAGCCCGCCGAGATGGCCGCGCGTGCCCATCGAGCGGATGAAGACACCGGGATCGAGGAAGTGGTCGGAGAGCCTGATCCGGTCGCCGAGCAGCGCGCCCTGCGTGAACGGGCTGGAGGGGTCGACCGAGATGACGCCGACCGTCGTCTCTCGCTCCCGCACGTGGCGGACGAGCGCGCTGATCAGCGACGACTTCCCCACGCCCGGCGGCCCGGTGACGCCGACGACGAACGCAGAGCCCGTCTCCGGATAGAGGACGCGAACGAGCTCGTACGAGAGCGGGTCGCGGTTCTCGACGAGCGAGATCGCCCGGGCGAGTGCACGCCGGTCGCCGCTGCGGACGCCGTCGGCGAGATCGTCCAGCGTCCACGCCCGTCGGCCGCTCACGCGAGCGCCTCCTCGGCCTCGAGCCGGCGCGGCGCGAGCGCGACGGTCAGCAGCGCGCCGAGGAGGTAGGCGACCGAGGCGGCTCCCCAGACCCAGCGGGCGCCGAACGCGTCCGTCAGCCAGCCGGCCGCGATCATTCCGAGGCCGAGTGTCGCGTAGCTCGTCGACATGATCACGGTGAATGCACGCCCACGCAGCTCGTCCGGTGCGCCGCGCTGGATGAAGAGCGCGTTGCAGACGACGGCGGCGCCGTTGCCGAACGATGCGATCACGACGGCGGGGACGGCGACGTAGATCGTCGAGGCGAGCGCCGCGATCGCATAGCCCGCCGCCATCACCGCGATCCCGTAGAAGTAGACGCGGCCGATCCCGAGCCGGTCGACGAGGTGGCCGGAGACGAAGCTGCCGAGCGTGAGCCCGAGCCCGCTCGCGCCCAGGAGGACGCCGAAGCCGATGTTGCCGGCGTCGAGCGAGACCTTCGCGAGCGCGACCTCGGCCACGTTGATCGCACCGACGCCGAGCGTGACGACGTTCCAGACGATGAGCACGGTCAAGAGGGCACGCGAGTTGACGACGACCCGGAAGCCGTCGGCGATGTCGCCCCAGTGACCGCGGCTCTCGACGTGGCCGACCTGCAGCCGGGCGGCCGGAATCCGCGCGAGCAGCAGGGCGGAAACGACGAACGTGACCGCGTTCACCCAGTAGGCGAGATCCGGGCCTCGGGCGGAGAGGATCAGCCCGCCGATGACGGGGCCGATCATCCAGGTCAGGTTCTCGATCGTCTGCAGCAGCGAGGTGGCGGCAGGCAGCTGCTCGTCGTCGACGAGGTTCGGCATCCCGGCATAGACGGCCGGACGGAAGAACCCGGTCGCGACGCCCTGCACCGCTGCCAGGACGATGATCATCGTCGCGCTTCCCGCGAACGGGAGCACGCAGAAGACGGCGGCGCGCACGAGATCGGAGGCGATCAGGAGCCGGCGCCGCGAGAGCCGGTCGATCAGTGGGCCGGCCAGGATTCCGATCAGGATGATCGGAAGGAACTCGGCGAGCAGGAGGGCGCTGACCCACTTGCCGGAGTCCGTCCGGTCGAAGACGTCGACCGTCAGTGCGACGGCGGCGAGATACGTCCCGGCTCCGGAGCCGAGCGTGGCGAGGAAGAGGCGCCTGAAGTCGGGCGCGGTGCGGAGGACGGCGAGGCTGAGGATGCGCGAGACGCTAACAGCCGCGCTTTAGAAGCCCGCCGCCTTCATGCGGCCGGCGACGAGCGTGCCGAATGCGCGCAGCTCGGCGGCTGCGATGCCCGGCGACGGCGCGAAGGTGAGGAAGCCCGCCTCGGCGCGGCCGCGGCCGACCACGACGATGTGCAGCGTCAACGGCACCGTCGCCGACTGACCGTTCTGGGTTACGGCCATCTTCACGTTGATCCGGAAAGCAGCCGTCCGCGGCGCAAGCCGTGGGAAGGCGAGCTTGCCGTGGTTGACGACCGTCACGTTCGTCCCCGGCGCCGACACCTCGCGCTGGAAGAACTGGGCGAGGCAGCGCGCGAGCGCCGGCTTGACCGTGCGCGACCATGCCGCCGCGGCGTCCTTCGCGGTCGCATAGATGTCGGCGTAGGAGAGGACTGACGGGAAGCCGCCGGTGCGCTCGAACTCGGCCTCGGCGTCGCCCGTCAGCGTCAGGTCGGAGCCGTTCGGGTGGTAGAAGGAGCAGTTGAGGTCGTCATCGTCGCTGTTCGGCGTCGTCGTCCGCTTCCAGCCGGCCGCGAAGTCCGTCCGCTTGAAGACGATCGAGGCCGCCTTGCGCTCGTCGGCCGCGTTGAGCTTCCGCTTCGGATCCGTGTCGGCGGCGAGCGCGATCGCGGGCACGGCGAGGACGACGAGCAGGAGCAGGGCGAGGCGGCGGCTCACGGCCCTCATGCTAGCCCTCGTTGCGAATGGTGCGTATCACCCTTCGGGGTCATACGCGAGGTTCGGCCGCAACCAGCGCTCCGCCTCCTCGATCCCGATCCCCTTGCGGGCCGCGTAGTCCTCGACCTGGTCGTGCCCGAGCCGCCCGACGGCGAAGTACTTCGAGCCGGGATGGCCGAAGTACATGCCGCTCACGGCTGCGGCAGGCAGCATCGCGAAGCTCTCCGTCAGCTCGATCCCGGCCGAGCCGGCGCCGAGCAGGTCGAACAGCCGCCGCTTCTCGGAGTGGTCCGGGCAGGCGGGATAGCCGAAGGCGGGCCGGATCCCACGGTAGCTCTCGGCGATCAGCTCGTCGCTCGTCGGCGTCGCGTCGGGCTCGTACCACTCGCGCCGCGCCTGCAGGTGCAACCACTCTGCGAACGCCTCCGCGAGCCGATCGGCCAGCGCCTTGACCATGATCGCCCGGTAGTCGTCGTGCTCGGCCTCGTAGCGGGCGGCGAGCTCGTGCGCACCGTGGATCCCGACCGCGAATGCGCCGACGTGGTCGTCCGCCGGAGCGACGAAGTCGGCCAGCGAGCGGTTCGGCCGCGAGTCGCCCCAGTCCGACTGCTGGCGCAGCATCGGGAAGCGCACGCCGCTCGCGAGCACGACGTCGTCACCGTCCGCGTGCGCCGGCCAGAAGCCGTACACCCCCTGGGCCCGAAGCAGGCCGTCGGCGACGATCTCGTCGAGCAGCTCGACCGCGTCGTCGTAGAGCTCGCGGGCCGCCGGCTGCTCGAGGATCGCCGGGAACTTGCCCTTCAGCTCCCACGCGTGGAAGAAGAACTGCCAGTCGATGAAGGGGCGCAGCTCCTCGAGCGAGGGCTCGACCGGGCGCGTGCCCGTGAACGACGGGATCGGCCTCTTCTCATAGTCGAGCGGCTGGCGGTTCGCGCGCGCGGCGTCCAGCGGCAGCAGCGGCCGGCGTTCCTTCTCGGCGTGCTGCGTGCGCAAACGCTCCTGCTCCTCGCGGTTGTCGGTGTCGAGCGTCCGACGGCGGACCGGATCGAGCAGGTCGGAGACGACCCCGACGACGCGCGAGGCGTCGAGCACGTGCACGGTCTCACGGCCGTACACGGGCGCGATCCGCACCGCCGTGTGCTGGCGGGAGGTCGTCGCGCCGCCGATCAGGAGCGGCAGCTCGAGCCCGCGCCGCTCCATCTCCTTCGCCACGTGCACCATCTCGTCCAGCGAGGGCGTGATCAGGCCCGAGAGGCCGACGGCGTCGGCTCCGGCCTCCACGGCTGTGTCGAGGATCATGTCGCCCGGGACCATCACGCCCAGGTCGATCACCTCGTAGTTGTTGCAGCCGAGGACGACGCCGACGATGTTCTTGCCGATGTCGTGCACGTCGCCCTTGACCGTGGCGAGCACGATCGTCCCCTGGGCGCGGCCGTTGCCGCCCGTCCGCTCCTTCTCCTCCTCCATGTACGGCTCGAGGTAGGCGACGGCGCGCTTCATCGCCCGTGCGCTCTTGACGACCTGCGGCAGGAACATCCGGCCGGAGCCGAAGAGGTCGCCGACGACCTTCATCCCGTCCATCAGCGGCCCTTCGATCACGTCGAGCGGGCGGGCGGCGGCGGCCCGCGCCTCCTCGGTGTCCGCCTCGATGAAGTCGACGATTCCGTGCACGAGCGCGTGCTCGAGCCGCTTCCCGACAGGCGCCTCGCGCCAGCTGAGGTCGAGCTCGCGCCTGGTCGCCTCACCCTGCACCGTCGAGGCGAACGCGACGAGCCGGTCGGTCGCGTCGGGTCTGCGGTCGTAGATGACGTCCTGGACGTGCTCGAGCAGGTCTGCCGGGATGTCCTCGTAGACGACCA
This sequence comes from Gaiellaceae bacterium, assembly GCA_035630545.1. Taxonomy (GTDB): domain Bacteria; phylum Actinomycetota; class Thermoleophilia; order Gaiellales; family Gaiellaceae; genus Gaiellasilicea. Next base: position 5,066 of record DASQKK010000030.1, read on the forward strand.
GCTGGCCGGCGTTGACGATCCCCATGTCCAGCCCGGCGCGGATCGCGTCGTAGAGGAACGCCGAGTGCATCGCCTCGCGGACGACGTCGTTGCCGCGGAAGGCGAAGGAGAGGTTGGAGATGCCGCCGCTCGTGCGCGAGCCGGGGCAGCGCTCCTTGATCAGCGGCAGCGACTCGATGAACGCCTTCGCGAAGCCGTTGTGCTCCTCGATCCCGGTCGCGACCGCGAGCACGTTCGGGTCGAAGACGATGTCCTCGGGCTCCCAGCCGTCGCCGACCAGCAGGTCGTACGCGCGGCCGCAGATCTCGACCTTGCGCTCGACGGTGTCCGCCTGGCCGACCTCGTCGAACGCCATCACGACGACACCGGCCCCGAAACGGCGGATCAGGCGTGCCTGCTCGAGGAACGACTCCTCGCCCTCCTTGAGGCTGATCGAGTTGACGATCCCCTTCCCCTGGACGCACTTCAGCCCCGCTTCGAGGACGGTGAAGCGGGAGCTGTCGACCATGATCGGAATCCGCGCGACCTCGGGCTCGGTCGCGAGCAGGTTCAGGAACGTGGTCATCGCCTGCTCGCCGTCGAGCAGGTCGGCGTCCATGTTGACGTCGAGGATGTTCGCGCCGCCGCGTACCTGCTCGAGCGCGACGTCGACCGCGCCCTGGTAATCCCCCGCCTCGATCAGGCGGCGGAAGCGGGCAGAGCCGGTGACGTTCGTGCGCTCGCCGACCATCACGAAGCCGGTGTCGGGTCCGATCTCGAACGGCTCGAGACCGCTGAAGCGCGGTCGCGCCGGACGCTCCGGAATCTGCCTCGGTGCCTGACCCTCGACGGCGGCGGCGATCGCGCGCACGTGCTCGGGCGTCGTCCCGCAGCAGCCGCCGACGACGTTGACGAAGCCGTCGCGCGCGAAGGAGCCGAGCAGCTCGGCGGTGTCGTGCGGCTGCTCGTCGTAGCCGCCGAAGGCGTTCGGGAGGCCGGCGTTCGGGTGCGAGCTCGTGTACGTGCCCGCGAGTCGCGAGAGCTCGGCGACGTGCGGCCGCATCTCCTTCGCGCCCAGCGAGCAGTTGACGCCCACGAGCAGCGGCTTCGCCTCTTCGATCGAGTTCCAGAACGCCTCGACCGTCTGGCCGGAGAGCGTGCGGCCGGAGAGGTCGACGATCGTGACCGAGATCCAGAGCGGCAGCTCCGGCGCGACCTCCTTGGCCGCCGCGATCGCGGCCTTTGCGTTCAGCGTGTCGAAGATCGTCTCGATCAGGAGCAGGTCGACGCCGCCCTCCTCGAGGCCGCGAATCTGCTCCGCGTACGACTCGGCCACCTCGTCGAAGCTGACGGCGCGGTACGCCGGGTCGTCGACCTTCGGCGAGAGCGAGAGCGTCACGTTCAGCGGCCCGAGCGAGCCGGCGACGAAGCGGCCGCCGACCTCGTCGACCGCCTGCCGCGCCAGCCGCGCGCCCGCAACGTTCATGTCGTGGACGGCGCTCTCGAGCCCGTAGTCGGCCTGGCCGATCGAGGTCGCGGTGAAGGTGTTCGTCGTCGTGATGTCCGCGCCGGCGGCAAGGTAGCGCCGGTGGATGTCGAGCACGACGTCCGGCCGCGTCAGGTTGAGCAGGTCGGGGTCGCCGGCGACCTCGCGCGGATGGTCGGCGAAGCGCTCGCCGCGGTAGTCGGCATCCTCGAGCCCGGCGCGCTGGAGCATCGTCCCCCAGGCGCCGTCGAGCACGAGGATCCGCTCGCGGAGAAGTGCTTCGAGTCTGTCGCGCGTATCGCTCACGTATCTCCCGTGCCCAAAGAGGCGGGAGCCGAGGCTCGCGGGCTCTTTAGGCGTTTTTTAGACTGGTCGCCAAGCTGCCTTCAAAGCTTTCCAGGTCGGTTCAGGCTAGCACTTAGTAGCCGGAGAACTTGTCCGCCACGACTCGCTCCTCGGGCAGGCCGGCGCCGGTCAACGAGCCGGCGACCGCCTCGGCCATCTGTGGCGGCCCGGCGACGAGGAACACCTTTTCGTCGAGGCCGCCGACGAGCTCCCCGAGCACCTCCGCGTCCAGGTGGCGTGTCTCGCCCGCCCACGCGGGCTCGTCGGTCATCGTCAGGAGCACCCGGAGGCCCTCGATCCGCTGCTCGAGCCCCTCCAGCTCGTCGAGGAACGCCGCTGACTCGCTGTCGCGGTTCGAGTAGACGAGCGTGACGTCGTACGGCAGCGACTCGTCGGCGATGTACCGGAGCATGGAGCGGAAGACGGTGATGCCGATGCCGCCCGCGACGAAGACGTACTTCGTGCCCGTCTCCTCGGGCAGGAGGAACGAGCCCTTCGGCTCCTCCACCTGCACCTCGTCACCCACCTCGAGCTCGGCCAGCGTCCGCTTGAACGCCGTGTCGCGAAGCCTCGTCGCGAACCCGACGACACCGTGCTCCGTCGGCGAGGTCGCGAGCGAGATGTGGCGGCGCAGGCCCTTCTCGTCGTCGTGGCCGCGGTCAGGCAGCTCGACCCAGAAGTACGAGCCGGGCCGGTAGTCCGGGTAGTCGTCGACGGCGAAGAGGACGAAGACCGTGCCCTTCGCGACCTGGCGCTTCTCGGCGACGGTCGCCCGCATGGGCGCAGTGTACGAATCAGCCGGCGAAGACGACGCGCTCGGCGTGCTCGATCACCTCGGCGCGCGGAGGCGGGGTCCGCATCAGCTCCTCGATCCGCTCGAAGGCGGGCATGCCCTCTGCGCGCAGCCGCTCGATCGCCGCGTCGAGGTCGTACGCCGTGCGGCGGAGCTCGACGTCCGGGCCGAGCAGCGCCCAGTAGGCGTGCCCCGGCTCGGGCTCGTACGGCAGCCCGACGCTGCCCGGGTTGAGCAGCCTCGTCTCCCCCACGCGGCGGTCGTACTGCATGTGGGTGTGCGCCGTGACGACCACCGCGGCCCCGACGCCGGCGGTGAACTCGGCCACGCGGGCGGCCGGCGTCTCGACCGTCACGCACTCCTCGTCGCTCCGCGGCGAGCCGTGACAGAAGAGCGTCGTCCCCAGCCCGTCGACCTCGACTCTGACGGAGGCCTGCGTGCGGGCGAGGTACTCGGCCAGCTCGGCGTGGTCGTGCTGCTCGTGCTCCCAGACCGCGAGCTCGGAGTCGATCAGCTTCCGCTCGACGAGCTCCCGCTCCGAGTTGCCGCGCACGCAGCGCAGGCGCTCCCGCCAGGGCTCGAGCAGCGCTACCGTCTCGAGCGGGAGCGGGCCCCAGGTCAGGTCGCCGCACGAGACGATCAGGTCCGGCTGCTCCCGCACCAGCTCGGCGAGCACCGCCTCGAGCGCGACGGCGTTGCCGTGCACGTCCGCGAGCGCGGCGACCCGCATGGCGCCTAGGTGCGGCCCGCGACCGTCAGCTGGTTCTGGGCGTGCAGAACCCGCTGCTCGAGCTGCCAGCGGTCGGCGTTCGACTCGCCCGCCTCGACCTTCTCCAGCTCCGCCTGCGCAGCCTCGAGCTGCGCCTGTGCGCGGGCGTCATCGATCTCCTTCACGTCGACTGCGTCGTCGACGAGCGCGATCGCAGTGTCGAGCTCGACCTTGAAGAAGCCGGGGCCGGTCGCGAACTCGAGCACGTCCTCCGCGGCCCGATCGCGGTAGATGCGCATCGAGCCGGCCTTCAGCGTCGCCACGAGCGGCGCGTGCCGGGCGAGCACGCCGATCTCTCCGGCCGCGCCGGGAACGATCATCAGCTCCGCCTCGCCCCGGAAGGCCTCGCCCTCCGGGGTCACGAGCGCGACGTCGAATTTCGGGTGCGTCTCGGCCAACGCTACGCCGCCGCCGCGGTCTTCTCCGCCTTGGCGACCGCACCCTCGATCGTGCCGACCATGTAGAAAGCGGCCTCGGGCAGGTCGTCGTGCTTACCCTCGATGATCTCGCGGAAGCCCTTGATCGTGTCCTCGAGCTTGACGTACTC
>DASQKK010000031.1:0-18487 GCA_035630545.1 Gaiellaceae bacterium
AGCAGGAGCCCTTCTTCTGCGAGACAGTCCAGAACGGGCTCGGGCCTGCGCTCGACGCGGACTGCTCCGCGCCGACGCAGGTGCGCTACGTGTACCGGACGACCGCCGGCGCCTTTGCGGCGCTCGCCGACCCGGCCGTGAAGCCGGCCGACCTCGCGCAGACGACGACGCTCGACGGGCGCACCGTCGACTACATCGTGCGGGTCGAGAAGGGCGTGATCGACCGCGGCGTCTACGAGATCGCCGCCCTCCACGATCCCGCTGCGCCGCCGACCCCGTTCACGGACGAGCCCGGCTGGAACGAAAGGCTCGTCTACACGTTCGGCGGCGGCTGCAACGTCGGCTATCACCAGGGCCAGGGGAACGGAGGCGTGCTCACAGACCTCTTCCTCGCCCGCGGCTATGCCGTTGCATCGTCGTCCCTGAACGTCTACGACAACAACTGCAGCGAGGTGATCTCTGCCGAGGTCGCGCTGATGGTGAAGGAGCACTTCGCCGAGACGTACGGGAAGCCGAGGTACACGATCGGCTTTGGCGGCTCGGGCGGCGCGATCCAGCAGCATCTGATCGGCAACAACTACCCGGGCATCCTCGACGGGATCATCCCGAGCGCCTCGTTCCAGGACTCGATCACGCTCGGAACCGTCCCCGACTGCCGGCTGCTCTCGCTCTACTTCGCCAGCCCGGCCGGCGTCGCCGCCGGCTGGACGGCCGCGCAGCGCGCTGCCGCCTCGGGCTTCGGCACCTTCAACTCGTGCCAGTTCTGGCACCTGGCGTTCGCCAGCCGCACGAACGCGCTCGAGGCCTGCCCGGGCGCGGTGCCTGTGTCGGCGCGCTACAACCCTGTGACGAATCCGGGCGGGATCAAGTGCACGAGCTTCGAGCAGATCGCGACGCAGCTCGGGCGCAACCCGGCGAACGGCTTCGCCTGGCGGCCGCTCGACAACATCGGCCTCCAGTACGGGCTCACCGCGCTCCAGAGCGGGGTGATCACCCCGGAGCAGTTCGTGTCGCTGAACGAGAACGCAGGCGGCTTCGACTTCATCGGTCAGGTCGTCCCGCAGCGCGTCGCCGCCGATCCGATCGGGATCGTGAATGCGTACGAGACCGGCCGCGTGAACACCGGCGGGCTGGGCCTGTCGACGACGCCGATCATCGACGCCCGCACCTACACCGACTTCCCGGGCGACATCCACACACGCGTGCATTCGTTCGTGACGCGGGCACGGCTCCAGGAGGCGAACGGCACCTTCGGGAACCACGCGATGCTGATCGCGAACGCGGCCGGCTCAGGGGCGATGGCGGTCGAGGCGCTCACGCAGATGGAGGCGTGGCTGGCCGTGATCGAGGCGGACGACGCGCCGGGTACGGCCGCGGAGCGCACGCTTCGCAACCGCCCGGTCGCTCTGACGGACGCGTGCTGGGCGGGCTCGACGAAGATCGCCGAGCCGTTCGGTCTGGGTCTCGCAGGCACCTGCGAAGCGCTCTACCCGACGTTCGCGGAGACCCGCATGGCCGCCGGCTCGCCCCTGGCGAGCGATGTGTTCAAGTGCCAGCTGAAGCCGCTCGACTTCGGCGCCTACGCCGTGTCGTTCACGCCGGCGCAGCAGGCGCGGCTCCAGGCGACGTTCCCGACGGGCGTCTGCGACTGGAGCAAGCCCGGCGTCGACGAGCGGCCGCCGCTCGGAGCCTGGCTCGACTACGGCGACTGAACCGCTGGGTCAGCAGGGAGGGGCCGCCGCGAGGCGGCCCCTCCCGTTCTAGCCCGCCAGCTTCCGCCGGGCGCCGGTTCGAGGGTCGACGCGGAAGACCGCGCCCGGCTCGACCGCGGTCGCGATCAGGTCGCCGTCCGGCAGGACGGCGACGTCGCTGACGTGGAGGTCGTCGAACAGGACGTCCGGTTTCCCGCCGGGCTCGAGCCGGCGCAGGCTGCCTCCCGTCGGGCTCGCGCCGGCGAGGAACAGGGTTCCGTCGCGGGCGACCGCGATCTTGTTCGTGTCGACGCCGCCGACAACGAGCGTTGCTCGTCCGGTCGCGGGATCGATCCGCCGGACGCGACGCGAGTCCTCGGCGACGAGGATGTTCCCGGCGCGATCGAAGACGATTCCGTGGGGCCGGTCGAGCCCGCCGGGTACCGGGACTGGGGCGATCCGGCCCGAAGCCGAGATGCGTGCGAGCACGCCGTTCATCGTCACCGCGTGGACCGCACCGAACGGAGACACTGCGACGGCGGTCACCTGCGGCAGACGGGCGAGCGTCGTCACGCGCCCGCTTGCGGCGACGCGCCGCACGAGGCCGGCGTGGAAGTCCGCGACGTAGAGCGCGTTGCGCGTCGCGGCGAGGCCGGTGGGCTCGTTGAAACCAGCTGCGTGCACGCTCCGCCGTCCCGTTTTCGCGCTCATGACCACGATCCGTCGTGCGGCGCCGTCCGCGATGAACACCCGCCCGCGCGGGTCGACAACGACGGCGTACGGATGGTGCACGGTGGGCTCGACGGCCGTGGCCGAGCGGGACGCGGCCGCTCGGTCGTCGCCGCAGCCTGTCGTCAGCAGCGCGGCGGCGGCCAGCGTGACGACGGCGAGCCTGACGACCTGCATCTGCGATCCCTACACCGCAGGCCTTGCCGGCGTTCCCAGACAGGCGGAATCGTCACACCGTCGTCACGAAGTCGAGACATCCTCGTCCGCCGCCGCGGCTAGCCTCGCACCATGGCCAAGGCGGCAGTCAACTACGCCTGTACCGAGTGCGGCTACTCGGCGGGACGCTGGTTCGGGAAGTGCCCGGGCTGCAACGCCTTCGGCTCGCTGGTCGAGGAGACCCCCGTCTCACTGAAGACGGTGGCTGCCGCGAAGCCGCTGCTCCGCCTCGTCGACGTCGACGCCCAGGAGGCGAAGCGGATCGCGACCGGCGTGCCCGAGCTCGACCGCGTTCTCGGTGGCGGGCTCGTCCCCGCCAGTCTCGTCCTCGTCGGTGGCGAGCCCGGCGTCGGCAAGTCGACCCTGCTCCTCAGCGCGCTCGGCGCCATCTCCGCCGGCGGCCGCCGGGCGCTCCTGGTCACCGGCGAGGAGTCGACCGCGCAGGTGAAGCTGCGCGCGGCGCGGCTCGGCGGCACGGAGAACGTCGAGATCCTCGCCGAGACCGAGCTCGACGCCGTTTGCGCCACACTCGAGCGCGAGCAGCCAGACGTCTGCGTGATCGACTCGATCCAGACGCTCTACGCGGCCGACATGAGCTCCGCGCCCGGATCCGTCGGCCAGGTCCGCGAGGCCGCCGGCCGCCTGCTCCGGGTCGCGAAGGAGCAGAACGTGGCCACGATCCTGGTCGGTCACGTGACCAAGGACGGCGCCGTCGCGGGCCCGCGCGTGCTCGAGCACCTCGTCGACTGCGTGCTCCAGTTCGAGGGCGACCGCTACCACGCCCACCGCGTCCTGCGGGCGACCAAGAACCGCTTCGGCTCCACCAACGAACTCGGCGTCTTCGAAATGACCGGCGAGGGGCTGATCGGCGTGCCCGACCCCTCGGAGCTGTTCGGCAAGACACTGCCGGGCGAGGTCGGTGCTGCGGTCGCCTGTGCGCTCGAGGGAACGCGGCCGATCCTGCTCGAGATCCAGGCACTGGTCGCTCCGACCGATCTGGCGATGCCGCGCCGTGTCGGCACCGGTGTCGACCCGAAGCGGCTGGCGATGATCGTCGCCGTCCTCGCCCGCCACGCCGGAGTCCCGCTCGGCACCGCCGACGTCTTCGTCAACGTCGCCGGCGGCCTCCGCATCGACGAGCCCGGTGCCGACCTGGCGATCGCGATGGCGATCGCGTCGGCGCAGCGGAACGCGCCGGTGCGCGAGGGGATCGCCGTCTTCGGCGAGATCGGGCTCACAGGCCGGCTGCGGACGGCCGCCCAGTCGGAGCGCAGACTCGAGGAGTGCGCCAAGCTCGGCATCGTCGCGGCCGTCGCGCCCGAGGGGACGCGCAGCCGTTCCCAGATCAGAGTCTCGGGATCGGGGACGCTTCGGGACGCCCTCCGCGGCGGGCTCGAGACCCGGGAGGAAAATCCCCGCAAATCGGGATAATCCTCGAAAATAACGCGTTTTCCAGGGATTTCTGCTAGACTTCCCTCCTCTCGCCGGTGAGCTCTCGAGCCCGCCGGCTTCTTCACGGTACAGACGATTTAAGGGGAGGCTGGCTTGTTCGACGTTGGCGACAAGGTGGTGTATCCGCACCACGGTGCAGGCACGGTCGTGAAAAAGGAGAAGCGCGAGGTCTTGGGTCAGACCCGCGAGTACCTCACGATCCAGATCCTGCACAACGACATGACGGTGAACGTTCCCGTCGAGAATGCGGAGCAGGTCGGCCTGCGGACAGTGATCGACGAAGACCTGGTCAACACCGTCGTCAAGGCACTCACTGCGGGCGAGTCGGAGATGCCGAAGAACTGGAACCGCCGTTTCAAGCACAACCGCGACAAGATGAAGACGGGCGACATCTTCGAGCTTGCCGAGGTGGTCAAGAACCTCTCCCTGCGCGACCACGAGAAGGGTCTCTCCACCGGCGAGAAGCAGATGTTCGTGAAGGCGAAGAAGATCCTCGCCTCCGAGCTGATGTACGCCAAGGCGGTCGACGAGGAAGAGGCGGCCGAGTGGCTCGAGGGCGTCCTGGCCGGCAACGGCGAGAAGCCCAAGCAGAAGAGCAAGGCGAAGGCCGCAGCGGCCACTGCCTAGCTTCGAGGAATGAGCGTCTGGGCCCTCCTCGTCGCCGCGGGGACGGGAGAGCGGCTGGGCGAGGAGCGGCCGAAGGCGTTCGTCGGGCTCGGCGAGCTGCCCCTGCTCGCCGAGCCGTTGCGCCGCCTGGACGATTCGGACTGGATCGACGCGATCGTCGTCGCCGTGCCGGCAGGCTGGGAAGAGCCGGCGATCCTCCTCGCCGAGGAGCTCTCCGCGACCAAGGTCGTCGCCGCGGTCACCGGCGGGCAGACCCGGGCAGAGTCCGTCCGGGCTGCGCTCGCCGAAGTGGCGGACGACGCGCTGGTTGCGCTCGTTCACGACGCGGCGAGGCCGCTCGTCACCGATGACGTGATCGAGCGCGTGCTCGCGCCGCTGTCCGAGGGCTGGGACGGGGTCGTCCCCGCTCTTCCCGTCACGGACACCGTGAAGAGGGTCGACGGAGACCGCGTCGTCGGCACGGCGCCTCGCGAGCAGCTGGTTGCCGTGCAGACGCCGCAGGCATTCCCGGTCTCGACTCTCCGGAGCGCCTACGCCGGCGATCTGACCGGTGCGACGGACTGCGCGTCGCTCGTGGAGGCGGGCGGCGGACGGGTGAAATGGGTCGAGGGAGACCCCCGGCTGCTGAAGGTGACCACCAGGACCGATCTGGAGCAGGTGATCGCGTGGCTGTGAAGGCGGTCGTGTTCGACGTCGGCGAGACGCTGATCGACGAGAGTCGGTTGTGGGAGCGCGCTGCGGACGCCGTGGGCGCTCCGCGCTTCACCGTGATGGGAGTCGTCGGCGGGCTGGCCGCCCGCGGCGAGCACCACCGGCGAGTCTGGGAGATCCTCGGTGTCGAGCAGCCGGCGGCGACCTGGGGGTCGGAGGACTTCTATCCCGACGCGCTGTCATGTCTGGCGTCGCTTCGACGGAGCGGGTTGCGCGTCGGTGCCGTCGGCAACACGCTCACGGATGCGGAGGATTTGCTCCGCGAGCACGTCGACCTCGTCGGCTCCTCGGCGCGCTGGGGAGTCGAGAAGCCGGCGCCGGCGTTCTTCGAGCGAATCGTCGCCGAGTGCGGTGTCTTCGCCGACGAGATCGCCTACGTCGGCGACAGGGTCGACAACGACGTCGAGCCGGCACTCGCGGCGGGGATGGTCGCCGTGCACGTCCGCCGCGGACCGTGGGGTCACCTGCACGAGCCGCCGCCTGCCGCCCTGCGCGTCTCGGCGCTCGCGGAGCTGCCCGAGGTGCTCGGTGTCTGAGCTCCGGATCGGGCTGGGCGTCGACGCCCACGCGTTCGAGGATGGTGTCCCGCTCGTCCTGGGCGGGGTCGCGATCGAGCACGCGCGCGGGCTCGCCGGGCACTCGGACGGCGACGTCGTCGCGCACGCGCTCGTCGACGCCGTGCTCGGCGCCGCCGGGCTCGGCGACATCGGCTCGCTCTTCCCGTCCGGCGACGAGCGCTGGGAGGGAGCGGTCTCGCTCGACCTCCTCCGCGACGCCTACGGGCGGGTCCGGGAAGCGGGATTCGCGCTCGTGAACGCGGACTGCATCCTGATCGGCGAGGAGCCGCGGATCGCCGGATACCGGGACGAGATGCGCAAACGTCTCGCCGGCGCGCTCGGGGTCGAGCCAGACCGCGTCAACGTGCGCGCGACCACCACTGACCGGCTCGGCTTCAGCGGACGCGGAGAAGGGCTCGCGGCGGAGGCCGTCGCCCTCCTGGAGCGAGCGTGAGGCTCGTCTCCTACCTCGAACGGCCGGATCTGCTCGAGCGACGCGGCGAGCTCGGCGACGCCTGGGACGAGTTCATGTACCACGACGCCGTCGCGAACGTCCACTGGAACCGGCAGTACGAGGAGTTCCCCGACCTCCAGCTCTTCCTCCTCGACGAGGAGAACAGGCTACTGGCGGAGTCGAACGCGGTCCCGATCCCGTTCGGCCCGGAAGAGCTGCCCGACGACGGCTGGGACGCAGCCCTCGAGCAGGCGTTCGCCGGCCGGCCCGCAACGGCCGTCTCGGCGATCGCGATCACGATCGGCGTCGAACGGCGCGGCCAGGGGTTGAGCAGGACGATGCTCGACGGCATGCGCGAGGCCGTCGCGGCGCGCGGGCTCTCCGATCTCGTCGCACCCGTCCGCCCGAGCCAGAAGCACGTCTATCCGCTGACGCCGATGGAGCGCTACGTCGAGTGGCGCCGCGATGACGGCAAGCTCCTCGACGCCTGGCTGCGCACGCACGAGCAGGCGGGCGCCGAGCTGGTCCGCGTCGCCCCGGCGTCGATGCGGATCACCGGCACGGTCGGGGGCTGGGAGAGCTGGACGGGGATGGCGTTCCCGGACAGCGGAAGCTATGTCGTGCGCGGTGCACTCGTTCCCATCGAGATCGACCGCGAGCGTGACGAGGGCGTCTACGTCGAGCCGAACGTCTGGATGCACCACCGCCTCTAGGCAGGGAGGCGCACGAGGTCACCGGCCTGTTCGACCAGGCCGTCCCGCAGCAGCGAGTCGACGGCCTCCCGATCGAGGCCGGCGACCAGCTGCGCCTCGACGGCGACGAGGCGGAGGAGGGCCGCCCGCCGCTGCCGGAACGACCCCTCGAAGCGGGACTGCTTCCGCAGCGGCTCGTAGCGGCGCCCGCGCGCAGGGCAGCGCTCGGCGAGCGGGCAGGCCTCGCAGCGCGGCACGCGGCGAAGGCACACCGTCGCGCCGAGGTCGAAGAGGGCCTGTAGCGCTTCCGGGCCGAACGTGTAGCCCGTCCGCTCCTGGATGCGGGCGACGTTCGTGTCGACCGGGAGCACCGCCTCGCCGTAGGCCTGATTGCGGATCGCGGCCGCCGTGTACGGGCCGACGCCCGGCAGCACGGTGAGGTCGTCCGGCCAGCCCGATGCGGCGACGACCTGCGCCGCCTTGTGGAGGCTGACGGCGCGCCGGTTGTAGCCGAGCCCCTGCCACTCCCGGATCACGTCGGCAGGCGTGGCGGCCGCGAGCGCCACCGGCGTCGGCCACCGCTCGAGCCACGCGACCCAGCGCGGGATCACGCGCTCGACCTGCGTCTGCTGCAGCATCACCTCGGAGACGAGGATCGCGTACGGGTCGCGCGTCTCCCGCCACGGCAGCGATCGACCGTTTTGGCAGTACCAAGCGGCAAGAAGGTCATCCACCGAAGCGAGCGTAGTCGAGCGGCTGTCTCGTGAGATGGAAGAAGTTGCCAGGCGGCCCCGTCGTGTCGTCAGAGCGGATTTCCAACTCGACCAGAGGAGACGATCGTGACTCATCCGTTGACGACCCACGACATCGCCCGTCAGCGACACCAGGAGCGCGTGGCGCTCGGGCACGCGGCGATTCATTCAATCGAGGCTCGGGAGGCGCGCTCGACCACGTCCGAAACCAGCGAGAGGCGCACCACTTCCTGGCTCCACCGGCTCCGCCGGCGCGAGAGCGCGACCCCGCAGACACCGGCACGCACCGGAACCAGTTGAGCGCGACCGGCCGAGCGACGTGCCGCCGGACTCGCCGGACGCTGTCGGTGGTGCTCGACGGAGAGGCCTCCTCCGCAACCGAGGTGGCAGAGGCTGCTCGACATCTCCCTGGATGCACGGACTGCGCCCGCTTTGCCGCCGTCGTCATAGCGCTCAAGCACTTCACTCGGACAGCTTCCGTTGAGAGGCCGGAAGCGCCGGAAGTCCTCGGAGCGTCGGAGTGGAGAGACTTCGGGGCCTGGCCGTTGAAGGGTTCGAGCACGTCGGCCACGGACGCAGGCTAGAGGTGTAGGGAGCCGAGCAATCGCGAGCGACCTCCCGGCTCCCTCGACTGCCGCGCCTAGAAGTCCGTCGAGCTCGAGCCGGTCGAGTCGTCGGAGCCGCCGGAACCGCCGCCGGAGCCGTCTTCGCCCTTCGGGCAGTCCTCGTCGGCCCGTGGTGGCTCTTCCTCGGACTGCACGAACTCCACCGCCGGCTGGCTGGTGCCCGGGTTGCTCGAAGCGCTGGACGAGCCGCCGGCTGCGAGCGCCGTTGCCGCCCAGATCGCCGCGACCGCGAACGCCGCCGCCAGCAGCACCAGCAGGACGTGCGAATTGCTCTTGCGGGCTCGTTCCATGTCGATCACCTCCTTCCGTTCCTCGCTGTCAGGGAATGCGGCCGAACCAGAGCGTCGAGAGCGCCCCGCCGAGCAGGAGCAGCAGTGCACCCGCGGCGGTGAAGAGAACGGTCAGCTCCTTCTGCTCGTGATCGACGCCGACCTGCGAGCCGATCTCGTCGTAGACGCTCCGCAGCGCCTCCTCGTCGGCGGCCTCGAAGAAGGTGCCGCCCGTCATCTCGGCCACCTGCGACAGCGTCTCGGCGTCGGGCGGGACGCGAATCGTGCGCGTGCCGCCGTACCCGTCCGGGCCCTGCACGGTGCCCTCGTCCGTTCCGAGCGCGACCGTGTAGACGGGCACGTCGGCGTCGACCGCCTTCTGCGCCGCCTCGAGCGGCTCGTAGTCCCCGGTCGTGTTGGCGCCGTCGGAGAGGACGAGCACGACGACCGGCGTGTCGTCCGCCTTCGCAGCGGCGAGCTGTTCGTCGAGACTCGTGACGCCGAGGTCGACCGAGCGCGCGATCGCATCGCCGAGCGCGGTGCCGTTGTCGGCTCTGAGCGCGCTCAGCCCGCGCAGCGCCTCTTCGCGATCGGCCGTCGGCGGGACGACAACGTCCGCCTCGTTGGAGAACGAGACGACACCGACCCTGAAGCCGTCGGGCAGGTCGTCGACGAACGAACTCGCCGCCTCGCGTGCGGCTGTCATCCGGTCCGGCGCGACGTCGGTCGCGGTCATCGAGCCGGAGCTGTCCATCGCCAGGATCACGGTCGCCTCCTCGCGGGCCACGGCGACGGCAACCTGGGGCCGCGCCATCCCGACGACCAGAGCGGTCAGAGCGAGAAGCGCGAACGCCGCCGGGACATGGCGCCGCCAGCGGGGCGAGTCGGCGACGATGTTCTCGAGCAGGTCGAAGTTCGTGAATCGGACCACATACCGCCGCCGTCGGCGCTGCACGGCGACGTAAGCGATCAGGGCCAGCGCCACGAGGCCGAGGCCCAAGAGCGCGATCGGCCAGGCGAAGCTCATCGCCGCCTCCCTTCCGTCTGGAGGAAGCCGACGAGCCGGCGGAGCCAGTCGCCCGAGGTCGAGAGCGTCAGATGCGGAACCCCGAGCGAGCGGAGCTCGCGCGCGAGCGCCTCACGGTCCGCCGTTGCCTCGTCGCTGAACCGCTGCCGCAGCTTCCGGCTGCGCGTGTCGACGCGCAGCTGGCGACCCGACTCGGGGTCGACGACCCAGAGATCGCCGACGTCCGGCAGCTCCTGCTCGCGCGGGTCCTGGATCTCGACCGCGATGACGTCGTGACGGGACGCGAGCTGCAGCAGTCGTGGCCGCCAGTCGCGGGGGCCGCGGAAGTCGGAGACGATCACGATCACTGCCCGGCGCCGGGCGAGCCGGCCGATCCGTGCCAGAGCCGATCCCAGCGACGTGGGGCCGACGGGCTCGAGGTCAGGCTCCCGCCGCAACGCGGTCAGGAGGGCGAGCAGGCCGCGGTTGCCCTGGCGTGCGGGGGAGGCGAGGGGGTCGCGGTCGCCGAAGGTGACGAGCGCGAGCCGGTTGCCGCGGCGGACGGCGAAGTTCCCGACCGCCAGCGAGACGCCTTCGGCCACGTCCCACTTCCGCCGGTCGGCCGTGCCGAAGATCATCGACGCCGAGGTGTCCAGGAGCAGCCACGTCTCGACGGCCCGCTCGGCGACGTTGACCCGGACGTGCGGCTCGCCGGTCCGGGCGGTGACGTTCCAGTCGATCAGGCGGACGTCGTCGCCGGGTGCGTAGGGCCGGACCTGGGCCAGCTCGGTGCCGTCGCCCGTCGCCCAGGAGCGATGGTCTCCGGCGAGCAGCCCGTCGATCCGCCGCCGCACGACCAGGTTCACCTTGCGCAGGAGCGCGGCCGGGACCGGGCCGGGGCCCGGCCGGCCGGGGGTCCGGGTCGGGCGGAGTGCGTGGACGGTGCTCATGCGACGTCCTGCCGCGAGAGCTCGAGCTGGGGCATCGGGACCGTCTCGAGCACCCGGTCGAGAATCCGCTCCGCGTCCACGCCTTCGGCCAGCGCCTCGTAGCTGAGCACGAGTCGGTGCCTGAGCACGTCCTTGGCGAGCTCGCGCACGTCCTGGGGAAGCACGTAACGGCGTCCGCGCAGCAGCGCGAGGGCGCGAGCGGCGAGGACGAGGTTGATCGGCCCGCGGGGACTGGCGCCGTACTCGACGTAGCCGTCGAGCTCCTCGAGCTCGGTCTCGGCGAGCTGCCGCGTCGCGAGCGCGATCGCGAGCGCGTAGCGGGAGACGGCCGGGTCGACGTAGACGCGCCGGGTGGCGACCTGCAACTCGGCGAGATCCTCGACGGAGAGCAGCCGCTCGACGACGACCGGCTCGGCGAGCGCCCGCTCGATCACGGTCAGTTCGTCCGCCGGCGCCGGGTAGTCGACCAGCACCTTCAGCATGAAGCGGTCGACCTGGGCCTCGGGCAACGGATAGGTGCCTTCGGACTCGATCGGGTTCTGAGTCGCCATGACGAGGAAGGGCGACGGCACGGCGTGCGTCTCCTTGCCGATCGTGACCTGGCGCTCCTGCATCACCTCGAGCAGCGCCGACTGCACCTTGGCGGGCGCGCGGTTGATCTCGTCGGCAAGCAGGAAGTTGCAGAAGACCGGCCCGAGTTCGGTCTCGAAGCCATCCTTGCCGCCGCGGTACATGCGCGTGCCGACGAGGTCGGACGGGACGAGGTCGGGCGTGAACTGCACCCGCTGGAACGTGCCTCCGAGCACGCCCGCCACCGTCTTGATCGTCAGCGTCTTCGCGAGCCCGGGGACGCCCTCGATCAGGAGGTGCCCGCCGGCGAGCAGGCAGACGAAGACGCGCTCGAGCATCTCGTCCTGGCCAGCGATCACACGCTTGATCTCGAAGAGCGCGCTCTCGACCGCATCCTGGTCGGGGGTGCCCTCGAGTGCTCTCAGTCCCTGCCGTTCCATGCTCACTCCTTGCATCCGGTTGGTTGGTGGAACCAGACTTCCGGCGCGAGCTAAGAGCAGCGTGAGAGCAACCTGAGAATCTCCTGAGAAAGCGGTTCCGGCGCCGCACGACGGGGTTCGCGGCGGCCCGCGACCGTACACTCAACGCGTGTCCACGAGAGTCCGTTTCGCACCGAGCCCGACGGGCTCACTGCACCTCGGGAGCTCGTTGTCCGCGGTCGCGAACCGGCGCCGCGGCGAGTGGATGCTGCTGCGGATCGACGACACCGACCGCTCCCGCGAGGTGCCGGGCGCGGTCGAGGCGATCCTCGAGGATCTGGAGTGGCTCGGGCTGCCGTGGAACGAGGGACCGAGCCGGCAGAGCGAGCGCGCCGCGCGCCACGCCGAGGCGGCGCTGAGCGTGGGGGAGCGGGACGCCGACAGCTCGATCCGCTTCCGCGGCACGACGCTGCTCCGACCCGACGGCTCGCCGACGTATCACCTCGCGAGCGTCGTCGACGACCACGACTTCGAGATCACCCACGTCGTCCGCGGCGCCGACCACCGCTCCAACACCGAGCTGCAGCGGGAGCTCTCGCGGGCGCTCGGGTTCGAGCCGCCTGAGTACGTCCACCACGGCCTCCTGCTCGGGGCGGACGGAAAGAAGCTGTCGAAGCGGGAGGGAGCGCCGACGCTGGCGCAGTACCGCGATCGGGGCGTCCCAGCGGAGGCGGTGCGCGCCTACCTCGAGGAGCTCGGCGAGCCGGCGCACGACGTCCACCTCGACGAGGCCAGGATCCGGCGGCTCGCGATCGAAGCGATCGAGGCGCTCTCGGACCAGGACCTCGCCGCCCGCGCAGGCGCGCCGCCGCAGCTCGCCCGCGCGCTCCGCGGAGCGCGCGACCTGGTCGAGGCGCGCGCGATTGCGGCGGCGATCCTCGAGCCGCGGCAGGTGACGCTGCCCGAGGAGGCGCGGCCGACGCTGACCCGGTTTGCCGAGCTGCGCGCGAGCGGGCTCGACGGGAAGGACATCGTCCGCGAGCTCAAGGCCGTCGGTGGCGACCTGAAGGCGCTGCGGCTCGCGCTGACCGGCGCCGAGCGAGGGCCGGAGCTCTGGACTGTGATCGCCGCGCTCCCGCAGGACGAGGCGCTGAGGCGGGTCGATGCGGCTCTATAGCACCCTCGCGCGTGACCTCGTCGAGCTGCCGGCCGCGCCGGGACCGATCGGCATGTACGTCTGCGGCCCGACGGTCTACGCACGCGCCCACATCGGCAACGCGCGGCCGTACGTGCTGGCGGTCTGGTACAAGCGCTGGCTGCGCGAGCGCGGCTACGACGTCACGCTCGTCCACAACATCACCGACGTCAACGACAAGATCTACGAGGCCGCCCCGGGCGCCAGTGCCGAGCGCGCGCGCCAGGCGACGGAGTGGTACCTCGAGGACACCGGCCGCTTCGGGCTCGACGAGGTCGACTTCTGGCCGAAGGTGACCGAGTCGATGGACGAGATCGTCGCGTTCATCGCCGACCTGGTCGAGCGCGGCTTCGCCTACGAGGTCGGCGGCGACGTCTACTTCCGGGTCGCGCGCTGGGCCGAATACGGCCGGCTCTCGGGACAGAAGCCGGATCAGGCGGAGGAGCAGGAGCCGAATCCGCGCAAGGAGGATCCGCGCGACTTCGCGCTCTGGAAGGCGAACAAGCCGGGCGAGGACACCTTCTGGCCGTCGCCGTGGGGAGACGGCCGGCCGGGCTGGCACATCGAGTGCTCGGCGATGGCCGAGAAGCTGCTCGGCCCGGTCTTCGAGATCCACGGCGGCGGCCTCGACCTCGTCTTCCCCCACCACGAGAACGAGCTGGCGCAGTCGCGTGCCCGCGGGTACGAGTTCGCGAAGGTCTGGATGCACAACGGCATGCTCCGCTTCACCGGCGAGAAGATGTCGAAGTCGATCGGGAACGTCGAGACGATCGCCGAGGTGCTCGACCGCTGGGGTCGCGACACGGTGCTGCTGTTCTTCATGACTGCGCACTGGCGCAGCCCGATCGACTTCTCCGACGACCGGATGGTGGACGCACAGGCGCGCGCCGAGGGCCTGCGCGAGGTGTTCCGGAACCGCTCGGAGCCTGCTCCACCCGACGCGTGGGAGCGGTTCCAGGCGGTGCTCGACGACGACTTCTCGACCCCCGCCGCACTTGCCCTCATGCACGAGTGGCGCGATCACCAGCTACTTAGGCGGGCCCTCGACGTCTTCGGACTCTCCGGGCTCGCTCGGGAGGAAGAGGCGCCGTCCGAGGTGCATGCGCTCGCGGCCGGACGCCTGGAGGCGCGCGCAGCGAAGGACTTCGCCCGGGCCGACGAGCTGCGGGAGCAGATCGAGGCAGCGGGCTGGGAGGTGCGCGACGACTCGGGCGGCTACCGGCTCGTTCCGCGGCAGTGACGCGGGACCAGGTTTACGGCCGCAGGCCTGTGCGTGAGGCGCTCCGCGGCCGGCGCCAGGTGCTCGAGGTCTGGGCCACCGAGCGGGCGGCCGCGGCCGAGCCGTGGTTGGAAGATGCCCCGCGCCTCCAGATCAAGCCGGATCGGGAGATCTCGGAGGCGGCCGGCACCCGCGACCACCAGGGCGTCCACGCCTGGACCGAGCCGTATCGGTACGCCGACGCGCACGAGCTTGCCGGAGTCGAGCGGCCGCTGCTCTCGTGCCTCGACCAGGTCACCGATCCGCGCAATCTCGGCGCGGTCATCCGTAGCGCCGAAGGCGCCGGTGCGACCGGCGTCGTCGTCCCGGCGCACGGCTCGGCGATGGTGACGGCGGCGGTCGCCCGGGCTTCCGCAGGTGCCGTCGAGCATCTGCCGGTCGCCGTCGTCCCGAACCTCGCGCGCTACCTGAACGAGATCAAGCGTGGCGACCTCTGGATCTACGCGGCCGCAGCCGACGCGGAGCAGGATCTCTGGCAGGCAGATCTCACCGGCGGCCTCGCGTTCGTCTTCGGCGCCGAAGGGAAGGGCGTTCGGCCGCTCGTGCGCCGCGCTTGTGACGCGACGGTCTCGATTCCCCTCGCAGGACGGGTCGAGTCGCTGAACGTCAGCGTCGCCGCGGCGCTCTTCCTGTACGAGGCACGGCGACGGCGTGATGGCTGATCCGACGCTCTACCTCTTCGACGGTCACAACCTGCTCCACGCCGGCGGCTACGCCGACCAGCGGGAGCTGACCGACACGCTGGCGTCGTTCGTGGCGTTGCGCGGCGCCCGCGGCTTTCTCGTCTGGGACGGGGCCGGCGTCGACGCTGAGGTGGGGCCGCTGTCCGTCCGCTATGCGCCGCACGCCGACGCTGTACTCGAACGGCTGGCCGCCGAGCACCGTGCGACCGAGATCGTCTGCCTCGTCTCCTCCGACTTCGCGGTCCGCGGCACGTCCGGCCAGGAGGTGCAGAAGCGGTCCTCCCGCACCTTCCTCGCAGACCTGCAGCAGCCGCACCATCGGGAGTCGCATGGCTCCCGGCTCCGCGACAGCCTTGACGACGAGACCCGAGAGCGGCTCGAGCGGCTGCGCCGCGGCGACGGCTGACGCGAACATACGTTCCTAACAGAATCGATCCTTTGCAATCTCCTTGTAACTTGTGCATGAGCTTGCTATCTTCTGCCTCAACCTAAGGGTGAGAGTTCAGTGTCCGGCACGGCGGGCACGGCCGCTCTTTCCCGCCCAATCCAGGGAGATCGCGAATGTCCGCTCAGACCGCGTCCGCGGTAAAGTCGGCCCAGAAGGCTCAACGAGAGCTTGAGGATCTGCAGCTGGTGATGAAGGCGCGGAACGGCAGCACGGCCGCGCTCGACACTCTGATGCGCCGCTACAACGGCTTCGTCCGGCTGAAGGCGAGCTCCTACTTCCTCGCCGGTGGCGACTCCGAGGACCTCGTTCAGGAGGGGCTCGTCGGCCTCTACAAGGCCGTGCGCGACTTCCGCGCGGACAAGGAGACGTCGTTCCGCAGCTTCGCCGAGCTCTGCGTGACCCGCCAGATCATCACCGCGATCAAGACCGCGACGCGGTTCAAGCACCAGCCGCTGAACCAGTACATCTCCTTCAGCCACACCCCGGCCGGCCAGGACTCGGACGGGGAGTGCACGCTCGGCGACGCGCTCCCGGGCCCGTCGACGAACGATCCGTCGGTCTGCGTGATCTCCACCGAGGAGCTGCAGAGCCTCGTCTTCACGCTCGGCACCGGCCTCTCGCCGCTCGAGGCGGATGCGCTCCGCTGCTACCTCGAAGGACTCTCCTACGAGGAGATGGCCGACGAGCTGGGGTGCGACTGCAAGACGATCGACAACGCGCTCCAGCGGGTCAAGCGCAAGATCCTGGCCCACCAGAAGACGCGCGAGGTGCTGAACTAGGCGGCGAGTACCATGTCCGGCGCCCGCGCCGGAGTAGCTCAGCTGGTAGAGCAACTGCCTTGTAAGCAGTAGGCCGTGGGTTCGAGTCCCTCCTCCGGCTCCAAGAACGAGTGAAGCCCCGCCCTTTCTGTTGCAGAGGGCGGGGCTTCGTGTCTTGGGTGCTTCGACCGGCTAGGCGGCGGCGGGCACTGCGGGCGCCTCGGGCGCCTGCTCGTGCTCGAGGCGGGGGAGCCAGCCGAGCCACTTCGGCAGGTACCAGTTGCGGTCGCCGAGCAGCGTCATCGTGGCGGGCAGGAGCACCGCGCGGATCAGCGTCGCGTCGATCAGGATCGCGGCTGCGAGCCCGATGCCCATCTCCTTCATGTCGATCACCGGCAGCAGCGCGAACACCGAGAAGGTGCCGACCATGACGACTGCGGCGCTGGTGACGACACCCGCCGTGGACTTGATCCCGTGGGCGACGGCTTCGTCGTTCGAGAGACCGCGGTCATAGGCCTCGCGGATCCGGCTGATGATGAACACGTGGTAGTCCATCGAGAGCCCGAACAGGATCACGAACAGGAACATCGGCAACCAGGGCGTGATGCCGCCGTTCGACTCGAAGTTGAGCAGGTTCTCGCCCCAGCCCCACTGGAAGACGGCGACGAGGATGCCGTACGCCGCTCCGACGGACAGCAGGTTGAGCAGGATCGCCTTCAGCGCGACGACGATCGAGCGGAACGAGACCAGCATGATCAGGAAGGCGAACAGGAGCACGAAGCCGAAGACGAGCGGTGCAGTCGTCTTCATCTTCGTCTCCCAGTCCTTGTCCAGCGCGGTCGTGCCTGTCACGGCGTACTCGACGCCCTCGACCTGGCCGACCGTGGCCGGCAGCACGTCCTCACGCAGCGTGGCCAGGGCTGTTTGGGACGTGGAGTCCGTGCTGGTACCGGCGAGCGGGATGAAGAGCTGGGCGACCGTGCTGTCACGGCTGACCTCGAGCTCGATCGGGCCCTTCATCTGGCCGGATGCGAGCGCTTCCTGCTTCAGCTCGACGATCGCATCCTGCACGGCAGGCGTCCGGACGTCGTCCGCCTTGATCGCGATCACGGCCGGGTCGTTGCCGCCCGGGAAGGCGGCGTCGAACTTCTTCAGCGGCTCGATCTCCGGGATCGAGATGTCGTCGACGCCCGTCGTGGCCGTGTTCAGGGAGAGCGCGGGGATGGTCAGGGCGATCAGGACGGCGCCGGCGGCGACGGCCGAGACGACCGGATGCCGGAGGACGCGGTCGAGGATCGCGCCCCAGAAGCGGCTCTCACCGTTCTTGCTGCGGAGGCGGCCCAGGAACGGGATCCGACCCTTCTCGACCTTGTCGCCGAGCCTGCCGAGCAGTGCGGGCAGGACGGTGAGTGAGCCGATCATCGCGACCGCGACGACCATCATCGTGCCGATCGAGAAGGACATGAACGTCTTGTCGCCGGAGAGGAACATGCCGGCCATCGCGATCAGGACGGTGACGCCCGAGATCAGGACGGCGCGGCCGGATGTGGCTGCGGCGGCCTCGAGCGCGGCGTGCTCGCTGCGTCCGGCGGCCCGCTCCTCGCGCTCGCGGCGGAGGTAGAAGAGCGAGTAGTCGATTCCGACGGCGAGGCCGATCAGGAGGATGACCTCGGCGATCTGCTCGTCGACGGCGATGAACTGGCTCGGGATCGCGATCAGCGCGGTGGTCGCCATGACGGCCGTGATCGCCAGCAGCAGCGGGATCAGGGCCGCGACGGCAGAGCCGAACACGAGTAGCAGGATCACGAGCGTCAGCGGGATCGCGACCATCCCCGCCGTCTTCAGCATGTTGTTGAAGGCCGCGTCGGTGGCCTTCGTCGTGGTGACGCTGCCGAGCTGGTTGACCTCGAAGTCCGGGTGCTGGGCTGCCGTCTTGTTGACGGCCGCCTCGAGCTTGTCGATGTAGAGAGAAGCTTCCTCGTAGGTCCCGACCGGCTGGTACTGCACCATCGCCGAGTGGCCGTCGTCCGAGACCAGGTCGGCGTGACCGGCGTCGAGCGGCGTGTCGATCTTGCGGGCCTGCGGGAAGCCGTCGACCGTCTTGGCGACGTCCTCGATCACGGCCTCGAAGGCCGGATCGTCGGCCTTGAGGGTCTTGGACTGGATCAGGACGATCTCGCCCTGCTCGTCGGCGGCCTGCGGGAAGCCGGCCTCGATCATCTTGGTCGCGGTGGCGGCCTCGCCGACGGCGAGGTCGTCCTGCTCGAGGTACTTGGTGCCGACCTGGCCGCCGATGACGACGGACGCGACGACGAACGCGAGCCAGCCGAAGACGGCTGTCTTCCAGTGGTTCGCGCTCCACCGGCCCATGCGGGCGGCGATGTTGTTGCTGCGCTTCAGGGG
>DASQKK010000032.1:0-6231 GCA_035630545.1 Gaiellaceae bacterium
TGCTGGTGTTCGGCGCCGGCGGCGACCGCGATCGCCAGAAACGGCCGCTGATGGGGAAGGTGGCGAGCGACCTCGCCGACCTCGTCATCGTCACGTCCGACAACCCCCGCAGCGAGGATCCGCTGGCGATCATCCAGGACGTGCTCCAGGGTACCGGCACAGACGTCGAGATCGATCCCGACCGCCGCTCGGCGATCGGGCGTGCCGTGGCGCTGGCGGAGCCGGGCGACGTCGTCGTGATCGCCGGCAAGGGGCACGAGCAGGGCCAGGAGGTGGCGGGCGAGAGGCTGCCGTTCGACGATCGCATCGTCGCCCGCGAGGCGCTGCAGGCGTGATCCCGATCGCGATCGAGGAGATCGAGTCGCTCGGGCTCGGCGAGCTGCACGGCCACGGCGAGATCACCGGCCTCGAGATCGACTCGCGCCGCGTCGGCCCCGGCGACCTCTTCGTTGCGATCCGGGGCGGACGCGAGTTCGTCGGCGCGGCGCGCGAGCGCGGCGCCGCCACACTGGTCCCGAACGACGAGTTCGACGCGATGGCCGTGCTCGGCCAGGCGCTGCGGGGCCGGAGCCGCGCCCGCTTCGTCGGCGTCACGGGCTCGACCGGGAAGACGTCGACGAAGGACATCCTCGCTGCGCTCTGCTCGCGCGCCGCACCGACGGTCTGGACGGAGGGGAGCTACAACGCCGAGCTCGGCGTGCCGCTGACACTCGGCCGACTGGAGCCGGAGACGGAGATCTGCATCGTCGAGATGGGGATGCGGGGAATCGGCCAGATCGCCGACCTCTGCGAGATCGTGCGGCCGCACGTCGGCGTGATCAGCGCCGTCGGCCCGGTCCATCTCGAGCTCGTCGGCTCGGTCGACGGCGTCGCCCGCTCGAAGGCGGAGCTCGTGGCTGCGCTGCCGCCGGACGGGATCGCGATCGTGCCGGAGTCGGCTCACCTCGAGCCGCACCTCCGCACCGACATCGAGATCCTCCGCGTGCCGCCGGTCGACGTCGAGCTGCGCGAGGCCGGCGCCCACGTCGCGTTCGGGGAGCGCCGGATCCGCTTCCCGCTCACCTCCCGCCATCAGGCGCAGAACGCGCTCGCCGCTCTGACCGCGTACGAGGCGATGGATCTGCCGCTCGACCGGCTCGAGGAGGCCGCGGCGCGTGTGCAGCTCTCGAAGTGGCGCGGCGAGGAGCTGGCGCTGCCCGGCGGCGGCTTCGTCGTCAACGACGCCTACAACGCCAACCCGACCTCGATGGAGGCCGCGTTGCGGCACCTCGCCGAGCGCGGGGCCGGGCGGCGACGGATCGCGATCCTCGGCGGCATGGCCGAGCTCGGCGACCACGCCGAGAAGCATCACCGCGAGATCGCGGAGCTGGCGGACGAGCTCGGGATCGAGGTGCTGGCGGTCGGCGAGCTTGCGCGCGGCTACGACGCCGACGCGTGGGCGCCCGACGCTGCCGCCGCGCTCGAGGCGGCTCGACGCGTCGTCAATCCCGGCGACGCCGTGCTCGTCAAGGCGTCGCGCTCGGTCGCGCTCGAAGGCATAGCTCCGGCCCTGGCGAACGACACCGCGTAATGGTCCGAGTCTTCATCGCAGGATTGATCGCCATGGTCGTCTCCGTTGTGATCGGGCCGAAGTTCATCGAGTTCCTGCGCCGGAACGAGCTCGGCCAGCCGATCCGCGAGGAAGGTCCGGCCGGGCACGTGGTCAAGCAGGGAACGCCGGTGATGGGCGGCCTCTTGATCATCCTCTGCGCGACGCTGCCGTTCCTCGCCCTCTCGAGGTTCACGCTGCCCGCGCTGACCGTGCTCTTCCTCACCGTCTCGTGCGCCGCGATCGGGTTTCTCGACGACTTCATCAAGGTCCGCCACCGGCGCTCGCTCGGTCTCCAGGGGCGGTGGAAGCTCCTCCTGCTCGCCGCGATCACCGTCGTCGTCGGCTTCGCCGTCCACGCGCAGAGCCAGCTCGACACCTCGATCTACATCCCGGTCGTCGATGTGGACGTCCCGCTCTCCTGGGCCTACTACCCGTTCCTCTTCCTCGTCATCGCCGGCGCGGCGAACGGCGCCAACCTGACCGACGGCCTCGACGGGCTCGCCGCCGGGATCGGGATCATCGCCCTGCTCACGTTCCTCTCGATCAACGTGATCGGCTACATCCGCTCGGGTGACGTGGGGGCGCGCTCCGACTTCCAGCTCGACCTCGCGATCCTGGCCGCGGCGCTGATCGGAGCTGCGATCGGGTTCCTCTGGTACAACGCCTTCCCGGCCGAGCTCTTCATGGGTGACACCGGCTCGATGGCCTTCGGCGGCGCCCTCGCCGGCTTCGCGATCGTCACCGGCACCGAAGCCCTGCTCATCCTGATCGCCGGCATCTACGTCGTCGAGGCGCTCTCCGTGATCATTCAGACGGTCAGCTTCAAGTACTGGGGCCGCCGCGTCTTCCTGATCGCGCCGATCCATCACCACTTCGAGATGAAGGCGTGGTCGGAGACGAAGATCATGGTCCGTTTCTGGATCGTCGCCGCCATCCTCGCGGCCTGCGGCTTCGTCCTCTACTATCGCTACTACCTCCAGTTCCGGCTTTGAGGCGAGCGCTCGTCCTCGGGCTCGCGCGCTCGGGCCGGGCCGCGCAGGCTGCGCTCGAGGCCCGCGGAACGGAGGTCGTCGCCGCCGACCGGACGCTCGGCAACGACGAGGATCTCGCCCTGCTCGACGGGGTCGAGGTGCTCGTGAAGAGCCCGGGCGTGCCAGGCGAGACGCCGCTCGTCGCGGCGGCGCGGGAGCGAGGGATCCCGGTCTGGAGCGAGATCGAGCTGGCGGCGCGGCTGCTCCCGAACCCGGTCCTCGGCGTCACGGGCACGAACGGCAAGACGACGACCACCGAGCTGCTCGGCGCGATGCTGGGGGCGCGCACGGCCGGGAACGTCGGCACGGCGCTGTGCGAGCTCGTCGGCGAGGTGCCTGCAGACGAGTGGATCGTCTGCGAGCTCTCGAGCTTCCAGCTCGAGGACGTCGAGCGCTTCCGGCCACGGATCGCCGTGCTCCTCAACCTCGAGCCGGACCATCTCGACCGGCACGGCAGCTTCGACGCCTACCGCGACGCGAAGCTGCGGATCTTCGAGAACCAGGGCCCCGAGGACGTCGCGGTCGTGCCCCGCGGCTTCGGCTCCGTCCCCGGCGCGGCTCGCCGCGTCGAGTTCGCGGCCGGCGACGAGCTGCCGGCCGAGCCGTTGATACCCGGCGCCCACAACCGCGAGAACGCCGCCGCCGCGACGGCGGCCGCCCGCGCCGCCGGCCTCGACGACGCGGCGATCGCCGCTGCGCTGCGTACCTTCCCCGGCGTCGAGCACCGGCTGGAGCTCGTCGCCGAGCTGGACGGCGTCCGGTACGTCAACGACTCGAAGGCGACCAACAGCGCCGCCGCTCGGCGCGCCTTGACGGCGTACTCGGCGCCGCTGCACCTGATTCTCGGCGGCCGCGCCAAAGGAGAGAGCTGGCAGGAGCTTGCGCAGGCGATCGCGGCCGCCAATGTCGTCACGGCGTACCTGATCGGGGAGTCCGCCGAGCCGCTCTCGGTCGACCTCGGCTACCAGAGCGTCCCTTTCCTCATCTCCGTCACGCTCGAGCGCGCCCTCACCGAGGCCAGGAGCGCGGCGAAGCCGGGGGACGTCGTCCTGCTCTCACCTGCCTGCGCGAGCTACGACCAATTCCGCGACTACGAGCACCGCGGAGAGGAATTCAGGAGGCTGGTACAGAACCTCGGGGGGTGAAGGCTCCTCGCGGCCAGCTCGAGCAGCGCCTGCTCGTCCTCGTGACGCTCGCCCTGGTCGCTTTCGGCCTCGTGATGGTCTTCAGCGCCACTTCCGCCGCGGCGGCGCTCGGGAAGGGCGACCCGATCACCTTCCTGAAGCGACAGGGCGTCTACGCGCTGATCGGCATCGCCCTGCTCGTCGTCGCCTCGCGATTCGACCACCGCCGGCTGCGGAACTTCGCGCCGCCGCTGCTGCTGACCGCGCTCGGGCTCTGCCTGGCCGTGCTCGTCGTCGCGCCGGAGATCAACGGCGCGAAGCGCTGGCTGACCGCCGGCCCGTTCACGTTCCAGCCCTCCGAGCTGGCGAAGCTCGGACTGCTCCTCTGGGCGGCTGCCTACCTCTCGCGCAGCGGCGCGCCGCGGACGCTCGGCGAGCTCTGGAAGCCCGTCGGAATGGTCACGTGCCTCTTCGCCGCGCTGATCGTGGTCGAGCCCGATCTCGGCACCACGATCTCGCTGCTGCTGATGATCGGCGGGATGCTCGTCGTCGCGGGGGTTCCCGGCCGGACGCTCGGCGCTGCCGCCACGCTCGCGACCCTCGGTGGGCTCGCAGCGATCTGGATGGAGCCGTATCGGCGCGCGCGACTCTTCAGCTTCGTCGATCCGTGGGCCGACCCGGAGGACACGGGCTTCCAGACCGTCCAGGCGCTGATCGGGATCGGCTCCGGCGGCGTCACCGGGAAGGGGCTCGGCGAAGGCGTGCAGAAGATCAACTACCTCCCCGAGCAGCAGACGGACATGATCCTCGCGGTGATCGGCGAGGAGCTCGGTCTGATCGGCACGGCGGCCGTGATCGCCGCGTTCGCCGTCTTCGCGTTCGCCGGCTTCACCGTCGCGCTGCGATGCCGCGACCCGTTCGGGAAGCTGCTCGCCGCCGGGGTCACGTCACTGGTCTGCGGCCAGGCTGCCGTCAATCTTGCGGCCGTGCTCGGCGTCGCGCCGCTGACGGGGATCCCGCTCCCGTTCGTCTCGTACGGCGGCTCGAGTCTCGTCGTACTGCTCGCGGCCGTCGGCATCCTCCTTAACATCGCTGGCGATGAGCGTGCGCCCGAGCGAGTTGCGAGCACTGATCGCCGCCGGCGGAACGGCCGGCCACGTCCTGCCGTCGCTCGCGGTCGCAGCAGCGCTGCGCGACCGCGGCGTCAGCGTGACGTTCGCCGGGTCGCCGGATCGGGTCGAGGCTAGGCTCGTCCCGGAAGCCGGGTACGAGCTCGACACGTTCGAGATCTCCGGTTTCCCGCGCAGACCATCCGTGGCGCTGCTCCGCTCCCTCCTGCGGGCCGGTCGCGCGCCGCGGGCATGTGCTGCGATCCTGAAGCGGCGGCGGCCGGATGTCGTCCTCGGTGGCGGCGGCTACGTCGCCGGGCCGATGGTCTACGCCGCCTGGCGGCGGAAGCTCCCGGCTGCGCTGACGGAGGCGGATGCGCATCTCGGCCTCGCCAACCGGCTGGCTGCGCCCTTCGCGCGGCGAGTCTTCCTCGCCTACGGCATCCCGGGGCGCGACGGCTCGAAATATCGGGTCACCGGCCGGCCGGTGCCGGCCGACCATCGGGGCGTCTCGAAGGAAGAGGGGCGTCGCCGTTTCGACCTGCCGTGGAAGGCTCCGGTGATCGCCTTCTTCGGCGCGCTCGCGGGCGCGCGCAGCCTCAACGACTTCGCGGTCGACACCTACGGCGACGAGGGCCCGGCGGTGCTGCACATCTCCGGCGACCGCGACTACGAGCGCCTGCGCGGCCGCGTGCACCGGAGCGACTACGTGCTCGTGCCGTCGACAGCCGAGTTTGGCGCCGCCCTGGCCGCGCCTGACCTGGCGATCTCGCGCGCCGGCGGCACCGTCTGGGAGCTCGCAGCGTCGGGCACACCCGCGATCCTCGTCCCGTATCCGCACGCGACCGGCGACCACCAGACGCTGAACGCGCGCCACTTCGAGCGGGGCGGCGGCGCCGTCGTCGTGCCCGAGCGGGAGCTCGGCCGTGTCCCCGCGCTCGTCGACGAGCTGCTGGCCGAGCCTGCCCGGCTCCGGTCGATGAGCGCCGCGATGCACGCGATGGCGAGGCCGGAGGCGGCGGACGAGATCGCGGAGGAGCTGATCGCGCTTGCCTCGCGTTCCTGGCGAGGCTCTCCCGGTGCGGGGCCGGAAGGAACAGTGTGAGTGACACGGGCCCGGAGAGCACCGTGCCGGGAGAGCCTCGTGGGGCAGGGGGAGCCGGGCTTCGCCCGGCGGGAGCCGGCCCCGGCCAGGGACACGAGGCGCTCGCGGGTAGGCGCCTCTGGTTCGTCGGCATCGGCGGCGCCGGCCTCTCGTCGTACGCGTTCCTCGCGCGAGCTTGGGGCGCCGAGGTAGGCGGCTGGGACCGGGTCGAGACGCCATACCTGCGCGGGCTCGACGGAGTGGACGTGCGCATCGCCGCCGAGCCGGTCGT
>DASQKK010000033.1:0-10930 GCA_035630545.1 Gaiellaceae bacterium
CTCGATCCCCTCGAGCACGCCGACGGCGAGCGCGAGCAGGTCGGCAACCGCGTCGTCGCCGCACTGGGCGCGCAGCTTCGAGATCGCCTCCTGGACCGGATCGTCGTCCGCGATCCCGGCCGCGACCTTGACCATCTCGGCCAGCGGCCAGTAGGTGACGCCCTCGCCGTAGGGAAGCGAGCGGCCAACGAGGATGCTCGCGTCCTCGACGCCCTCGAGGAACTCGCGTGCGAGCCGGCTCTTCCCGACTCCGGGCTCGCCATAGATCGTGAAGAGGTGCGCACGCTTGTGCTGGATCACGCGGCCGAGCGTGTTCTGGAGCAACTCGAGCTCGAACTCCCGGCCGACGAACGGCGCGGCGACCGAGAGCGCCCGGCCGTCGCCGTCGAGGATCTCGACCAGGCGCCAGGCCAGCTGCGGCTCGGCGAAGCCTTTGAGGTCGATCGGGCCGACCTCGTCGGTCTCGACGACGCCGATCGTCAGTCGGCGCGCGAACGGGCCGATCAAGATCTGGCCCGGCTCGGCCGCCTGCTGGAGCCTGGCGGCGACGTTGACCGCCTCGCCGGTGGCGAAGGTCGACTCGGACTCGTCGGCGACGACCTCGCCCGCCTCGACGCCGATCCGCGCCTCGAGCCCGAGCTTGTGCACCGAGTCGAGGATCGCGGCGGCGGCGCGAACGGCGCGCTCGGCGTCGTCCTCGTGCGCCTGCGGGATCCCGAAGGCAGCCATGACCGCGTCGCCGGCGAACTTCTCGACGATGCCGCCGTGCGTCGTGATGCAGTGCGAGACGTGCTCGAAGAACGAGTTGACGCGTCGGCGGACGACCTCGGGATCGCGCGCAGCGACAAGCTCGGTCGAGCCGACGAGATCCACGAAAACGACAGTTGCGAGCTTCCGTTCCACTCCGTGATTGTAGTTACGAGGGCCCGGGTCACGGCTGTTGCGGGCCTGGCCCGCGCTGGTGCGCTAGCGTCAGCGCGTGCTCTCTCCGGCAGTCTTCAAGGCCTACGACGTCCGCGGGCTCTACCCGGACGAGCTCGACGAGGAGGGCGCGTACGCGATCGGCCGCGGCTACGTCGAGCAGTTCGAGCCGAAGCGGATCGCCGTCGGCCGGGACATGCGCCTCTCCTCACCCTCCATGGCGGCGGCGCTGATCGACGGCGCAGTCGACGGGGGCACCGACGTGCTCGACCTCGGGATGGTCGGGACGGAGATGGTCTACTTCGCCGTCGGCGAGCTCGGCCTCGACGGGGGTGTCTGCGTGACCGCGTCGCACAACCCGAAGCAGTACACCGGCATGAAGATCGTGCGCGCCGGCGCGCTGCCGGTCGGCGGTGAGTCGGGCCTGCTGGACGTGCGCGACCGCGCGCTGAAGCCGTTCGGGCCTCCTGCGAAGCGCGGTCGGGCGGAAGCGAAGAACATCTGGGACGCCTTCGTCGCGAAGGTGCTGTCGTTCGTCGACGTGTCCGAGCTGAGGCCGCTGAAGGTCGTGATCGACGCGGCGAACGGGATGGCGGGCGCGATGCTGCCGCCGGTGCTCGAGCGCCTGCCGATCGACGTCGTCACCTGCTACTTCGAGCCCGACGGCACCTTCCCCAACCACGAGCCGAACCCACTGCTGCCGGAGAACCGCGAGTTCATCGTCGCCAAGGCCCTCGAGGAGCGAGCCGATCTCGGCGTCGCCTACGACGGCGACGCCGACCGCTGTTTCTTCGTCGACGACACGGGCGAGTTCGTCCCCGGCGACTTCGTCACCGCGCTCCTGGCCGAGTCGATCCTGCGGAAGGAGGGCGGCGGCAAGGTCATCTACGACGTGCGTGCGAGCCGCGCCGTGCCGCAGACGATCGAACGGGCAGGCGGGACGGCGCTGATCAACAAGGTCGGGCACGCCTACATCAAGCACCGCATGCGCGAGGACGACGCAGTCTTCGGCGGTGAGGTCTCGGCGCACTACTACTTCCGCGACTTCTCCCAGGCCGACTCGGGCGTCGTCCCGTTCCTGCTCCTGCTCGAGCTGATCTCGAAGAGCGGCCGCAAGCTCTCGGAGATCCTCGCGCCGTACCGAGAGCAGTTCTTCCTCACCGGCGAGATCAACACCCCCGTCGCCGACGTGCCCCGGAAGCTGCAGGAGCTGGAGCAGCGGTACGCGGACGGCACCGTCACCCATCTCGACGGGATCTCGGTCGACTACGACGACTGGCACTTCAACGTCAGGCCCTCGAACACCGAGCCGCTGCTGCGCCTGAACCTGGAGGCGTTCTCGCAGGAGCAGATGGAGCGGAAGCGGGACGAGGTCCTCGACCTGATCCGCTCGTGACCGAGCTCGGCCGGGTCACCGACCGCAAGCCGCCGTTCAAGTACTCGGCGATCGCCCGGGTCTGGTTCTCGGACACGGACGCGCAGGGAGTCGTCTACTACGGCCGCTACCTGCCCTACTTCGACCACGCGCGGACGGAGTACCACCGCCACCTCGGCGGCTCCAGGCCGTGGATCGCGGGACGCGACTTCGTCATGCGAGCCTCGACGGTCGAGTACCGCGCGCCCGCGCGGTTCGACGACCTGCTCGAGATCTTCGTCCGCGCGGCGCGGATCGGGCGGACGAGCACAACCTACGAGTGCGCCGCCTACCGGATGGGGGACGACGAGCTGATGGTAACCGCGACGCAGACGCTCGTCCTCGTCGACCTCGCGGAGCGTCGCCCGGCCGAGATCCCGGAGGAGTACCGGACGCTGATCCGCTCCTTCGAACGCGACGATCTGGACGCGTGACCCGCAGCAAGCCGCGCTTCGTGATTGAGCGCCGGGAGCGAAGCGACCCTTCAGGGATTTCCGCGAACGGAGGATCCGCTCCCGCGGATCCTCCGTTCTGCGCACAAACGTGGGCGGCGCGCCCGCCGAAGTTGTGGCCACTTCGGACGGGCGCCGCAGTCGCCCGCAACCCCTCTCCCCTACTCACGTTGTAGTCGGAATCCCGCGCGCGTCCATACCTGGATCGAGGTGTTCGCCCCGGGCGAGGGATGCCGCTCGCGCCGGCCACCGGGGTTCTTAGCTGCCGTTCATGTCCGTACGCGCACAATGTGCGCCATGAGAATCCTGGTCGTGGACGACGAGCCCGCCGTGCGGGAGTCGCTCCGCCGCGCGCTGCAGCTCGAAGGCTACGAGGTCGAGCTCGCGAGCGACGGGCAGGAGGCGCTGGAGCGGCTGAGCGAGGACGGCGTCGACGCGGTCGTGCTCGACGTCTCGATGCCGCGGCTGGACGGGCTCGAAGCCTGCCGCCGGCTGCGCAAGGACGGCAACAGCCTCCCCGTGCTGATGCTGACCGCCCGCGACCAGGTCGCGGATCGCGTCGCCGGTCTCGACGCGGGCGCGGACGACTACGTCGTCAAGCCGTTCGCGCTCGAGGAGCTGCTCGCGCGCCTGCGGGCGCTGCTGCGCCGCGCCGCACCCGCCGAGGACGGCGACCTGCTCCGCTTCGCCGACATCGAGCTCGACCCGGCGACCCGCGAAGTGCGTCGCGCAGGCGACCCAATCGAGCTGACGCGGACCGAGTTCGCGCTGCTCGAGCTCTTCCTGCTCAACCCCCGCCAGGTGCTGACCCGCTCGATCATCTTCGAGCGCGTCTGGGGCTACGACTTCGGGTTCGGCTCGAACTCGCTCGACGTCTACATCGGCTACCTGCGCCGCAAGACCGAGCAGGGCGGGAAGCCGCGCCTGATCCAGACGATCCGCGGCGTCGGCTACGCGCTCCGCGAGGCGGCGTAGGCTTGACTGAGCCGCCAGGAGCGGAGGTGTCGGCTCTGCCGGCACCGGAGCGGGAACAGTGAGCTTTCGCGCACGACTCACGCTCGCGGTCGCGCTCGCGGTCGCGGTCGCCGTCGCGGCGACGTCGGCGATCACATACGTCCTCGTCCGCAACGAGCTGCGCGGCCAGGTCGACGACGCGCTCCGAGAGCGCGTCTCGAGCGTGCGGCTGCGCGTGGTCACCGACCCGGTGACGGGCGAGCCGCAGCTCGACCTCCCGCAAGAGCGCTTCGGCGGCGCTGCCGGGATCACCCAAATCGTCACCGCGGACGGAGACGCGATCCGCTCCCCCGGGGCGACGTTCGACTTGCCGGTGAGCGAGGCGGCGCGCCGGACCGCGGCCGGCCGACACAGCCCGTTCTTCGCCGACGCACGCGTCGCCGGCACGCATCTCCGCGTCTACACCCTCCCCGTGGACAACCCCGGGCTCGCGCTCCAGATCGCGCGGCCGCTCGACGAGGTCGATGCGGCGCTCGACCGGATCAGAGTGATCCTGTTCCTCATCGCCGCCACCGGGATCGCGATCGCGGCCGGGCTCGGGCTCGTGGTCGCGAAGGCGGTGCTCGCGCCCGTCCAGCGGCTGACGAGGACGGCCGAAGAGGTGTCGGAGACGCGAGACCTGTCGCGCCGCATCGACGCGTCCGGCAGCGACGAGCTCTCGCGACTGGCGGCGACGTTCAACACCATGCTCGGAGCGCTCGAGGACTCGGCGCGGGCACAGCGCCAGCTCGTCTCGGACGCGTCGCACGAGTTGCGAACGCCGCTGACGAGCCTGCGCACGAACATCGAAGTGCTCGCACGCGACGAAGCGCTGCCGCCTGGCGACCGCGAGCAGCTCCTGCGCGACGTCACCGAGCAGCTGACCGAAATGACGGCCCTGATCGCCGAGCTGGTCGAGCTCGCACGCGGCGACCAGGCGCCGAGCGAGCTCGAGGACGTGCGCCTCGACCTCGTCACGGCCGACGCGATCAAGCGGACGCGCCGCAACCGGCCCGGCGTCAGCTTCAGGGCCGAGCTGGCGCCGTCGCTGATCAGAGGTGTGCCTGCGACCATCGAGCGCGCGGTCTCGAACCTGCTCGACAACGCGGCGAAGTGGAGCCCGGCCGGCGGCGAGGTCGAGGTGACGGTCCGCGACGGTGAGCTGACCGTCCGCGACCACGGCCCGGGGATCGACGAGGCCGACCTTCCCTTCGTCTTCGACCGCTTCTACCGGGCACCGGCGGCGCGCGGGATGCCGGGGTCGGGACTCGGGCTCGCAATCGTGCGCCAGGTGGCCGAGGCGCACGGCGGCACCGTCGTCGCCGACCGCGCCGACGGCGGCGGCACGCTCATGAGGCTGAGCCTGAACGCGAAGTCTTAAGCCGTTCTTAGTCGAGCATGGTTCGATCCGTCCGTGTTCTACCTCCGCTACCTGCGCGCCGAGCTGACCCGACGCCGAGGCCGCACGATTCTGACGCTGCTCGGCCTCGCCGTCGGCGTCGGCCTCGTGATCGCGATCTCGAGTCTCTCGAAGGGTCTCGACGAGGCGCAGAGCGCGACGCTCGACCCCCTCGCGGGCATCGGCACCGACCTGACCGTGACGCGCGCCGCGCAGGACGATGCGGGCGGCGGGCCGTTCGGCGGCGGCGGAGGCAACCGCGACGTCGTCGAGGCGAACCAAGCCGTGATCACCGATCTCTCCAAGCTCGGCAAGGCCGGGACGCACTTCGTCCACGACTTCTTCCTCCCGGGGACCCAGCTGACCTTCACCGAGGCGCAGGCGAAGGACATCGCCGGCCTCGAGGGCGTCGCCGCGGTCTCGTCCGGCCTCACCCTTCAGGCCGTTCACCAGGAAGGCAAGGTGCCGAAGATCGTCGCGCAGATCCAGACCGGCGGCGACCAGATCGATGTCAACCGGGCGATCACGCCGCCGACGGCGGCCGAGCAGGCGAAGATCCGCGACTGCCTCGCCAAACAGGGCGTCACACTGCCGCAGCAGGGGCAGGGCGGCGGCGGCGCCAATCCCGGCGGGCTCGGCGACCAGCAGGGAGCGGGCCCCAGCGGGGGCGGGATCGGCCCCGGCGCGTTCGCGAGCTGCCTGCCCGAGCGGATGCAGCGGTTCCGCGCGACGATCACGACGCCGCGGGAGACGCTGCAGCAGGTGCTCGACCCGCCGCAGACCGACATCACGAGCGAGTCGTACACGATCGGCGGCGTCCAGATGGGCGACCCCGATATGGGGCTCG
The DNA here is from genome assembly GCA_035630545.1 of Gaiellaceae bacterium. Taxonomy (GTDB): domain Bacteria; phylum Actinomycetota; class Thermoleophilia; order Gaiellales; family Gaiellaceae; genus Gaiellasilicea. Next base: position 6,027 of record DASQKK010000033.1, read on the forward strand.
TGACCGCGGCGCAGGTCACCGCGGGGCGCTACCTGAAGGGCGGGCGCGAGGCACTCGTCTCCGCGACGTATGCAGGCCGGAACTCGCTGAAGGTCGGGTCGAAGCTGAACCTGAACGGGACGTCGTTCACGGTCGTCGGACTCGTGAAGCCCCCGCTCGGCGGCCAGGGCGTCGACGTCTACCTGCCGCTCGCGCAGCTCCAGAAGCTCTCGGGCCAGAAGAATCTCGTCAACGTCGTGCTCGTCCGCGCCGACGACAGCGCCTCCGTGGCCGCCGTCGAGAAGCGGATCGCGAACACCTACGACCAGGCGGAGGTCGCGAGCGCGAAGCAGGTCGCCGGCACGATCAGCGGCTCGCTCGTCGACGCCGCCAACCTCTCGCACAACCTTGGCCTCGCCCTCTCGATCGTCGCCGCAGTCGCCGCGTTCCTCCTCGCGGCGCTGCTCGCACTCTCTTCCGTCGGCAAGCGGGTGCGCGAGCTGGGCACGCTCAAGGCGCTCGGTTGGACGCAGGGCAAAGTCGTGCGCCAGGTCGCCGCCGAGTCGCTCACCACGGGCGTGCTCGGCGGCGTCCTCGGCGTCCTCCTCGGCGTCGCGGTCGCGTTCGGTATCGGGGCATTCGGACCGACCCTGAGCGCCAGCTCGACGACCGGCGGCGGCAGCCTCTTCGGCATCGAGCAGGCGACTCGCACCACGTCCGACGCCGTCTCCCTGTCGGCGCCGGTGGGTGTCTCGATCGTGGTCGGCGGCTTCCTCCTCGCCGTCCTCGGCGGCCTCCTCGCCGGCGCGGCGGGCGCAGCTCGGGCCGCACGCCTCCGCCCCGCCGATGCTCTCAGGACGGTCGAATGAGCCAGTGCGAGCTGATCGACGTCGGCAAGGCCTTCGTCCGCGGGCAGCTCGTCGTCAACGCGCTGCAGGACGTGAGCCTGACGATCGAGGCGGGCGAGTTCCTCGCGCTGGAGGGCCCGAGCGGCTCCGGTAAGACGACGCTGCTCCAGCTCATCGGCGCCCTCGACCGGCCTTCGAGCGGACGCATCCTGTTCGAAGGACGCGACCTTGCCCAGCTTCCCGACGGCGAGCTTGCCGAGCTCCGCCTGCGCTCGTTCGGATTCGTCTTCCAGCAGTTCAACCTGATCCCGACGCTGACCGCGCTCGAGAACGTCCAGGCGAAGCTCGCCCCGACCGGGGTCTCCGAGGTCGGGCTGCGCCAGCGCGCGGAGGCGCTCCTCGCGGAGGTCGGCCTCGCGCAGCGCGCCGATCACCTGCCGGCGCAGCTCTCGGGCGGCGAGCAGCAGCGCGTCGCGATCGCCCGTGCACTCTCCGTCGAGCCGCACGTGATCCTCGCCGACGAGCCGACCGGCAACCTCGACTCGACGACCGGGAGCGAGATCATCGACATCCTCGCCGGCCTCGCTGCCGACCGCGGTACGACCGTCATCGTAGCCACGCACGACGCGGGCCTCGCCGGCCGCGCCCAGCGTCGCCTCGGCATCCGCGACGGCCGCCTCGCCGCAGCGCCGGCCGTCGCGGCCGCCAACTCTTAGGAACTTCTACGGCCCCGCTCAGGGCGTTCTTAGGCCGCCCACGGAAGCTGGGTGTGTCAACGCAACGCACCCGAAAGGAGCAGGCAGATGAAGGCACTCAAGCTCAAGATCGCCGGCGGCAGCGCGGCCCTGGCGGCCGTGATCGGCGGCGGAGCCGCGGTAGCGGCGACCCAGCTCTCGCCCAGCGAGGAGAGCGACGCGATCGTCGCGGACGCGGCCAAGCAGCTCGGCGTCAGCACCGACAAGCTCGACGCGGCGCTGAAGCAGGCGCTCGAGAACCGCGTCGACGCGGCCGTCGAGGCCGGGAGGCTGACCGAGGCCCAGGCCGCCGAGCTGAAGGAGCGGATCGAAGCCGGCGAGGTGCCGCTGACCGGCGTCGGGCCTGGGCCCGGCCACCACCGCGGCCATCACGGCTTCGTCGACTTCGCGGCGGCGGCCGACTACCTCGGCCTGACCGAGGCGCAGCTCCGCACCGCTCTCGAGGACGGTGACACGCTCGCGGCGATCGCGAAGGCGAACGGCAAGACCGCGGCCGGGCTCGCGGACGCGCTCGTCACGGCGGCGAAGGCCGACCTCGACAAGAAGGTCGCGGCCGGCAGGCTGACCTCGGCCCAGCGGGCGTCGATCCTCGCCGACCTCGAGTCCCGCATCGACGACGTGGTCAACGGCGAGTTCGCCTTCGGCTTCCGCGGCGGCCCCGGCGGGCCGCCTCCCGGAGTCGATCCGGCTGCCATGGGCCCCGACGCCTGAGCTCGCTCACCTTCCCCTCCCCGCGCCCCGGCCGCTCCCCTCGCGGCCGGGGCGGCGCGGGATTCTTAGCCATTTCTTAGGCGCGTTTCAGCTTCGGCTTAGAGACGACTGGTCTCCTGACTCCGACGACGACGACGACGCATCGAAAGGAACTCACGGCCATGCAGGTCTTCAAGAACTCACGCACCGCACTCGCGACCGCGATGACGAGCGCAGCCCTTCTGGGCGCGGCCAGCGTCGCGGGGCTGACGCTCGTACTCGACGAGGGCGCGCCCGCAGCCTCGCCGCAGCAGGTGACCGTCACCAACTCCGCCCCAGCGACGAGCTCCAGCTCGTCGACCGTGGGCGAGATCTACAAGCGCAGCGCCGACTCGGTGGTCAAGATCACCGTCAGCTCGGCGGGCCAGGCGTCCCCGATGGGCGGCAGCGGCGGCACGCAGCAGGCGCAGGGCTCCGGCTTCGTCTACGACACCTCGGGTCACGTGATCACGAACCAGCACGTGGTCGACGGCGCCGAGTCGGTCTCGGTCAAGTTCGCGAACGGCAAGACGTACCCGGCCACGGTCGTCGGCACCGACCCGTCCACCGATCTCGCGGTCATCGACGTCGACGCACCCGCGTCGGCGCTCAAGCCCCTCGAGCTCGCCGACTCCTCTGCGGTGGAGGTAGGGGACGGCGTGATCGCGATCGGCAGCCCCTTCGGGCTCGACCAGACGGTGACGACCGGCATCGTCAGCGCGCTGCACCGCCAGATCACCTCGCCGAACAACTTCTCGATCGACGACGCGATCCAGACGGACGCCGCGATCAACCACGGCAACTCGGGCGGTCCGCTGCTCGACATGAATGGCGACGTGATCGGCGTCAACTCGCAGATCGAGAGCGACTCGGGCGGGAACGACGGCGTCGGCTTCGCCGTCCCGTCGAACACGATCTCGCAGATCGTCGGCAGCCTGATCGACGACGGCTCGGTCGAGCACGCCTACCTCGGCGTCGCGATCGACGACTCCTCGGACACCACGGGCGCGAGCCTCGCCGAGGTGCGGGCGGGAACGCCGGCGGCGCGGGCCGGGCTCAGGAACGGCGACGTGATCACCAAGTTCGGCGACGAGAGCGTCGGCTCGGCCGACGAGCTCCGGCAGCTCGTCGACTCGAAGCAGCCCGGCGACCAGGTCGAGCTGACGATCGAACGGAACGGCAAGACCCAGACCGTCACGGTCACGCTCGGCACCCGCCCGAGCGCCTGATTTCGCCAGCGACCGAAGGGAGCAGGATGAAGAACCGCACAAAGCTCGCAGCAGGCGCCGGCGCGGCCTTGGCCGTGGTCGGCGCCGGCGCCGCCGTCGCGGCCGACAAGCTCACCCCGAAGGAGGAGAGCAAGGCGGTCGTCGAGGACGCAGCGAAGCAGCTCGGCGTCGATCCGGCGAAGCTGAGCGAGGCGCTTCGAAAGGCGCTCGAGAACCGGATCGACGAGGCCGTCAAGGCCGGTCGGCTGTCCAAGGAGCAGGGCGAGGCGATGAAGGCGCGGATCGAGGCTGACGACTTCCCGCTCTTCGGCGGCGGCCATGGATTCGGCCACCGCGGCTTCGCCCTGCACGGCTTCCGCGACCTCGGTACCGCCGCCGCCTTCCTCGGCGTCGACGAGGACGCGCTCCGCGAGCGGCTGCGCGACGGGGACACACTCGCAGACGTGGCAACGGAGAAGGGCAAGTCCGTCGACGCGCTCGTGTCCGCGATCGTCGCCGCGACGACGAAGCGGATCGACGAAGCGGTCGCCGCCGGACGCATCACCAAGGCACAGCGCGACGAGATCGTCGCCGGCCTGAAGCAGCGGACGACCGAGATCGTGAACGGGGACTTCCCGGCCTTCAGGGGCCGGGGAGGCCCCGGCTTCGGCCCACGCTTCGGCGGGCCCGATTTCGAGCGCCCCCGCTCCGTGCCGGCGCCGAACGACGCCTGAGTACCGCGATCGCTAGGAGGGTGTGACGCGGTAGGCGTCGAACACGCCGTCGAGGTTGCGCAGCATGCTGAGGAGCGCCCGGAGCTCCTTGACGTCGCCGACCTCGGCGGTGTACCAGTTCCGCGCCATCCCGTCCTCGACGACGCCGCCGTAGGAGACGATGTTGGCGCCGTGCTCGGCGAAGCTGCGGGCGACGTCCTCGAGCAAGCGCGCCCGGTCGAACGAGTCGACGGCGATCTGGACGCGGAAGCTCGACGTCGTCGCCGTTCCCTCCCACTCCACCGGCGTGAACCGCTCCGGGTTCCGCATCAGCGCCTTCGCGTTCGGGCAGTCCTCGCGGTGGATCGTGATCCCGCGGCCCAGCGAGATGTAGCCGAGGATCGGGTCGCCCGGGACCGGCGTGCAGCACTTCGCCAGGCGAACGAGCACGTCGTCGATCCCCTGCACCTTGATCCCGAGGCTGTCGCCGGCGACCGTCGAGCGGGCCTTCGGCGGCTTCAGCGGCACGATCGCCTCCTCGGCGACCTCCTCCGTCTTCAGCCGGTTCAGCACCTTGTTGACGATCTGGTTCGACTGGAGCTTCCCGGCCCCGAGCGCGACGTAGAAGTCCTCCGCCTTGCGGAAGCCGGTCTCGCGGATCACCTGCGCGAG
>DASQKK010000034.1:0-10810 GCA_035630545.1 Gaiellaceae bacterium
TCGCGCATGGGTCAGTGCTCCTCTCGGGCGGAATGGTAGGTGGAGTCCTGCACGGCGTCCATGGGCTGCGCGTGGGCGAGCCGCACGAGAACGCCGGGATGCAAAGCGGCCAGATGGGTCTCCGAGCCGGCTCCGACCCAGACGACGTCGTGGCTGAGCAGAGTCTGGTCGATCAGCACGCGATCGACGTTCGGAAGCGGGAACGGCGCGACGGCGCCCGGCGCAAAGCCGGTCGCCTGCTCGACCTCCTCGGGGCGCGCGATCCTCGCCTTCGCAGCGCCGACGGCGCCGGCGATCTTGCCGAGATCGGCGCGCCGGTCACCCGGGAGGAGCGCGACGACGGTCTTCCCGTCGCAGTCGAGCACGAGCGCCTTGACGATCTGCTCGAGCGTGCAGCCTGCGGCCTTCGCGGCCTCCTCCGCGGTCGCCGTCCCGGACTCGAGCTCTTCGAGCCGTGCCTCGGCGCCGGCCTCCCGGAGATAGGCGGCGACCCGTTCGACGGGCTCAGGCCAGGTCGCGCGCACGGCGTAAGGGTACCCGTCCGGGCGCCCTGCAACCCGACCGAGCCGCGGTGGGGTCTAGAGCCGGCGCACGCGGCGCCGGTAGTCCTCGTACTCGGGGAATTGAGCGACCAGGTGCTCTTCCTCGACCACTGCCTTCCGCCACCAGAGCATCCCGAGCGCGAGCGCGCCGAGCGTCGCCGGCACGCTGGACGAGAGCCCGACGCCGAGGAAGAAGAGCAGGCCGGCCGCGTAGATCGGATGCCGGACGAACCGGTACGGGCCTTTCTCGACCAGCTCGCCGGTGTCGCGGGGGCGCGGATAAGGCGTCATCGACTTGCCGAGCGCGCGCGCCGACCAGACGAAGCCGAGAGCGCCGAGGATCGCAAGCGGGATCCCGACGTAGCTGAGCTGGCTGGGCCAGAACGGCGGCAGGAAGACGAGCACGACGAACAGGATCATCAGGGCGGACTGAGCGACGACCCAGCCGCCCCCTCGGTCACTGGGCTGGTCGGGGCCGCCGCTAGCGGCCCCCTTTAGGGGTTTTCGCGCGGTCAGGATCCGCCTCCTGGGGATCCTGACCTTGCGCGGCTACACGGTGATGAAGCGGGCATCGTCGAAGCCCTCCCCCCGGATCCGCTGGACGAGCTCCGGCGGCGGCTCGGAGTCGATCGCCAGCGCCATCAGCGCCTTGCCGCCCTCCTTCGTCCTCGACACCGCCATGTTCGCGATGTTGACGCCGGCCTCGCCGAACATCGTCCCGACGCGGCCGATCACGCCCGGGATGTCGTCGTAGCGGAAGAAGACCATCCGCGGCGAGAGCTGCAGGTCGATCGCGAAGCCGAGCGCTCCGGCGAGGAAGTGGCGGTGCTCCGGCCCGATGATCGTCCCCGAGACCTGGACGTCGTCGACGGCCACGGTGACGAGGCTCGTGTAGTCGCGGGTCTTCGCCGACCGCTCCTCGCTGACGTCGATCCCGCGCTCGGCGGCGATCACGGGCGCGTTGACATAGTTGACGGCCTGCTCGACCCGGCCCTGAAAGGCGCCGTTCAGGGCGGCGACCGTGAGCAGGCGGGTGTCGTGGTCGGCGATCGCGCCGTTGAACGAGAGCGCAATCCGGCGCGGGTGGCCGCCGGCGAGCTCGACCGCGAGCCGGCCCAGCTTGGCGGCGAGCGGGATGTACGGCCCGAGGAGCTCGAGGTCCTCGGCGCCGACGATCGGGATGTTGAGCGCGTTCGAGACGAGCCCGCCCTCGAGCGCAGCGACGACCTGCTCGGCGACGATCACGCCGGCGCGGTCCTGGGCCTCCTCCGTCGAGGCGGCGAGGTGGGGCGTGACGACGACGTTGTCGAGCTCGAGCAGCTCGCCCGAGTAGGGCTCGGCAGAGAAGACGTCGAGGGCGGCGCCCGCGACCTTGCCGTCGCGGACGGCCTGCGCGAGCGCGCTCTCGTCGACGAGCTCGCCGCGGGCCGCGTTGACAATGCGGACGCCGTCGCGCATCTGCGCGAGCGCAGCGGCGTCGACGAAGTGGCGCGTCTCCTCGGTCAGCGGCAGGTGCAGCGTCAGGAACTCGGCGGCGGCGAAAACCTCCTCCGAGTCCTGCGCGTGCTCGGCGCCGAGCTCGCGGAAGCGCTCCGGTGCGACGAACGGGTCGTAGCCGATCACGCGCATGCCGAGGCCGAGTGCCCGGCGCGCGACCTGGCGCCCGATTCGGCCGAACCCGAGCACGCCGAGAGTCTTGTCCGCGAGCTCGATTCCGCCCCAGCGGGAGCGCTCCCAGCGCCCGTCCTTGAGCGCCGCGTGCGCCTGCGGGATGTTGCGCGCGAGCGCGACGAGCAGGCCGATCGTGTGCTCGGCCGCCGAGACGACCGTCGAGTCGGGCGCGTTCGCGACGACGATCCCGCGACGAGTGGCCGCGTCGACGTCGACGTTGTCGACCCCCACGCCGGCGCGCCCGATCACCTTCAGCCGCGCGGCGCGCTCGATCACGTCCGCGGTCAGCTTCGTCGCCGAGCGGATCACGATCGCGTCGTAGCCGCCGATGATCTCGGCGAGCGGCGAGTCGGCGTCCTCGTCGACGTCGAAGCGCGAGCGCAGCAGCTCGACGCCGGCGGGGGCGATCGCCTCCCGCACGAGGACCTTCAGACCGGGGTCCCTTCCGCATAGACCTCGAGCGCGCGCGAGGCGGCGACCCCGCGCTCGATCGGCGCGCCGAGCTCGCCGAGCACGAACTCGACCGCGTTCAGCGCGGTCGCGATGTCGAACTCGTCGTACCAGCCGATGTGGCCGACGCGGAAGATCGCGTTCTTCAGCTCGCCCTGGCCGCCGGCGATCGTGACGCCGTGCCGGTCGCGCAGGGCGAGCGTCAGCTCGCGCGACTCGAGTCCCTCGGGCATTCGCGCCGCGGTGACGACGGCGGCGCGGTCCTCGTCCGGCGAGAACAGCTCGAGCCCCATCGCCTTGATCCCCGCCCGGCAGGCCCGGCCGAGGCGGACGTGGCGCTCGAACGCAGTTTCGAGCCCATCCTCGAGCAGGAGCGCGAGCGCGATGTCGAGGGCGACGATCAGCGAGACGGCAGGCGTGAAGGCGGCATCGAGCTGCTCTTGCGCCTTCCGCGTGCGCTGCCAGTCGAAGTAGAAGCTCGGGAGCGTCGAGCGCTCGACCTGCGCCCACGCGGCCGGCGAGACGGCGGCGGTCGCGAGTCCCGGCGGCGCCATCAGCGCCTTCTGCGAGCCCGAAACGACCACGTCGAGCCCCCAGTCGTCCATTTCCAGCGGCACGGCGCCCAGGCTCGAGACGGCGTCGACGACGACGAGCGCGCCGGCGTCCTTCGCCGCCGCGGCCAGCGACTGGACGTCGGCCACGACTCCAGTCGAGGTCTCGGAATGGACGAGGAAGACGAGCGAGACCGGATCGATCGCGTCGAGCTTGGCCCGGAGGTCGTCGGCCGTCGGGATCTCGCCCCACGCGTACCGGAGCTCCTCGACCTCGCAGCCGAACGTCTGCGCCATCGAGATCCACCGCTCGCCGAACGCGCCGGCCGAGACGGCCAGCACCCGCTCGCCGGGCGAGCAGAGGCTGACGATCGCGGACTCGAACGCCCCTGTCCCCGAGCAGGTGAACAGGAGCACCTCGCTCTCCGTCCGGTGCACCTCCTGCAGCCGGCCGAGCACGCGTCCATAGACCTCGCGGAAGTCCGGCGCGCGGTGGTGCAGCACCGGCTCGGCCAGCGCGGCCAGCACCTGCGGCGGCACCGGAGTCGGGCCGGGCGTGAACAGGTACCGCTTCTGCGCCATCGCCAGCACCCTAGCGCGGCGCCTGGACGGAGACTTTGTGTTTCAGAAACACAAGCCTCCTTCGCCCCGCACAACCAAGCCGTTTCGGAACGCCGAACAGCCGCTTGTGTTTCAGAAACACAATGTCACTACGCTCCGGGCGTGGAAGCGATCCTCGCCTTCGGGGCCGCGCTGCTGACGTTCCGGCTCGCGGGGCTCGTCGCCGCGCGCTGGCGTGAGCAGCGGCAGACGTACCTGCTCGCCTGGAGCGCGGGCCTCGCCGCCTACGCGCTCGGAGCCGCCGCGATCGCCGCCGGGGCGGCGGCCGGGTGGAACGACGGCAGCTTCCGCGCCTACTACCTCTTCGGCGGCCTGCTCACCGCCGCGCTTCTCGGAGCGGGCTCGCTGCTGCTGGCCGGCGTCCGCATCGCCGGGCCGGTCGCACTCGTCTACGTCGGACTCGCGATCGGGGTGGCGCTCGCCGTCCCGCTCGAGTCGCCAATCGGGGGCACCTCGATCCCGGAGGCGCAGGAGCACCTGGCGCTCTTTCCGGCCCGGATCCTCGCGATCGTCGGCAACGTCGCCGGCTCGCTCGCCCTGATCGTCGTCGCGGTCCGCGGCTTCCGGCGCCGTCCGCTCGGCAACGCACTCCTGCTCGCCGGCTTCGCGACGGCTGCCGTCGGCAGCGCGCTCGCGGGGCTCGGCACGGCCGAGACGGCCGCCTTCATTGCCGCAGGTGCAGGACTTTTGTATGCAGGGACCGTTGCCGAACGCTAACGGTTCTTACCTTTTGCAAACAGGACAATTGCTAGCCTAGGCGCCTGCAACACATCGCCGCCCGGGCATCTGCGGCTCTTCCTGCCCGGCGTCGGCCGTCGTGTCAACGATCCTGGAGGTCATGTGAGGAACCCGTTCGTGCGCCTGCTTGTGTTTGCCGGCGCCCTACTGATCGCCCTGGGTGCGGCCACCCAGACCGAGCCCCGCGCAGCCACGTCCTCGGCGGCGCGCCTGGCGCAGCTCGACGCGATCGCCGACTACCGCACGGAGACATGGCGCTGGCAGGCTCTGATGAGCAAACCGAGGACGCCGACGTACTTCGCGGAGCGGCGGAGCAAGGACGCGGAGTACCTGCGCTGGATGCGCGAGCTCTGGCGCGTCCGCGCCGCCAAGGCCGAGCGCGCCGCGCTGAACCCGCCGCACCGGCGGGCGTGGCTCTGCATCCACCGCTTCGAGCGCCATCCCGAGCAGGGCTGGGCGACCCGTACCGGGAACGGCTACTACGGCGGCCTGCAGATGGACATCTCCTTCCAGCGCACCTACGGCGGCGAGCTACTGCGCCGGAAGGGCACCGCGAACCGCTGGACCGCGACCGAGCAGATGTGGGTCGCCGAGCGCGCCTACGAGAGCGGCCGCGGCTTCTACCCGTGGCCGAACACGGCCCGCTCCTGCGGCCTGATCTAGGTCCCGTCGTCTTCCCCGCGGGAGCGGCCGCCGCGCCGCTCCCGCAAGAAGACCGCGAGGAAGATGCCCGCGATCGAGATCGCGAGCAGGGCCTCGACGATCGCGCCGCCGGTACCGCCGTGCGCGACGAGCGGCGCTAGCCCCGCGAGAGGAGCCACAACCCGCCAACCGTGTAGAGCACCATCAGCCCCAGCATGGCGTACTGGGAGCGGAGTGCGTCCCGCTGCGGCAGGATCGTGACCGCGCGATCGTGGGCGACCGCCAAGCCTGCCACGTGCCCGGCGACGAGCGAACCGACCTGGACGTACCAGACGATGTTGGGCGGGAACGGCGCGATGTTCGGCGAGTAGGTGACCGTGCCGAAGAGGTCCCAGCCGAATCCGAACGGGTCGGACGCGAGCGAGAAGATGTACTGACCGGTGATGACGAACGCCGTGAAGTAGTGCGCGACCGCGTAGACGAGCGCGATCGGGACGAGGCTCTGCAGGAACTCCGGCTCGAGCGGCCGCTCCGACTCGACCATCCGCTCGGCGATCGTCACAGCGGCGAGGTAGGCGAGTGCGACGAGCAGGATGCAGCCGAGGAGGCCGGCGAGCGCCAGCCCGGTCGTGAGCAGCTCGGCCGTGCGCGGCGCGTCGACGACATAGGGCCCTTCGAGGTCCGCGACCAGGTTCTGCCAGAACGGTGCGCGGCTGAGCCCGTCGAACCCGACCGAGCCCAGCATCACCGCCACGAAGGCGAGCATCCCCGGCGTCCGCTCGGCGCCCGCGAGCCCCGTGAAGGGCAGCCGAAGGACGAGCCTGCCGTCATGCTCGCCGAACGGGGCTATTCGCGCGAGCAGCCCGAAGTAGACGGTGAAGCCGTTGCCGTGGCCGTCCCACGCCCGCCGACCGAACGCGGCCATGCCGAACCACATCGCGTAGCTGTAGAGCGCGACCGCGAGCGCGAGCGCGCGCGGGCTCGCCGGCTCCGCGTAGGCGAGCTCGAGCGCTGCGAACAGGGCGAGCGCGATGGCGCCGGGCCAGACGCCGAGCCGCTGCGGGTACGCGAGCGGCGGCGTCCACTCCTGGCCCAGCCGCCGCCAGAGCCAAGCGACGCCGTCCGCGATCGCAAGCCACGGGTTGAGCACCCGCCAGACGTTGCCGAACAGCACCTGCACCAGCACGAGCCCCAGCCAGAACGGGATGTAGATGAATGTCGGCGCGAGGTTCTGGGCCGAGGACGGCTCGCCGATCAGCGCGGTCAGGAAGACCAGCACGAGCAAGCCGGCGGAGACCGCGCCGACGACGACTCGCACCACGGTGGAGCGGAGGACGCGCTCGAGCCCCCCCGGGAGCGGTCGCCCTGCCGCACGACGGTCGAGCTGCGGCCGCTTCCAGAGCGCTCCCAGCGCGAGGAACGAGAGGACGAGGACGACGGCGCCGCCCCAGAAGAAGAGCCATTCCGGGACCGGCAGGTCCTTGACGCCGCCGATTCCGTGGGCGAGCAGGCTCAGGGGCGAACCTCGAGCTCTGCGATCTGAACGCCGCTGTTCTCGAGCTCGATCTCGAACCGTCCGGGTGCGTCGGCGGTGAACCGAATCGTCGCAGGGGCACCGGGAGCGACGTCCGCGCTCAGGTCGTATCCGTGCAGATGCACCTCGTCGGCGACGTCGGAGGTGACGGTGATGACCACGTTCCGGCCTTGTGCGACCGAGTCGCGCGCGATCCCGCCCTGCGGCTGGCCGCCGACGACCACGTAGTTGATCTCGACGGTCTCGGGGGCGGCGGTGGTCGTCGGGGGCGGCGCCTCGGTCGTCACCTGTTCGCTCGTCGTGGGCGGTGCGTCGGTCGTGGTCTGGACAAGCGTCGTCTGGGCGCTCGTCGTCTGTGCCGCCGAGTCGTCGTCGTCGCGAAGTGCGAAAAAGAGGCTGATCAGGAGGCCGAGCGAAGCGGCGATCAGCGCGACCTTGCGGAAGTCGGGATTCATGCGGGGGAGGCTACTGGAGCTTCTCGCGGACGAGTTCGCTGACCGCGCGCGCGTTGGCCTTGCCCCCGGTCTCCTTCATCACCTGACCGACGAAGAACCCGAGCAGGCCCTCCTTGCCCCCCTTGTAGGCAGCGACCTGGCCCGGATTGGCGTCGAGGATCCGGGTGACGATCGGCTCCAGCTCGGCCGCGTCGGAGACGGCCTCCTGGGCGAGGTAGTGCGCGGCCGAGAAGCCCGGCTCCGCGACCTTCGCCAGCGCCTCGTCGAGCGCGGCGCGCGGGATCCGATCGCGCGCCTCGACGAGCTTCGCCAACTCCGCCGGGTCGACAGCACTCCCGTCGACGCCGGCGAGCCTGTTCGCGATCAGGTTGGCGGCGGCGAGACGGTCGGCGCCCGCCGCGACCGTCTCCTGCCAGAGGCCGTCGAGGCCGCCGGTGACGAGCACGACGGCGCGGTCGAGGTCGAGCTCTGCCTCGATCCGGCGGATCCGGCGCGCCGGGCTCTCCGGCACCTCGGCCCGCAGCCGCTCGATCAGCTCCGCCGGCGGCTCGACCGGGACGAGATCGGGCTCAGGGAAGTAACGGTAGTCGTCGGCCTCCTCCTTCGAGCGGCGGGCGGTCAGCGTGCCGCTGCCTGCGTCGAAGTCGTAGGTCTCCTGCACGACCTCGCCCCCGCTCTCGTAGACGGCGATCTGCCGTGCGACCTCGGCGTCGATCCCCTGCGCGACGAAGCGGAACGAGTTCATGTTCTTGAGCTCGCAGCGGGTGCGCAGCTCGGAGGAGCCCTCCGGCCGCACGGACACGTTCGCGTCGACGCGCAGCGTGCCCTTCTCCATCTCGGCGTCCGAGATCCCGAGCTCGACGATCGTCTGCCGGAGGAGCTGCAGGAAGCGGCGCGCGTCCTCGGAGGAGTGGACGTCGGGGCCGGTGACGATCTCGACCAGTGGCGTGCCGCCGCGGTTGAAGTCGACCAGCGAGTAGTCGGCGCCGCCGATCCGGCCGGTGCGGCCGCCGACGTGCGTCGTCTTCGCCGCGTCCTCCTCGAGATGCGCCCGCACGATCCCGATCTCGTGGTCGCCGTCCGGCGTTGGTACTAGCACCTTGCCGTTTGTGCAAGAAGGTAGATCGTATTGCGAGATCTGATACCCCTTCGGCAGGTCGGGATAGAAGTAGTTCTTGCGCGCGAAGACCGCCTGCGGCGCGATCTCGCAGTCGAGCGCGAGCCCGAGCTTGATCGTCCACTCGATCGCGCGTCGGTTGACGGTCGGCAGGGCGCCGGGGAAGCCGAGGCAGACCGGGCAGGTCTGCGTGTTCTCACCGCCGCCGAAGCCGTTCGCGCAGCGACAGAACATCTTCGTCCGCGTCTTCAACTGGACGTGGATCTCGAGGCCGACAACGGGCTCCCACGTGGGGACAGTCCCGGGGACAGTCCCCGCCGTCATCGCAGCCGCTCCGGGACGGGGTCGAAGCCGAGCGCGCGCTCGAGCGCGTGCCCGGTCCGGAAGAGCGTGTTCTCCGACAACTGCGGCCCGATCAGCTGCAGCCCGACCGGCAGCCCGCCCGAGAGCCCGCAGGGGACGTTCAGGCCAGGCAGCCCGGCCATGCAGGACGGGATCGTGAGCAGGTCGGAGAGGTACATCGCGAGCGGGTCGGCCGCCTTCTCGCCGAGCTTGAAGGCGACGGTCGGCGACGTCGGCGAGACGAGCACGTCGAAGCGCTCGAAGGCGGCGGCATGCTCGCGCGCGATCAGCGTCCGCACCTTCTGCGCCTGGCCGTAGTAGGCGTCGTAGTAGCCGGCCGAGAGTGCGTAGGTGCCGAGCATGATCCGCCGCTTCGGCTCGTCGCCGAAGCCGGCGTCGCGCGTCCGCTCGACCATCTCGTAGTACGTGTCGGCGTCGACGCGCAGCCCGTAGCGGACGCCGTCGTAGCGGGCCAGGTTCGAGGACGCCTCGGCGGGCGCGATCAGGTAGTAGCAGGCCAAGCCGTACTCGACCGAGCGCGGCAGCTCGCACTCCCCCACCTCGGCGCCGAGCTCGCCGGCGACCTCGATCGCCCTCTGCACCGCAGCGGTGACGCCCGGCTCGATCCCCTCGGCCTCGTTCATCTCCTTGGGGACGCCGATCCGGATGCCCTTCAGGCTCTCGCCCTCGGGGAGCTCGACCGGCGGCACGTCGACGGTCGTCGAGTCCGCCGGGTCCCTGCCGGAGATGATCGAGTAGAGGCGGGCGCAGTCGCGGACGTTCCTCGCCACCGGGCCGACCTGGTCGAGGCTGGAGGCGAAGGCGACGACGCCGAAGCGGCTGACCGTGCCGTAGGTCGGGCGCAGGCCGACGTTGCCGCAAAGCGCCGAGGGCTGCTTGATCGAGCCGCCGGTGTCCGAGCCGAGCCCCCACGGCGCCAGGCCGGCCGAGACGGCCGCGGCCGTGCCGCCGCCCGAGCCGCCCGGGACCCGCTCCGGATCCCAGGGGTTGTGGGTCGGGCCGTAGGACGAGTTCTCGGTCGACGAGCCCATCGCGAACTCGTCGGTGTTCGTCTTCCCGATCACCGGCAGCCCCGCCTCGCGGCAGCGCGCGGCGACGGTTGCGTCGAAGACGGGGACGTAGCCGGCGAGGATCTGCGAACCCGCCGTCGTCTCGACGCCCTTGGTCGAGATCACGTCCTTGAGCGCGATTGGGACGCCGTCGCCCTCGGCGCCGTCGACCGTCCGCAGGTAGCAGTGCAGCTCGCCGTCCCGCTCCGCGACCGCGTCCAGATAGGCCCGGTGGAGCTCGGCGCCCGAGACCTCCTTCCGCTCGAGCAGGCCGAGCGCGTCCTCGGCGGTGAGTCGAAGGGTGTCGATCATCCCGCTCCAACGCCGGCAAAGCCGGCGTCTCCGCTCCTGGGCGGCTCCGTCAAGCCTACGCCGCTCATGCGGTCGGCGGCACCTTGAAGAGGTCACGCTCGCGCGCAGGCGCGTTGGCGAAGACGTCGTCGAGCTCCAGCGAGGCCCGCGGCTCGTCCTCGCCCCAGGCGTTCACGAGCTCGAGCGGGTGCGATGTCGGCGGCACGTCGGCGAGATCGAGCTCGCTCACCTTCGAGACCGCCGCCAGGATCGCGCTCAGCTCGCCGGTGAGCCGCTCAACCTCGTCCTCGGTCAGCTCGAGGCTCGCCAGCTTGGCGACGTGGAGTACTTCCTCGCGGGTGATTGGCATCGGCCCATCCTTCCAAAAGCATGATCTTGGCACGCGCGAAGCCCGTGCCCTTCAGGGATCCTCGCGCGGGCGCGGGTCTTGCCCGTGCGCCTCGCAAAGAAGAAGGGCCCCCTTCCGGGAGCCCTTCGCAAGCTCGATTCCGAAAGAGGTCTTACGCGGCTGTGACGTTCGCCGCCTGGGCGCCCTTGGGGCCCTGGACGACTTCGAACTCCACGCGCTGGCCTTCGGTCAGCGACTTGTAGCCGTCCATCGTGATCGCCGAGAAGTGGACGAATACGTCCTCGCCACCCTCACGCTCGATGAACCCGTAACCCTTCTCGTTCGAGAACCACTTAACGGTGCCCTGAGCCAACTGGACTTCCTCCTTGCGATGAAGCGACGGCCCGGGCACCGAGCCGCCGACCTTGATAAAGCGC
>DASQKK010000035.1:0-20415 GCA_035630545.1 Gaiellaceae bacterium
GCGCGCGCCCGGCTCGGCCCGATGGATGAGCGTCGAGTGCACCTGGCGGTTGAGCGCAAGCCGTTCGGCGTCCGCGCCGATCGCGGCGCAGAGCAGCCGCCGGTTCTCGTCCACGCGCTCGACGTCGTCGCCGGTCATCCGACCCAGGTTGAGTGACTCGTAGGGCCCCTCGCTGACCCCGCCCTCCCGCGTCGAGAAGACGACCGAGTAGCCGGGCGGCTCCCACCGGATCACGGCTCGAGCTCCGGCAGCCGCTCGCGGGCCGCGATCTCGTAGGAGACGCCGGCCGTGTCGAGGCCGGGACCGGTGAGGGTTGCGGCGGGTGAGTGGTAGCAGTGCACCGTGGAGCCGTCGACGTCCGTGGACGGGACGTGCAGGAACGACGACGGCGCCGCATCCACGGACCACGGGCCGACGCGCCACGCCGTCCCGTCGCTCGACGAGCGGGCGAGCGGCAGGCCCGGCCCGCCTCGATCGCTCCCATGTTGTGACAGCGGGGGGAGTCCCGGCACCTCGGCGGCCAGCACGTGCGCCCAGCGGCCGTCCGGCTGCGACGATGCCACAGGCCGCAACAGCGGGCGCGGCGTTCTGAACGGCGGGGCGATCACCTCGAGCTCGAGCTCCCACGCGGGGCCGTCCAGCTCGCCCTCGCACCGGCGTTCGTCGGGGCTCCAGCTCCCCCGCCCCTTCCGCACTGTGCGGTCGTCGAAGGTGATTGCCCAGTCGGCCTCGGTGCTCGGCGCAGCCAGGCCACGCCGGCGACGATCAGATACTCGGCGGAGCGGCTCATTCCGACCGCCTCCGCGCCGCCTCGGCGAGCAGCCAGTCGCGGGTGTTGAGTGCGGGATCGCCGATGACGCAGCCGAGCAAGTGGCCCAGAACCTCGCCGATGCCGGGCCCAGGCTCCCACCCGGCCGCGATCAGGTCGTTGCCGTCGACCGCGAGCTGATCGAGCCGGTGCGGCTGCGCCTGTTCCTGCTCGACGAGGGCGCGGAAGCGCTCGACGCGCTCTGGTGCACCGGCGGGCGGCGTCTTCCCGGCCAGGTCGGCGGCCCTGTGCGAGAGCAGGTCGAACGCCATGCGTTCGCCGTGGCGCGCGAGGAACCGGCGCGCATCGAGCGCCGTGGGCTCGCCACGGAGCGAGAACGAGTGCTCGCGCACGAGCCTGACGACGTACTGGCGCACCCTGGACGGGTAGCGCAGCCGGCGGAGAACCCGGCCGGCGGTGACCGCTCCGATCGCGGCGTGGTCGCCGCCGTCCTGCTCCGCCTCCGGTTTGCCGAGGTCGTGCAGCAGCGCGGCCAGCCGTACTTCCAGCGGCGCGTCGGCAGCACCGGCGGCCTGGACGACGGCGAAGATGTGCTCGTCGAGCGTCAGGTGTTGGAACTCGCTCTGCTGGTCGTAGCCGATCGTCGGGGCGAACTCGGGGACCACGTGCACGAGGACCCCGGTGTCGCGCGCGAGCCGCAGCGCTTTCGCCGGGTGTGCGCCGAGCAGCAGCTTGGAGAGCTCGCCCATCCCGTCCGCGGCCAGCCCGCCCCCGATCCGCTCGCCGGAGACGTGGTCGATCCGCGGCGCCCACTCGTGCATCTGGCGGAGCGTGTCCTCGTCGGGATCGACGTCGAGCTGCGAGACGAAGCGGAGGCCACGGACGATGCGGAGCGGGTCGTCGCGGAAGCTCGCCGGTCCGGTCGTGCGCAGAACGCCCTGCTCGAGGTCGGCGCGGCCGCCGAGCGGGTCGACGATCTCCCCTGTCTCGAGTCGGCGCGCGATCGCGTTGATCGTGAAGTCGCGCCGCTCCATGTCCTGCTCGAGCGAGATCTCGCGGTCGGCCACGATCTCGAAGTCGTGCCTGCCCGGGCCGGTCGAGCGCTCGACGCGCGGCGGTGTGAACTCGATTCCGGCGGGCTGGAGCGCCCGCGCGGCCTTGTCCCGCGGCAGTAGCCGGACTCCGACGCGCTGGTCGGCGACGACGAGGTCCTCCACCCGGCCGTGCGGCTCGAGCGCCGTCCTGAGCTCGGCATAGCCCACGCCTGGAACGACGAAGTCCAGCTCCGGCGGCGTTCGCCCCAGCAGTTCGTCGCGGACGGCGCCGCCGACGAGGTACGCGTCGAGCCCGAGCGAGTGCACGTAGTCGGCGACCGAGTCCCACACCGGCCTCATTCTGAGCCAAGTAACACTTTGTTACTTGGCGAGCCGTGCGCTGGGGCGCTCGCCGGCCGCCTCGTAACACTTTGTTGCAAGGTCAGAGCATCGCGATGGCTTCGATTTCCACCAGCGCGCCGGAGGGCAGCTTCGCGACCTCCACCGTGGAGCGGGCGGGCGGCGCGTCGCCGACGTGGGCGGCGTAGACCTCGTTCATCGCCGCGAAGTCGCCGAGATCCTGGAGGAAGACGGTCGTCTTCACGAGGCGGCCCAGGCCGCTGCCCGCCTCCTCGAGGATTGCGCTCAGGTTGAGCAGCGCCTGCTCGGTCTGGGCGGTGATCCCCTCGACCGGCTCCTTGTCCCCCGGCCGCAGGCCGAGCTGGCCGGCGACGAAGACGAGCCCGGCCGCCTTCACCGCCTGGTTGTAGGGAGCTCCCTGGAACGGCGCGGGTGCGCGCTCGGTGCGGACGATCTCCTTGTCGGGCACAGGTCTCCTTTGGCTTAGACGGGGCGGGACGCGGCGGCAAGCGCGGCGCCGAGGGCCTTGAAGATGGCCTCGAGCACGTGCCGCGAGTCGTCGCCGTCGATCAGCCGGACGTGAAGGGTGACCCCGGCCGCGTCCGCGAAAGCGTCGAGGAAGCGGGCGGCGAGGTCGCCGCCGAGACCGCCGGCGTGGGCCTCCGTGAGGTCGACGTTGCTCGCGACGAGCGGGTGGTCCGAGACCTCGAAGACGATCTGTGCGAGCGCCTCCTCCGCGGGCATGAACGCGGACCCGTGCCCTGGGAAACCCTCGGTCCGGAGAACGTCCGCGAACGACTCGCCGAGCGCCGTCCCTGCGGCGGCGACCTCCGCCTCACCCTCACCGGGCGGCAGCTCGAGCGCGAGCTCGAAACCGCCGCTGCGCGCGAGCAGCCCGAGCAGATGATCGAGGACGGGAATGCCGGTGGCGACGTTCGAGCTCCCGCCACCGGGCGCGATCCGGGCGCTCATGCCAGCGAGAGTAGCCAAATCACCTGGTATCAATTCGCCTTGAAATCGCCCATCATCCGACCGGAATCGCGCGAATCCTGCAGATCAGGGAGATCCGGATGCGGCAGGTCAAACGATGGTGTCTCGCGCTGCCGGCGGTGCTGGTGCTCGCCGGCTCCGCCCTGGGCGCGCGCGACCCCGGCACCTCGGCCGCCTGGCCGAGCGGCACCGCAGTGATCTCCTACGAGAGCGAGCAGGCGCTTGCGGCCGCGCTCGACCACAATCCGGCGCAGGTCGTTCGCCGCATCCGGGCTCTGCAGGTCGTCGCGCTGCGACCCGCCGGCAGCGTCGAGCGGTTCGCGCAGCGGATCGGCGCCGAGCCGGGCATCGTCCGCGTCGACCGTGCGGCGGCTCGGCGGTCACGCACGGAGCCCGCCCTTGCTGCTCCCGCGCCCGGCCTGCCCTACCAGTGGCAGTTCGCGGCGGTCCGGGCCGATCAGGTCCCGCCGGCCGTCGCCCAGGCGGCTGCGGCCTACACGATCGCGGTGATCGACACGGGCGCCGATCTCACCGCACCGGATCTGAGCGCGAAGACGCCGCACACGTACAGCCTCCGCAGCCGGCTGGCAGACGTGCCCGACACGAGCGGCCACGGCACGTTCGTCGCCGCACTCGCCGCGGGCTCGTCGACGAACGGGGACGGAATTGCCGGCGTCGGCGGCGACGCCGGTCTGATGGTCGTCCAGGCGGGCGGCTCGGGCGGGGCGTTCACCGACGTCGACGAGGCAGCCGCGATCGTCTACGCCGTCGATCACGGCGCAAAGATCGTCAATCTCAGCCTCGGCGGCTCGTCGACCTCCGCCGTCGAGAAGCGCGCGGTCGACTACGCGACTGCGAAGGGAGTCCTCCTCGTCGCCGCGGTCGGAAACGGCTACCTGCGCGGGAACGAGGTCGAGTACCCGGCGGCACTGCTGCAGCCGGTCGGCTCGCGCGGCGTCGGCGGCAGCGGCCTCTCCGTCGCCGCCTCGACGCTCGAGGGTCGCCGCGCGGCATTCTCGAACACAGGCTCTCACGTCTCCCTCGCCGCACCCGGAGTGGGCGTCTTCAGCGCCGTCTCCTCGGCCTCACCGGTCGCGAGCTATCCGCGCACGGCCCTTCCCGGCTCGCTCGGGGGCGTGTACGGCTACGGCAGCGGCACGTCATTCGCGTCACCGCAGGTCGCCGGGGCCGCGGCCCTCGTCTGGGCGGCGAACCCACAGTTGCGCGCGGGTGAGGTCGCCGGGATCCTCGAGCAGACCGCGACCGGCAACGGCAGCTGGAACCCGGGGCTCGGCTACGGGGTTCTCGACGTCGCCGCGGCGGTCGCGAAGGCGCAGGTGACGACTCCGTCGCCGGCGCCGGCGGTCGCACCGAGGGCACCGGCCGTCCGCGTGCAGCTACATGGGAAGCGTGTCGGCACCCGGGTCGCGCTCTGGTGGCGCGCGACCGGCGAGATCGCGGGGTTCCGCGTCTCGGTGCGGACGAGCGGGCGCCCGGTCCGGATCCTGACCGCAGCGGCGACCCGGCGTAGCGCGGTCTACACGCTCGCGCCGGGCGCGTACAGGTTCATCGTCGCGGCGCTCGACGCGGAGGGGCGGCAGCTCGCGGTCTCGAGGCCGTGGAGCGTGACGGTGCCGCGCGCGCGTTAGTCAGGTCTCGACGCGCTCGATCGAGGCGCCGAGCGCACGCAGGCGCTCGTCGATCCGCTCGTAGCCGCGATCGATCTCGCCGACGTTGCCGATCGTCGACACGCCCTCGGCGCAGAGCGCCGCGATCAGCATCGCCATGCCGGCGCGGATGTCCGGGCTCGTCAGCCGCTCGCCGTAGAGCTGGGCGGGGCCGGTGACGACGACACGGTGAGGGTCGCAGAGGATGATCCGGGCGCCCATGCCGACGAGCTTGTCGACGAAGAAGAGACGGCTCTCGAACATCTTCTCGAAGACGAGCACGGTGCCGTGGGCCTGGGTCGCGGTCACGATCGCGATCGAGGTCAGGTCGGCGGGGAACGCGGGCCAGGGGCCGTCCTCCACCTTCGGGATCTGGCCGCCGAGGTCGTCCTGGATCTCGAGCCTCTGGCCGGGCGGGACGCGCACCGTGGTCTCGCCCACCTCGACCTGCACGCCGAGCCGCGCGAAGGCCGGGAGGATCGAGACCAGGTCCCTGGGCTCGATGTCTTCGATCGTGATGTCGCTCCCGGTCGCCGCCGCGAGGCCGATGAAGCTGCCGACCTCGATGTGCTCGGGCGCGACGCGCCAGTCGCCGCCGTGCAGCTCGGTGACGCCCTGGATCCGGAGCACGTTCGACTCGATCCCCTCGATCTTGGCGCCCAGCGAGACGAGGAAGCGGCAGAGGTCCTGGACGTGGGGCTCGCAGGCGGCGTTCCCGATCACCGTCTCTCCCTCGGCGAGCACGGCCGCCATGACGACGTTCTCGGTCGCCATCACGCTCGCCTCGTCGAGGAAGATCGACTTGCCGCGGAGCTTCGGCGCGCGCATCTCGTAGCGGCCGTTGATCTCGATCTCGACGCCGAGCTCGGCGAGGCCGTGGATGTGCGGGTCGAGCCGCCGCCGGCCGATCACGTCGCCGCCCGGCGGAGGCACGGTGGCGCTGCCGAGGCGCGCGAGCAGCGGGCCGGCGAGCAGGAACGAGGCGCGGATGCGGCGGCACAGCTCCTCGTCGAGCTCGGACTTGTGGACCCCGACCGGGTCGATCCGGATCTCGTTCTCGCCGAGCCACTCGGCGTCGGCACCGATGTCGACGAGCAGCTCGACCATCGTCTGCACGTCGCGGATCCGCGGCACGTTCGAGAGCTGCACCGGCTCGGACGCGAGCATGGTGGCGGCGAGAATCGGCAGGGCACCGTTCTTGTTCCCGGCTGCCCGGACGGTGCCGCTGAGCGGCCTCCCACCCTCGATCACGAAGGCCTGCATTCCGGTGGAGAGCGTAGTCGTGCTCACGAGGCGGGTTATCGTAGACGGCCGATGGAGCTGACGCGTGAGAGGGCGTGGGAGACGCTGACGACGTACACGAAGAGCGAGTCGCTGCTGCGGCACGCGCTCGCCGTCGAGGCCTCGACGCGGTCGTACGCGCGCCGGTTCGGCGCGGACGAGGAGCTCTGGGGCGTCGTCGCGCTCCTGCACGACTTCGACTACGAGATCCACCCCACGCTCGACAAGCACCCGCAGGACGGCGCCGCGATCCTGCGCGAGGAGGGCTATCCGGAAGAGGTGATCGAGGCGATCCTCTCCCACGCCGAGCACCTCGAGCTTCCGCGCGACACGATGCTGAAGAAGACGCTCTTCGCCTGCGACGAGCTCTCAGGCTTCGTCCACGCGTGCGGGCTCGTCCGCCCGGCCGGGCTCGACGGCCTCGAGCCCAAGTCGGTGAAGAAGAAGCTGAAGCAGCCGTCGTTCGCGGCGGGCGTCCACCGCGACGAGGTCTACGCGGGCGCGGAGCTGATCGGGCTCGAGCTCGACGAGCACATCGCGAACGTCGTCGCCGCACTGCAGCCGATCTCCAAGGAGCTCGGTCTGCGCACCGCCGCGGACGCGGCCTAGGTCGCCTAGATCGCCGCCGCGAGGCGCTGCAGGTCGCCCTCGCTCGTCCACCAGCCGCAGGAGACGCGGACGAGGCCCGTCTTCGGGATCTCGCGGACCATTACCCCCTGCTCCGCCAGCCTCGCGACGAGCGCCGGCGGGTCCTCCGCCCGGAAGGCGACGAGCGTCGCCTCGCCCGGCACGATGTCGGCGAGCGGCGCGAGGAGCTCGCGGCAGCGCGCCGCCTGCGCCGCGGCGCGGTCGAAGGCCCAGCCGGGGCGAAGCGCGACCGCGGCGAGCAGACCGGCGAGGACGGCGCTCGAAAGCCAGCCGGGATCGAAGCGCGCCGCGCCCGCGGCCGGCTCGAAGCCTCCGGTCGGCTCGTACGCCGTCTGCGAGAAGTAGCTCGGGCGCGCGATGCGGAGCCGCTCCGGGTCGGCGACGACGAGCGCGCCGGTCGAGTCCGGCCCGCAGAGCCACTTCTGGCCGGAGATCGTGAGGAAGTCGAGTTCCGCTGCGTCGACCGGGACCGCCCCGACGGACTGAGCGCCGTCGACGAGCACGGGCACGCCGGTCTGCTCGCGGAGCTCCCGCACCGGGAGCGCGCGGCCGCTGGTCCAGAGCACCTGCGACAGCGCGAGCAGGCGCGTCCGCGGCGTCACGGCCGCGAGGATCGCATCGGGATCCGGGTCGACCGCGACGACCCGTGCCCCGCTCGCATGCACAGGCCCGAGCAGGCCGAAGTGCTCCTCGGTCGTCGTCACGATCTCGTCCTCCGGCTGGAGGCCGAGCCCTGCGACGACGATGTTGCAGCCGTCGGTGGTCGAGCCGGTGAGCGCCACCTGCTCCGGCTCGGCGCCGACGAGGCCGCCGAGGACGACGCGGGCCTGCTTTCGCAGGTCGAGCATCCGCTCGAAGTACTCCTTCCCGAAGCGGCCGTCGGCGAGATCGGCGTCGAGCTGCTCCTGCACCGCGGCGGCTGTCGGGCGCGCCAGCGGCCCGAACGTACCCGCGTTCAGGTACGCGAGCCGCTCGAGCACCGGGAAAAGCGACCGCGCCTCTTCCGGCGTCACCCGATCCTCATCTCGACGGGGGCGTGATCCGACAGCACCGCGCCATTGTGCAGGCGCCGCTCGTCCGGCCAGACCTCGAGCGGGCCGTGGTCGACCTCGGCGGCGACGATGTGGTCGATGTTCGGTCCGGGCAGATCGGGATCGCGAAGGTTGAAGTCGCCGGCGAGGACGCGCGGCTGGCCCGGCGCGGCCATCGACTCCACGAGCGCGTGGGCGCGCGTCAGCTCCCCACGCGGCACCTCGACGTGCGTGAACTCGTTCGATGCGTGGACGTTGCCGACAACGATCTCCTCGAGCCGGACCGCGTGGCACACCCTTCGCTCGCGCCCCTGCACGCTGATCCGGACCGTGCGGTGCTCGAGCGGGACGAGCGGCCGCGCCAGCAGGATCGCGTTCGCCTGGCCGGTCACAGCGGAGCGGAAGCGGATCGGGTCGTAGCGCTGGAGGAAGCGGCCGAGCCAGCGCGGCATGAGCGTCCGCTTCGCGACGGCGCTGACGGTCGTCATCCCGCTCCACTTCTCGAGCTCCGAGAGCGACCAGAGCGGCAGCTCCTGCAGGCAGAGCACCTCAGGCCGGTCGCGGGAGGCCAGCTCGACCATCTCGCGGAGAAAGAGTCGTCGCCCCGGCGGCGAGGTGCGGCCGTGGTAGACGTTCCAGCTTCGGATCAGCACGGGCACCAGCCCACGAGCACTAGCCTACGAACCCCGTGCGCGTCGTCGTCGCCGACCCCCCAGCTTTCACGCCGCCGTACGACCACGCGCTGGCGTCGGCGCTCGCCGAGGCGGGGGCGGACGTCGAGCTCGTCACGTCCCGTTTTCGCTTCGGGGCCGTGGCCGCGCCGGACGGCTACCGACGGCGCGAGCTCTTCTACCCGCTCTCGTCCCGGCTCTTCGGCCGCTCGCGCCTCCGCGTGCCACTGAAGGTGGTCGAGCATCCGCTCGGGCTCGCCCGGCTCGCCGCGACGCCGGCGGACGTGGTCCACATGCAGTGGCTGGCTGCCCCTGAGCTGGACTCCTGGCTGCTCCGGCACCGTGCGCCGCTCGTGCTCACCGCCCACGACCTCCTCCCCCGCCGGACGGCCGCGAAGACCGGGCTCTGGCGCCGGGCGTTCGGCCGCTTCGAGAGGATCGTCGTCCACTCCGAGCGCGGACGTGAGACGTTGGCGGCGTTCGGCATCTCGGCGGAGAAGCTGCGCGTGATCCCGCACCCGGTCACGCCGAGCAACCCCGATCGGGCGGACGACGGCCGCACCGTGCTCGCACTCGGCCTCGTGCGCCCGTACAAGCAGCTCGAGCACGCCCGTGACGCCGTCTCGCGGGTTGCCGGTGCCCGGCTGCGCGTCGCGGGCGACGCCGACGCGTTCCTGTCCGAGGCGGAAATCGACCGCGCGCTCGGAGAGTCGACCGTCGCCGTCTTCCCCTACCGCGCTGAACTAGACCAGAGCGGCGCGCTCCTGCGCGCGCTCGGCGCCGGCGTGCCCGCCGTCGTCTACGACGTCGGCGGACTGCCCGAGCCCGTGCGGGCCTTCCGCGCGGGGCGCGTCGTGCGTCCGGACGACGTCGACGGACTGGCGGCCGCGATCCGCGAGCTCGTCGACGACGAGGCGGCGCTGGCGGAGGCACGCGCGGGCGCGCTGCGGGCGCGCAGCGCGCTGACCTGGGAGGCGTCCGCGCAGGCCCACCTGGCGCTCTACCGCGAGCTCACATGAGATTCCGCCGCGACCGCTTCGGCGATCTGATCCGGCGGCAGCTCGACCTCTTCGTCGAGGACGAGGCCGAGCTCCTGCGCGAGGCCGAGGAGGCGGAGCGGGCGTACGACAACGCCGAACGCGGCGTTGCCGAGGACGCGTACGGCGACTACCAGCTCGTGCTCGAGGCGATCGCAGACGCTCTCGGCGACCTGCGCGACACGTACGCGGCGACGCTCGACGACGACACCCGGGATGCGTATGAGCGCGAGTTCGACCGCGCCGCCAACCGCCGTTTCCGCTCGCTCACCGGAGGCGTCTGATGCGGATCGAGGACTACGGCCTCATCGGCGACCTCCAGACCGCGGCGCTCGTCGGGCGCGACGGCTCGATCGACTGGCTCTGCTTCCCGCGCTTCGACTCGGGTGCATGCTTCGCCGCCCTGCTCGGCGGCGACGACAACGGCCGCTGGCTCCTCGAACCGGACTGCGAGCTCGAGCGGGTGGAGCGCCGCTACCGCAAGCGCTCGCTCGTGCACGAGCTCGACTTCCACACGGAGCATGGCAGCGTGCGTGTGATCGACTTCATGCCGCCGCGCGGCGTGGCTCCCGACGTCGTCCGAATCGTCGAGGGCCTCGAGGGGAGCGTGCCGATGCGGATGGAGCTGATCCTTCGCTTCGACCACGGCCGAATCGTGCCCTGGGTCCGACGGCTCGAGGACGACACCCGCATCGCGATCGCCGGGCCGGACGCGGTCGCGTTCAGAACGCCGGTGGAACTGCGCGGCGAGAACATGAGCACGGTCGCCCAATTCACGGTCGAGCCGGGCGAGCGGATCCCCTTCGTCCTGACCTGGTTCCCGTCGCACCTCGACCCGCCGCGGGCGATCACGCCCGAGCATGCCTACCGGGAGACCTGCGAGTTCTGGGACGAGTGGCTCGCCCCGTGCACGTTCGGCGGCCGCTACGCCGAGCCTGTCTTCTACTCGCTGATGGTGCTGAAAGCGATGACGTACGCGCCGACCGGGGGCATCGTCGCTGCCCCCACCACATCGCTGCCCGAGCAGATCGGCGGCGTGCGGAACTGGGACTACCGCTTCTGCTGGCTCCGTGACGCGAGTTTCGCGCTCTCGGCGCTCGTCGGAAACGGCTTCGTCGAGGAGGCGGGCGCTTGGCGGAGCTGGCTGCTGCGGGCCGTCGCCGGCGATCCGGACGACATCCAGATCATGTACGGGCCGGCCGGGGAGCGCCGGCTGCTCGAGCTGGAGCTACCCTGGCTCGAGGGCTACGAGGGCTCGAAGCCGGTTCGGGTCGGGAACGACGCGAGCACGCAGTTCCAGCTCGACGTCTACGGCGAGGTTGCGGACGTCCTCTACCAGGCACGGAGGCGCGGCCTGGAAGCGGACGACAGCGCGTGGGCGCTGTTCCTTCATCTGCTCCGAAGCCTCGAGACGCGCTGGCAGGAGCCGGACGAAGGGATCTGGGAGGTGCGCGGCCCGAGGCGACACTTTACTCACTCGAAGGTGATGGCCTGGGTGGCGTTCGACCGCGGCCTGCGGCTGATCGACGAGTTCGGCCGCGAGGGCCCGAAGAAACGCTGGCTCGGGATCCGGGACGCGATCAAGGCGGAGGTGCTCGAGCGCGGCTTCGACGAGGAGCTGAACACGTTCGTGCAGTCGTACGAGTCCAGGCGAGTCGACGCGAGCCTGCTCACGATCCCCCTCTACGGCTTCCTCCCCGCCGACGACCCGCGGGTACGCGGCACGCTCGAGGCGGTCCGCCGCGAGCTGCTGGTCGACGGCTTCGTCCAGCGCTACCGCCACGACGAGGACGTCGCCTCGATCGACGGGCTGCCGCCGGGCGAGGGCGCCTTCTTCCTCTGCTCGTTCTGGTTCGTGGACAACCTGATCCTGCTGGGCGAGCTCGACGAGGCGGTCGAGATGTTCGAGCGGCTGCTCGCGCTCCGGAACGAGCTCGGCCTGCTCGCGGAGGAGTACGACCCGAAGCTCGAGCGGCTCGTCGGCAACTTCCCGCAGGCGTTCTCGCACATCGGGCTGATCAACACCGCGATGCTGCTCGACCGGGCGCGTGGTCAGAGCGAGGCGAAGAGCCCGACGAGCGCACCGTAGACCAGGTGCAGCGCGAACGTGGCTGCGAGCGTCGCGCGGCCATAGTTCGAGAGCAGGAAGCCCGGAGGCTCGAGCACCGGCGCCGAGCGGGCGTCCGTCCACGGCTTTCCCATCCGTGGGTGGACGACCGGCAGGAGCACGTTGAGCAGCCCGCCCCCCGCGAAGAGTCCGTGCACCGCGCCGAGGAGCATCCCGAAGAGCCAGCCCGCTCGGTCGGTTGCCTCGAAGATGAGCCCGTAGGCGAGGGCGAAGACGAGCCCGTTCGCGAAGTGGATCGCGTAGCCGATCACGGTGGCGCGGCCGCGCTCCGGCGTGAAGATCGTCCCGAGCAGGAGCGGGATGTCCATCCGCGTCCAGCCCAGGTGCTGGGCCAGGCGCGAGCCGCTCGTGAGCACGACGGTGCCGACGAGGCCGCCCGCGAGCGCCCCGAGGATCACTCCGGATCGTCCCCATCCGCCAGCGAGACGGCGGCGTTCACGAGCGCGAGATGGACGAGGCCCTGCGGCAGGTTGCCCAGGAACTCCCCCGTCGCGGGATCGACTTCCTCGGCGTAGAGGCCGACATCGTTCGCCGCCGCGACGAGCTCGTCCATCAGCGTCGTGGCCTCCTCCGTCCGCCCCGCGCGGGCGAGAGCGTCGACAAGCCAGAACGAGCAGGTGACAAACGCGCCCTCGATCGTCTCCGCGCCGCTGAAGCGGTAGAGGTACGGCCCGCGCGCGAGCTCGTGCCGGATGCGCTCGATCGTTGCGGCGAAGCGCCCGTCCCGCGCGTCGGCGTACGCGCACAACGCCATCGCGAGGAGGCTTGCATCGATATCGTCCTCGCCCGGAGCGCACCCATAGCTGCCGCGGGCCTCGTCCCAGCCGTCCTCCTCGATCCAACCGCGGATCTCCTCGGCGGCCGCGCGCCACGCGTCCCGGCGCGGCAGGACCCCCTCGTCCGCGAGCCGGTCGGCGCGGTCGAGAGCCGTCCAGCACATCGCTTTCGAGAGCACATAGTGGCGCGGTTCCCCGCGCGACTCCCAGATCCCGGCGTCCGGTCGACGCCACTCGGACGAGACGAAGTCGGCGAGCGCGGCGATCTCGCGCGGACGCGCGGCTCCGAGCGAGCCCGTCTTCGTCCAGAAGCGCCACGTCGTCTCCAGCAGGGGCCCGTACGTGTCGAGCTGGAGCTGCTCGGCTGCGAGGTTGCCGACGCGCACGGGCCTGGAACCGCGATAGCCGGGCAGGCGGAGCTCGACCTCCTCGGTGCGGATCCCGCCGTCCACGCAGTAGAGCGGCCGTACCTCCGGCTCGGTCGTGCGCGTCGCGTGCATCTGCCACCAGAAGAACGCCCGTGCCTCGTCGACGCAGCCGAGCGACAGCAGCGCTCGCAGCGTGTAGGCGCCGTCCCGCAGCCAGCCGAAGCGGTAGTCCCAGTTCCGGTCGCCTCCGATCCGCTCGGGGAGCGACGTCGTCGGCGCGGCGACGATGCAGCCGGAGGGCGAGAACGCGAGCAGCTTGAGCGCGAGGGCGCTCCGGACGACCGCGTCGCGCCACGGGCCGTCGTACTCGAGGCGGCCGCTCCAGCGGGCCCAGAACGCGGCGGCCTCCTCGACGCGGCGCTCGGCGTCGTCTCTGGCGGGAAGCACGAGCGGCTCCATGTGCGCGTGGGTGAGCGCCAGCGTCGAGCGCTCGCCCGCGCTCAGCTCGAACCGGCCGTCGCCCGCGTTCCACGAGGAGAGCGCGAAGGCGTCGCTGCCGTCGGCCGCGACGATCAGCCCCTCCTGCTCGCGCACGCGCAGCTTCCGGCGACCGAAGTCGAGGCGGGGCCGAAACGTCCAGCCCAGTGCCACCCGGCCCTCCAGCCCGTCCACGATGCGCACGAGCTCCCGCAGCGGCGAGAGCGATTCGCGGTCATGGAATGTCATCGCATCGGTGACGCGGACGGCGCCGTCCGCGGTCCGAAACGTCGTCTCGAGCACGTTCGTGCCGGGCCGGTAGCGGCGCTCGGCCTCGAACGGCCCGCGCGGCGAGAGCTCGAGGCAGCCGCCGCCGGCGTCGAGGATCCGGTCGAAGACAGGCGGTGAGTCGACATTCGGCAGGCAGAGCCAGTCGACGAAGCCGTCACGGCCGACGAGCGCGCAGGTGCGCCCGTCGCCAATCGCGGCGTAGTCGCGCAGCGGCAGGTATCCCTCGGTGCGCATCCCGGTCGCATGTGCCCGCTGCGAGAGCTCCCCATGCCCATTGCAAACAGCACAGTTGTCGCCTACGCTGCGCCCGCCGTCACACAATCGAGGGGGGAACATGCGTAGACGCATCACTGCGCTCGCCGTCCTGGCGATCGCAGCTCTCGTCGCCGTCACTTCTGCCACGGCACGCACGGATGCAGGTGCCGACCGGTACATCGTCGTGCTGAAGCCCGGCACGAATGCACGCGCAGTGGCGAATGAGCATGCAGCGGCGCATGCCGCGGCGATCTCGTTCGTCTACTCGCACGCGCTCAGCGGCTATGCCGCAACGATCCCGAACGCCCGTTTGGCGGCGGTCCAGGCCGACGAGCGGGTCGCGTACGTCGAGCCCGACGGCGAGATGAGCGCCATCGCACAGACGCTTCCCTGGGGCATCGACAGGATCGACGCGGATGTCAGCTCGACGAGGGCCGGGGACGGCTCGGGCGCAGTCGCGAACGTCAACGTCTACGTCATCGACACCGGCGTCGACGCGACGCATCCCGACTTGAACGTCGTCGGCCACGTAGCCTTCGCCGGCGGTCCGAACCGTGACTGCCACGGACACGGCACGCACGTTGCGGGCACCATCGCCGCCAGGGACGACGCCAACGACGTCGTCGGCGTGGCCCCCGGCGCCCCGATCACCGGTGTCAAGGTGCTCGGCTGCAACGGCAGCGGCTCCAATTCAGGCGTCATCGCCGGCATCGACTGGGTCACCGCGAATGCGGTCGTGCCCGCCGTTGCCAACATGAGCCTCGGCGGCGGCGCGAGCCAGGCGATCGACGACGCCGTCCGGCGTTCTGCCGCGAGCGGCGTCTTCTACGCGCTCGCCGCGGGCAACGAAGGGATCAACGCATGCACGCGCTCGCCTGCTCGGGCGGGAGCCGGGACGACCAACGGGATCATGACCGTCGCGGCGACGGACAGCGCCGACCGCGAGGCGTCCTTCTCCAACTACGGCACCTGCGTCGATGTGTGGGCTCCGGGTGTGAGCGTTCTCTCGACGCGGAAGGGCGGCGGGACGACGACGATGTCCGGCACGTCGATGGCGTCGCCGCACGGTGCCGGCGGCGGTGCGCTCTACCTCTCCACGCACACCGGCTCGAGCCCAAGCGCCGTCGAGGGCGCACTCAAGTCGGCTGCCCAGGCGACGGGGACCGCGAGCAAGGACGGCCGCGGCATCGTCCGCGAGCACGTGGGCGGCTTCTAGCCGCTAGCGGTGGCCGAAGTGGTGGGCTCCAGGGAGGCTGGAGCCCACCTCCGGCCGCTGCGAGATCCGGCGCGCGAGCGGGCCGAGGCTCTCGAGCGACTCGACGACGATGTTGCGGTTGTCCTTGATGTGCTCGAAGCGGCCGCGGACGAGCAGGAGCGGCTCGCCGCGGACGACCGCGCGGTTCCGCTCGTAGAGCTCCGGCGAGACGATCAGGTTCACCTGGCCGAGCTCGTCCTCGAGCAGCATGAAGACGATCCCGTGCGCGGTCGACGGCCGCTGGCGCGCCACCGCCATCCCGGCGAAGGCGACCTTGCTCCGGTGCGGCGCCTCGTTCAGCCGGTCGCTCGGGAGCACCTCGGGCGGAAGGTGGGGCCGGAGCAGCGTCAGCGGGTGGACGTCGATCGAGATGCTTGTCGTCGCATAGTCGGCGAGCATCCGCTCCCAGGCGGTCAGGTCGGGCAGCTCCGGCGTCGCCACGGTCGGGTCGAGCTCGAGCGAGAGCTGCTTGTGCTCGCGCTGCACGGTCTGCGGCCGGGTGACGAGACCGAGCTCCCAGAGCAGGTCGCGCCGCTTGCCGAAGCGGTCGCAGGCGCCGCTGCGGAGGAGCGCCTCGAGCTCACGCGCGTCGAGCGGCAGCCGCCGCGCCAGGTCGCCGACGCCCTCGAACTCCCCGCGCGCCTCCCGTTCGGCGACGACCGCCTCGGCGTCGTCCTCCCCCACCGACTTCACGTACTTCAGCCCCATCCGCACGGCGCCCTCGTCCCAGGTGCAATGGACGTGGCTCAGGTTGACGTCCGGCGGCCGCACCTCCACGCCCCGCCGCTGGGCGTCGCGCACCAGGCTCGAGGGCGGGTAGAAGCCCATCGGCTGCGCGTTCAGGAGCGAGCAGAGGAACTCGGCCGGGTAGTGGTGGCGCAGCCAGGCCGATTGGTAGGCGAGGAGGCCGAACGCGGCCGCGTGCGACTTGGGGAAACCGAAGCCGGAGAAGGCCGCGAGCTTGTCGTAGACGCGGTCGGCCGTCTCACCGTCGACGCCGTTTCGCGCCGCACCCTCGACGAACCGCTGCCGGAACGCCTCGATCGCCTCCTCGCTCCGCTTCCGGCTCATCGCCCGCCGCAGCCCCTCGGCCTCGCCGATCGTGAAGCCGGCTAGCGCCATCGCCACCTCGAGCACTTGATCCTGGAAGACGACGACGCCGTGCGTGTCGCGGAGCGGCTCGCGCAGCAGCTCGTGGTCGACCGGTGGCACGTACCCCGGGTCGACCCTGAGCCGCTCGCGCGCGTCGATGTACGGGTGCACGGCCTTGCCCTGGATCGGCCCCGGCCGCACGAGCGCGACCTGGACGGTCAGGTCGTCGAGGTTCTCCGGCTTCGTCCGCAGCAGGCTCTGCATCTGCGCACGGCTTTCGATCTGGAAGTCGCCGATCGTGTCCGCCCGCTGGATCTCCGCGTAGACCTCGCGGTCGTCGAGCGGGATCCGGGTCAGGTCGATCGGCTCGCCGTACACCTCGGCGATCTGCTCGACGCAGTCCTCGACCGCCGAGAGCATCCCCAGCCCGAGCAGGTCGATCTTGAGGAAACCGGCGTCGGAGCAGGAGTCCTTGTCCCACTGGCAGATCTGCCTGCCGGTCATCGCCGCCGGCTGCACCGGCACGAGCTCGACGAGCGGCCTGCTCGAGATCACCATCCCGCCCGGGTGCTGCGAGATGTGGCGCGGCAGGCCGGCGATCTCGCGCGTCAGCTCGGCGAAGGCGCGCCAGCGCGGCGAGAGCAGGCGGCGCTCCGCCTCGGGGAGCAGGGCGAGCTCGTCGGCGACCCGCTTGGCGTTCCAGCCGTCGGAGACGCGCGCGAGCCGCTCCAGCTCGGCGAACGGGAGCCCGAGCGCCTTGCCGACGTCGCGGATCGCGCCCCGGGCCCGGTAGGTCGAGAAGCTGGCGACGAGCGAGGCGTGCTCACGGCCGTAGCGCTCGGTGACGCCGAGGATCAGCTGCTCGCGGATGTCGCGCGGAAAGTCGAGGTCGATGTCGGGAACCGACATCAGCTCGCGGTTGAGGAAACGCCCGAGCGAGAGGTTCTGCGCCACCGGGTCGACGTGCGAGAGGCCGGTCAGGTAGCAGACGATCGATCCCACCGACGATCCCCGCCCCCGGCCCGGCGGCAGCCAGCGCCGCGGCGAGCCGGGCCCGCGGATCCCGTTCGCGAGCTCCCGCGCCAGCTCGAGCACCTCCCAGTGGAGCAGGAAGAAGCCGGCGAGGCCGAGCTGGTCGATCAGCCGTAGCTCCTGCTCCAGCCGCGTCCGCGCCCGACTTAGCAACACTTTGTCACTTGGCGGGTAGCGCTCCGAGAACGCGTCGTTGCAGACCTGGGCGAGCTGCCTGATTGCGGGGACGTCGCCGTCGGAGAAGTCGGGGTAGCGGTAGCCGAGCTCCTTGGTCAGGTCGAACTCCAGCCTGGCCGCGATCTCGGCGGTGCGCAGGACCGCGTCGCGGTCGTCGGGGAAGAGCTCGAGCAGCTCCGCCGGCGCGCGCAGGATGCTCTCGCGGTTGCCGCGCCGCTCGCGCTCGCACGACTCGAGCGAGGTGTTGTGACGGATCGAGACGAGCACGTCCTGGAGCGCGGTCCGGCGCGGCTGGTGGGCGTGGACGTTGCCGGTGACGACGGTCTCGACGCCCGCGTGCTCGGCGAGGTCGCGCAGGAGCGCGTTCCGTCTAGCGTCGCCGCGCTCGAACGGCCGCTGCAGCTCGACATAGAAGCGCTCCGGGCCGAACGCGCGGGCGAGCTCGGCGGCCGCGTTCGGATCGTGCACACCGAGCCCGTCGCGGGCGCAGCCGGAGAGACAGACGAGACCCTCGTTCAGCTCCGCGAGCAGGGCGGGATCGAGGGACGGCGGCAGCAATTCGCCCTCCTTGGGCCGCGTGTGCGCGTGCGCCGCGGTCAGGAGCCGGCAGAGGTTCGCGTAGCCCTGCGCCGACTCGACGAGGACGGTCACATGGGCACCGCTGTTGAGTGTGATCTCCGCGCCCGTGATCGCGCGGACGCCGACGAGCTTGGCCGCGTGCGCGAGCTCGAGCGACCCGTAGACGCCGTCGTGGTCGGTGAGCGCGAGCGCCTCGTAGCCGAGCTCCGCCGCGCGCAGGGCCAGCTCCTCTGGGTGTGATGCGCCGTCGAGGAACGAATAGGCTGAATGGCAATGGAGCTCGACGTAGGGCACGCGATCCACCTAGCTGCGGGCGGCGGCGACGTCGTCCGCGACGTCCCGGAGAGCCGGCTCGAGATCCTGTCCGACCGCGACGAGCTGCACGCGACCTGGACGCGCTTCGGCCCGCACCGCGACGGCGCGTCGCCGCACGTGCACCGGGAGCACTCCGACCTCTTCTACGTGCTCGAGGGCGAGTTCACCGTGCTCGTCGGCCCGGACCGGACGGAGACGGCGATCCGGCCGGGGACGCTCGCGCTCGCGCCGCCGCTCGTCGTGCACGGCTTCCGCAATGCGAGCGACGGCGAGATGCGGTACCTCAACTTCCATGCCCCGGGCGGCGGGTTCGCGCCGTACCTCCGCGGTGAGCAGCCCCGGTTCGACTCGTTCGACCCGCCCGAGGACGGCGGCCGGCCGGCAGGCGACGCGTACATCGGCACGGGCGAAGCGCTCGCCGACCGGCCCGGACTTCGGGTCTCGCTCCTCGCCGACGTGGACGAGATCGGGATCGCCGAGGTCACGACCGAGCCGGGCGGCCTCTCGCCGCCGCTGCACGTGCACCGCCGCCACTCCGAGGCGTTCTACGTTCTCGCCGGCGAGCTCACGTTCACGGCGAACGGGAGCGAGCTTCGTGCGACCGCCGGGTCGTGGGTGCACGTCCCGCCCGGAGTGCCGCACACGTTCGCCGCCACGGGTACCGAGGAGTCGCGCTTCCTCGACATCCACGCGCCGAGCTGCGGCTTCGGCGACTTCACCCGCGCGCTCGTCGGCGCCCGCGACGAGAACGCGCTCGCGGCCGCGCGTGCGCAGTTCGACCAGGAACCTGCCTAACCTGCCTGACCCACGCCGGTCGTCGTCCGTACCGTCTCGCGCTAAGCTCGGCGCGTGGACGCGCAGGAGCGTTACGAGGAACTCGTCGACGACCTCTGCGCCCGGCACGACGACGTCGCGCCGTCGCAGATGATGGGTATGCCCTGCGTGAAGCGGAGCGGGAAGATGGTCGCCGGTTTCGCGAAGGGCGAGGGCGCGATGGTCTTCAAGCTCCCCGATCCCAAAGCGCACGCACGGGCGCTCGGGCTCGACGGCGCGCATCTCTTCGATCCCTCCGGGAAGGGGCAGCCGTTCAAGGAGTGGGTCGTCGTGCCGGAGGCGCACGCGGCCGAGTGGGAGTCGCTGGCTGCTCACGCACTCAGGCCCGCTGGCTGAACCAGCAGCCGGCTTCCTCGTCGCGGAAGACGCACGCGTTCCGGCCCGACTCCAGCACGAGGTCGAAGTAGCGGCGGTCGAGCGGCTCCTCGGTCCACCAGCGGTCGACGACCCGCCACTCCTCGCGCATGAGCGCGACGCCCTCGCGGTTCACCCGTACCGGCACGCCGACCGGGCTCGCCTCCACCAAGGCGGGCCGCGGCGCGTTTATTCGTCCCGCGGTACTAACACGGGGGAACCCATGGTTCCCCCGTGGGCGCCCTCCTTCTGCGCGTACCAAGCTGGACTCGCTCTGAGCCTGCGGGCGAGTGAATCGCCCTCCGGCCACGGAGTCGTTTCTCGCTGTCATTCGTCTCGAGGAACAAAAAGCGACCGGGTTTCGGGAATCCGCGACCACGGCGCCACCTCCACGACGGCGACGACCGAGCCCGAGCCGGTGCTGGCGCGCACCTGGCGCAGCCCGTCGCTCAGGCGTGCCTGCATCTCGTCGCCCACCGGCTTGACGAGCTCGAGCTGCTGGCCGACCGACTCGGAGAGCTCGACCGCCTCCAGCCGCAGCTCGACGACGGGGGCGGGGATCTCGAGCAGCTTCGGGCCGAGCGCCGCCCGCAGGCGGGGCCGGTCGGCCGTCGGCTCGCGCAGCGTCGTCGTGCGTCGCCAGGAGCCGCCGCCGACGAGCTTCGCCGAGAGCGCGACCTTGCGGAACGGCCGGCCCGCCCGCTCAGGCCGGGCGAGCAGCCGGTCGAGCAGCGAGCCGAAGGCGCGGCGGAGCGTCAGCTCGTTCCCGACCGCCTCGGGGAACTCGAGCGCCTCGACGAGCTCGGCCGCCGGGCGCCGTCCTCGCACGCGGCTGCTTTCGCCTCCGCGCGCCAGCCCCCACGCCTGCCGGCCTTCCCGACCGAGCCGCTCCGCGACAGCTCCCCCGGGCAGGGCGGCCAGCTCCCCCAAGCGGCGCACACCCAGACCCTCCAGCTCTGCGTAGCGGTCGGCCGGGAGCGGCAGGAGCGAGAGC
>DASQKK010000036.1:0-2881 GCA_035630545.1 Gaiellaceae bacterium
CGCTGCGCTCGAGGCCGCCATGCTGACCGGCTCACCCGAGAGCGGCACCGCGCCTGATCCCGAGAGCATCGGCCCCGAGGCCGCTCCGGAGGCGGCCCCCGCCGAGGCCGCGCCGGCCGAGTCGGCTCCCGCCGAGTCGGCTCCCGCCGACGCGGCGGTCCCCGAGGCGGCACCCGCCGAGGCTGCACCGGCCGAAGCGCCGCCGGCCGCCGCTGCACCGATTGACGCGGAGGCCGCACCTGCGCCTGAAGCCGCTCCGTCGACGGAGGCGGCGCTGGCTGCCGAGCCGGCCGACGAGGCCGCAGCCGCTCCCGCGCCCGCTCCGAGCATCACCGCCTCGGCCGCACCGGCCCGCCAGGCTGCTCCCGCCCCGAAGGCGTCTTCGTCCAAACGTGCTCCGGCGAGGAAGGCGAGCCCGGCCAAGAAGTGGGTCGTCAAGCGTGCTGCCGCTCCGCCGGCGAAGGCCCCGGAGGTCGAGGTCGAGCGCGGTGGCGAGCCGACGATCTGGCTCAACCGCGCGCTGCCGGATCCGACGCCGGCGTCTGCCCGTCTGCACCGCGCCTTCGCGAAGCGGCTCGTCGCCAGCTCGAAGAGCCACGGCGCCGACTGGGCCGCCGTGCTCGGCGTCCTCCGTGCGCAGGGCGAGCGGGGTGCCGCGCCCGCCTCCGCCGGCGAGCTCGACGCGCTCGCAGCCCGGATGGCGGGAGCGAACGCCTGGAAGGGTGCGCTCGCGCTCTCCGGCCGGACCGGCTTCGCCGACCGCGCCGCCGCGTTCGCCGACCTCTACCGCTTCGTCGGCATCGAGGCGCTCGTCAACGGCTACGCCGACTCGAAGGTCAAGCTCGGCCGGAAGGTGCTCTCGACCCCGGGGATCCTGATCTACGAGGGTGGGCGGACGGACATCATGATGAGCCGGATCGACGTCAGGGTGCTCGTCCTGATCGGCTATCTGGCCGAGCGCCACGGCGCGATCACGGTCTCGAGCCTCTTCTCCGGGCACCGCACGTTCGCGCGGCCCGGCGTCGTCTCGGCGCATGTGTACGGCCACGCGGTCGACATCGCCGCCGTCGGTGGCACGCCGATCGCGGGACACCAGCAGCCGGGCGGCCTCACCGAGGCGGCGGTGCGCTCCGTGCTCCTCCTCCCCGGCGAGCTCCAGCCGCAGCAAGTGATCTCCCTGCTCGGGCTGGGCGGCCCGTCGTTCCCGCTGCGCGACCACGGAGACCACATCCACGTTGGCTTCTAGCTCCGTCAGCTTGACCCGCGAGGACGGGCGCGTCGTCTGCGAGCACCTGCTCGTGGCGGCGCGCCCGCTCCCGCGGATGCGCGGCCTCCTCGGCCGCGCCGCGCTGCCGTCGGATCAGGGGATCCTGCTCCGGCCGGCAGGTTCGGTGCACACGTTCTTCATGCGCTTCCCGATCGACGTCGTCTTCCTCGACCGCGACGAGGTCGTCGTCGGGATCGAGCCGTCGCTCGCACCGTGGAAGACGGCCGGCCGACGCGGCGCCAAGGCAGTCGTCGAGCTCGCCGCCGGCGAGTGCGAGCGCCGCGGCGTCGAGGTCGGCGACCGCCTCGTCGCCGCCTAGTTCTTTCGCGCGCCTACCGCGACAGTCCGAGCGCGGTCTGCGCGTGCTGGAGCACCCAGATCGTGCAGAGGAGCGCGTAGACCAGCGCCGGTAGCACGAACACGAACACGACCGTGAAGACGGCCGTCGACTCGCCGAACATCGACGTCAGCTTCAGGAGCGCGAACGCGGTTGCAGCGTGCAGGATCGTTCGACCCAGCCGCTCGGGTGCGAGCGACGGAAATCTGACGTGAAGCCACAGCGCCAGCAGACCGGCGCCGGCGGCGAGAACCAGTACGAAGGTGCCGTTCGACATTCCCGTTTCCTCCTCGAGCGCCACAGTTGCCACAGGTACCGCAGTTGCCACAGGCGGTGAGAACGCGGGGCCCGCCGCAGAGCCCCGCTTGTCCTCGGGAGAAACCCCTCGGGCCCACCGCAGGAGGCCCGTGAAGCTCGTTGCCGTCTGGAGACACCATGGACGAGGCGACCCCGGTTGACCAATCACCCAGGAGGTGGTTCACGGCGTCGCTTGATCGCGGCAGCGCCGGCCGAGGCCGTCGACGTCTGCGTTACGCTCGTCCGCGGGGCCTGTAGCTCAGTGGTCAGAGCAGCGGACTCATAATCCGTCGCGCCCTGGTTCGAATCCAGGCAGGCCCAAATTAACCCGCTGACCTAGTGGGATTCCGCATAGGCAAGCGGGTCAGCTTGCCTATGGGACGCCGGGAACGCTCGCCGCGTGCTAACCCCCGGTGCTACCCCGTGATTTCGCTCTCGGCCGGCTCCGGCCCGATCGGATTCGAAATGGCTACTACTCGGCCGCGCGATTCTGCTCGTCGTCGTACAGCGTTCCGCCCGGCAGAAAGTCGCCCTGGCGCAGATGCGCGACAACGTCACGCATCGCCTCCTCGAAGCCGCCTTGTGCCGACCGCGAGCTTCGGCCTGTGGATCGCGCCGCGGCTACGGCTGAACGTTCAGGCTGCCGCAGCCGTGAGCTGACGGATAGTTGTTGCGGCCGCTACGACCGCCAATCAGTGGGCAACCGGCTTCGCTGGGCACCTGCTCGAAGCGGCCAAAGGTTCGCGCCCGCTGCCGTTGTTCCCCACCTTCTTGCGCGAGCGCGAACCTCGTGCCGGAACCCCGAAGGATTCACCCCTTGCTGAACGGATCCTTGAATCCGCCCTCATCGCCTCAACGGGACGTCAAGGACTGCGGATACGCGTCGCCCAGCTGGGCGCATGCTCAAACGCTGAACAGACCTCAACACCACCCAACAGAAAGCTGAACCGCGGTGGTACGCGACCTCTTTCTGTGCAGGA
>DASQKK010000037.1:0-9419 GCA_035630545.1 Gaiellaceae bacterium
TCTCGGTGCAGGGCGCGATCTGCCCGGACGGCCAGCCGGCCGGTCCGGCGGTCGCCGAGAGCTGGGACGACTGGGGCCCGTTCTACACGCCGATGTACTCGCAGCTCGTCGGCCTCAACGGCTCGACGGTCGAAATGTGCAGCAGCACGTCCACGTCGTCGAACCCGCTCAACCGCTGTTACCTGAACGCCGACCCGGACCCGGCGAAGAACCCGGTCGGCCGCAACGCGTCGCTGCTGGCGCAGCTCGTGACGACGTGGTCGACGCTGCTCTACGACACGGCCAACCGGAACGAGCTGCTGAACGACCAGCTCGAGATCTACCGGCGCGGCGTCGCCGGCGAGGCACGCCCCGCGTGCTGCCCGCCGCCGTTCGACGTCGAGAACAACTGGATGCACGAGTTCCCGACCGCGTACGTGATCCCGGTCGGCGCAGGCCAGCGCAGCAACCCCGAGGCGAACCGGCTCGTCGACTGGCTGCTCTTCAACGGGATCGAGGTGCGGCAGCTCCGCTCCGACGCCGTCGTCATCGGCCAAGAGGTCGAGGAGGGTTCCTACGTCGTCGACATGGCGCAGGCCCACCGGGGCCTCGCCGAGACGGCACTCGGGATCGGCGTCGACGTCTCCAGCCGGATCGGCATCCTCTACGCGCCGCCCGCGGCGTGGAGCCACGGCTACCTCTGGGGCGCAGACGTGCTGCAGGTGCCGAGCGGCGTCCCGTTCACGGCGAAGACCACGCAGCCGATCGCGAAGCCCGTCGTCCTCGGCGGCGGTGTCGAGAGCGGCGCGGCCGACTACTACGCGCTCGAGATCGACGCGGCGACCGCGGTGCGGACGCTGAACACGCTGCTGAAGGGCGGTCTGACCGCGAAGCTCGCGACGGCCCCGTTCACCTCAGGCGGCGCCAGCTTCCCGGCAGGCACGGTGCTCTTCGACGACACGACGGCCGGGGTGATCGGACCAGCCGCACAGGCCGCCGGCCTGACGCTCCGTCGAGTCGCGACGGCGCCGGCGCAGCTCGAGGACGTCGCCGGCTCGCCACGAATCGCGGTGTTCACGAACGCCGTCGACCAGAGCGTCTGGTCGCTGCGGAATCTCGGCTTCACCGCCGACCCGGTCGGCACGACGGCGCTGAACGGCGCGTCCGACCCGCTCGTGAGCTACGACGTCGTCTTCAGCACCGCCAACTACCCGGCGAACACGCCCGCCAACGCGACCGCCCGGGCGCGGCTAGCGGCGTTCTTCGCCGCCGGCGGCGGCTACCTCGGCGGCGGCGCGAACGGGGCCGCCTTCATCACGAACGGCGGGCTCGCCACGGGGCTGACCGCCGCCACCCGCTCCGGCAACGGCCGCAGCGGCATCGTGTTCTGGGACAACACAGGGGGCACCGGGAGCCCGATCACGGGCGCGTACCCGTCCAGGGACACGGCCATCGTCGACCCGCCGACCTGGTTCACGACCGTGCCGTCCGGCTGGTCGATCGACGCCAACCTGCCGATCGCGGGATTCTTCGCCGCGGGGCTCTGGCTCATCGACGCCGCGTCGGCGTCGGCGCCCGGTGCGCCGATGATCGCGCACGGCACGAGCACGACGGCCGGGGCTCCCAGGCTGACTGCGTTCGCGTTCAACCCGCTCTACCGCGCCGACCCCGAGCGCGAGTGGCCCGCCCTCGGCTCGGCCGCGTACTGGGTGGACGCCGGATAGGCATCGACGAGAACGAGTACACGCGACGGCGCGAGCGGCTCTCGGAGCTGCTCGCGCTGCGCGGCGTCGACGCGCTTTTCGTCTCGCCCGGGTCCGACCTCGAGTACCTGACGGGGATCGAGCGCGACCTGCCGACGTTCGGGAACATCTCCTACGCACAGGGCTGGGTCACCGGCGCGTTCCTCGCGCCCGGCCGGGAGCCGGTCTACGTACTCCCGCGGATGTTCGTTCGCTTCCACCTCGAGGGCGATCCGCCGCCGGGGACAATCGTCGTCGAGGACGACGGCGACGGTCGGGCGGCGTTCGCGGAGGCGATCGGCGAGCTCGGCTCGCCGCGTCGGATCGCGCTCGGCCAGCGCGCCTGGGCGGAGACAGTCGTCGAGCTGCTGGCCGTCGTGCCCGACGCAGATCTCTCCGAGGGGTCGTCGCCCGTGAACGAGCTCCGGCGCGTCAAGTCGGAGGCCGAGCTCGGCCTGATGGCGCAGGCGTGCCGGATCGCGCGCGAGACGATGGACGCCGTCTCCCCGGCCATCGTGCCCGGAGTCTCGATGGACGATCTCGTCGAGGCGGTCGAGCACGAGCTGCGCGGCCGCGGCTCGCGCGGCCCGTCCTTCCCGACGCACATCTTCACCTGGGGCGAGCGCCGACTGGACTCGGACGGGCCCGAAGACCGCGAGGGGCTGCGCGACGGCGAGGTCGTCCTCTTCGATTTCGGCGCCGTCTGGGAGGGCTACTGCTCCGACTTCGGCCGCACGGTGCCCTGCGGCGAGCCTCCGAGGGAGTACGAGGAGGTGCGTCGCGTCCTGCTCGAGGCGCAGGAAGCCGGACGCGCGGCGGCGCGGCCCGGAGCCCTCGCGCGCGAGGTCAACGCGGCCTGCCGCGGCCCGATCGAGGCGGCCGGGCTCGGCGACGGCTTCCGCCACCGAATGGGGCACGGAATCGGGCTCGACGTGCACGAGCGCCCGTTCCTCTCGGTCGAGGACGAGACGCCGCTGGAAGTCGGCATGACGTTCACCGACGAGCCCTCGATCCTGCTCGACGGCCGCTTCGGCATCCGCGTCGAGGACGTGATCGAGGTCACGCCCGCGGGCGGGCGGCTGCTCTGACCGCCCACTCCGCCCACTCGAGCCGTGCCTGCGTCGCGCGTAGGCCGAGCTCGAGCGCGGTCCGGTAGGCGCGGGTCTTCGGCGTGTCCGGGTCCTCCTGCGCAGCGATCCGCTCGAACTCGGCCAGTGTCGCCCGTGCCCGCTCGGCCTCGCTCCGCAGGTACTCGCCGGCCTCCTCCGGCTCGAGCAGCCAGAGGAAGAAGAGTCGCAGCGATGCCTCGTCGCGGACGGTCCGCGATGGCTCCGTCTCGCGCAGCCAGCGGCGCACTTCCGCAAGGCCCACATCGGTCAGCTCGTAGACACGTCCGCCGCGCGGCGCCGCCGCCCCCTCGCTGATCAGCCCCGCCTCGCGCAGCTTCGCCAGCTCCGGATACACCTGGCTGTGGCGCGCCGGCCAGGTGTACCCGATCGACTGCTCCAGGTGCTTCACGAGCGCATAGCCCGTGCGCGGCCCTTCCGCGAGGACACCGAGCAGCGCGTGACCGAGGGTACCTGTCAATATTGACATGTCATAGCAGCCCTGCTAGACGTTGGGCATGAAACGCCTGCTGCTGCTCGCCGCGCTCCTCGCAGTTGCCGCCGCCCCGGTGGGCGCCGCGCCGCAGCGCGCCGAGCACGACTGCGTCCGCGGCGGAGAGCTCTTCTTCAACGCCGCCGACGGGACGCGGCTCGTCGGCCACCGCTTCGGCAAGGGGACGACCGCGGTGATCCTCACGCACCAGTCCGAGGGCGACCTCTGTGACTGGCTCCCGTATGCCAAGCGGCTCGCCGCACGCGGCTACTTCGTCTTCCCGATCGACTTCCGCGGCTACGGCTTCTCCGACGTCCCCGTTGCGGGGCCGTACCGGTACGCACAGGACATCGCGGCGGCCACGAAGGCGCTGCGGAAGCTGGGCAAGCGCAAGATCTTCGTCGTCGGCGCCTCGATGGGCGGCATCGCCGCCGTCGTCTCCGGCGCCAACGTGTCGCCGCCGCTCGCCGGCGTCGTCAGCGTCTCTTCACCCGCGCGCTACCGCGGCCTGGACGGCGTCAAGGCCGGCCCGAGGCTGCGGGTGCCCGTGCTCTACCTCGCCGCGACCGCGGACGACAACGGCGGCTTCGACTTCTCGGAGGACGCGGAGGCGATGTTCGCGAAGACGGCCGCGAAGGACAAGCGGCTCGAGCTGTTGCCGGGCGCCGCGCACGGGATCGGCCTCGTCGCGAGCTCGACCAAGGCGAAGAGCGTCATCGAAGGCTTTCTCAAGGCGCACTGACGGCACACGATCGCCGCGTGATCCCTGCGCCGCAGTCTCGCGAGCGCGGCTTCGCGACGAGCGTCGACGGAACGCGCATCGCCTGGCGCCGGTACGGCGAAGCGGGCCGGAGCATCGTCTTCGTGCCCACCTGGAACCTCGTCGACGCGCGCGTCGTCGGGTACCAGGTCGCTGCACTCGAGCCGCTCGCGACCGTCGTCACTTACGACCCGCGCGGAAGCGGCGAGAGCGACCGTCCGGCGAGCGGCTACGACTTT
Organism: Gaiellaceae bacterium; assembly: GCA_035630545.1. Classification (GTDB taxonomy): domain Bacteria; phylum Actinomycetota; class Thermoleophilia; order Gaiellales; family Gaiellaceae; genus Gaiellasilicea. Next base: position 4,320 of record DASQKK010000037.1, read on the forward strand.
CCGCTCCACGCGGCCGACGCATTGGCCGTCATCGGCGCAACCGGTGTCGAGGACGCCGCCGTCGTCAACGCCTCGCGCGGGCTGAACGCGGCGGTGCTGCTCGCCGCCGAGCACCCGCAGCGGGTGACGCGGCTCGCCGCCGTCGCGCCCTACATGCGGCTCGAGCCGGATCCAGAGCCCCCGGATCCCGCACGGCTGGAGCGCTGGCGGGACGACTGGCCCGGATTCATCGTGCCGTTCATGCACGCGGTCTTCACCGAGCCGAACTCGGCGCAGCTGATCGAGGAGATGGTCGATATCGGACTCGACGCGTCGCCGGAGGTCGTCGCCGCGCAGGAGCTCGAGCTCGACTGGGTCACGCCGGCGCGCCTCCTCGGCCACATCGAGTGTCCGACGCTCATCGTCCACGGCGAGGACGACGTACCCGTGCCGCTGGAGACGGCGCGCGCCGTCGCCGGCGAGCTGCCGAACACGAGGCTCGTCCTGATCCCGGGCGGCGGGCACCGACCCGACATCCGCAGCCCCGAGCTGGTCAACCCGATCCTGCTCGAGTTCCTCCTCGAGAAGTAACCGGACGCCAGGCCGCCGCAGGCGGCCTCTTCAGGGGTCTTCGCGGAAGGGCGGCCGCCCTGGCGGCTGCTCTTCCTGCGGAAAAAGCAGCCCCGGCGGCGGCTAGCAGCCGCCGCCGGGAAGTGCGCTTCTCACCTTGGTCGGCGAGGCGGTCGCCGCGTCGAGCCGGTCCGCGGTGCGCCGGAGGGTGCGCGCGATCCTGCTGCGGGCCGGGCTCGACGGGACGAGCCGGTGCACGGCAGCGGCGGCCAGCCGGTCCTGCTGCCGATCATGGGTGACCTGGGTGTCGAAGTCGGTTGCGGCGTACATCGAACTCCTTACGCATTCGATATGCTTGAACTGTTCGAAAGATATCGAACGCACCTGGGCTTGTCAAGCCACCTAATTGCGAGTACGCTGCCATCGTTCCATGGCTGTCGAACAGAACCGGCGCGCACCCGTGCTCGATCTCTCCCGGTCCGGAGCGGTCACTGTCGAGATCGACGTCGCCGAGGCGGCCGAGGTGCTGATGAGTATCTGCGCCGTCGCCGACCGGGGCGACCACGACACCTTCGACCTCGGCGCGGAGTGGTTGCAGACGCGACTCGAGACCGTGCCCGAGGACGTCCGCGCCGAGGTCGAAGCGCTCCGGCTCGGCGACATGAAGGTGGCCGCGCACCTGCTCGGGATCGTCTACGAGACGCCCAGGCCGCGGACGTTTGCTGCCTTCATGGAGCGGCTCGAGGCGATCGACCCGGTCGAGCTCAAGCTGCACCTCTTCGGCCACTACGACACGACGTCGAGCCACATTCCGCCCGACGCCGTCGAGAGCGCCGCACGCGGCGATACGGCTGCGATCGAGCAGGTGCTGGACGCGCTCGCCGAGTGGTCCGACAAGCACGAGCTCTACCGCGGGCTGCTGCAGATGGAGGGCCCCGAAGTCAAGGATCGGATCGTGAGCCTGCTCCCGCGCTGGTACGAGCACGTCTTCGCACCCTACGAGCAGGAGTGGCGCGAGGCCGCCGAGCGGGACGCCGAGGCAAAGCGGGCGCTCGCGAAGCGGCACTCGCCCGAGCAGCTCGTCGAGCTCGCGACGCGGGGTTATCAGTACAGCCCACCGGCGGCGATCCGGCGGATCGTCTTCTTCCCGAGCTGGTTCATGCGCCCCTGGGTGATCCTCTGGGAGCACAAGGGCGCGAAGATCTTCTGCTACCCGATCGCGCCTCCGGCCGAGGAGGGCGCCTCACCGGCCGAGGTCGCCCGCGTCTACAAGGCGCTCGGCGACGAAGGTCGGCTGAAGCTGCTGCGCCGACTCAGCGAGGGCTCGATGAAGCTGAGCGAGGCGGCCGTCGAGCTCGGCGTCGCCAAGTCGACGGCGCACCACCACCTTGCGATCCTGCGTCAGGCCGGGTTCGTGACGATCCGGGACGAGGACGAGAACGTCTACAGCTTGCGCACCGACCTGCCGCAGACCGGCGACCTGCTGACCGCCTACCTCGGCGGCTCCAGGTCCTCGGCCACGACCGCGTAGAGCACGCCGTCGACCCAGCCGTCGTCGCGGCGGTACGCCATCCGCTTGACGCCCTCGCGGACGAAGCCTGACCGCTCTGCGTGCCGCTGCGCCCGCTCGTTGAAGCCGTACACCTCCAACTCGATCCGGTGGAAGCCGCGCTCGTGGATCAGGTGCCGCTGGAAGAGCCGCGCCGCCTCGTCCGCGAGCCGGCGGCCCCGGAAGTCAGGGTGGACCGCGAGCCCGCTGACGTGGACGATCCCGCTCCGCCGGTTCGCCAGCTCCCAGATCATCGCGCCGGCCCGCTCCCCCTCTCGCTCGACGACCATGACCCCGCCGCCCTCCGGATCCTGCGCGACTCTGGCCTCGATGCCTGCGCGGTCGTAGAAGCCGGCCGCTGCGAGAAAGGGGCGCACGTCGCCGTCGGCGTAGAGGTCGACGAGGAAGTCGACGTCCGCGCGGCCGGCGGGCCGGATCGAGACGCTCACGGCCGGACCGTCGCGGCCTCGCGCCGCGGCAGCCGGATCGCTCCCGAGGCGAGCGCGACGCCGCCGAGGATCAGCGCCAGGCCGACCAGCGTGGCGGCCGTGATCGCCTCGTCGAGGATCAGCGCCCCGTAGACGAGCGCGAAGCCCGGCATCAGGTAGGTGACGAGAGAGAGGCGTGCGGAGCCGTGCAGGGCGAGCATGCGGAAGAGGATCAGCTGGGCGAGGGCGGTGCCGAGCAGCGACAACGCCAGTACCGAGGCGATGGCCTCGAGCGACGGGACCGTGTCCGGTAGCTGGAAGAGCGCGAACGGCAGCAGGATCAGCCCGCCCACGAGCATCGACCCGGCTGCGAGCACCGGCCCGGCGGTCCCGGAGACGGCTCGCTGGCCGTAGACGCCGGCCGAGGCGTACGAGAGCGAGGAGAGCACGACCGCGAACGCACCGAGGACCGCCAGGGCGCCGCCCGCGGGGTGGATCCCGGTGACGACCGCAACGCCGCCGATCCCGATCGCGAGACCGACGGCCTGCGTCCGCGTCAGGCGCTCGTGCGGCAGGAAGCGCAGGATCAGGAGGGCGTTGAAGATCGGCACCGACGCCTGCACGACCGCGGCGAGGCCGGAGTCGATGTACTGCTCGCCCCAGGCGATCAGCCAGAAGGGGAGCGCCGCGTTGAAGACGCCGAGCACGAGGCAGTGCCGCCACGCGGCCTGCAGCTGGCCGAGTGCCTGCTCGCGCCCGAGCCGCCAGACGATGTATCCCAGCAGCACGGCCGCCGCGAGCAACGTCCGGAACGCCATCATCGGCGCCGGCGCGATCTCGCCGACCGCGACCTTGATGAACAGGTAGGAGGCGCCCCAGACGGCGGCGAGCGTCAGCAGCATCGTCCAGTAGCGGCTCATCGAGTCAGGCTAGCGGGGCGCGTGCGGCGCGCTTCGCGGCTCCTCCGGACCGTGCCGGTGCCGAGCGCCACGCCCGCGAGCACGAGCGCGAGACCGACGAGCGAGACCGCCGTCACCGGCTCGTCGAGGAAGACGGCGCCGTAGACGAGCGCGAGCGAGGGCACGAGGTAGGTGACGAGAACTGCCTTCGAGGCGCCGGCTCCGGCGATCAGGCCGAAGTAGAGGAGGTAAGCGACGCCGGTTGCCGCGACGCCGAGGTAGAGCACGGACAGCAGTGCCTCCCAGCCGAAGGAGCTCGCCTGCGCGGCACCGACCGGGAGGACGAAGATCGTCGCCCAGGCGAGCGACCCGAACGCGACGAGCGCCGGCGGCAGGCCGGCGAAGCGCCTGCCCGCGTACAGCCCGCCGATGCCGTAGCACGCGGCCGCGGCGACGACGGCCAGCGCTCCCGCGACGGCGCGCTCACCGCCGCCCAGCTCGAAGCCGACGAGCAGGACGACGCCGCCGAACGCGAGCACGACACCGGCGAGCCGCGAGCCGGTGACGCGCTGGCTCCGGTCGATCGAGAGGGCGAAGAGCGCCGTGAAGAGCGGCGCGGAGGCGTTGAAGATCGCCGCCAGGCCGGAGTCGATGTACTGCTGGCCCCAGGCGATCAGGAAGAACGGCACCGCCGTGTTGATCAGCGCCAGGAGCGCCAGCGGCGCCGCGTACGGCCGCAACTGGGCGAAGCGGTGCGCGGAGAGCTGGACGAAGACCGCCAGCGCCAGCGCGCCGAACGCCATCCGGAAGAGGATCAGCGTCGAGGGTGCGAGGTCGCGCAGGGCGATCGCGATGAACATGAACGACGAGCCCCAGACCGCCGCCAGCGCGCCCAGCATCAGGAGATGGCGACGGCTCACACTCTCTCCAAACGCGGCCGCCGACGTCGGCCTTCCCGACTACACTGAATCACCTGACCGAGGTCGCCGCTCAGCCCACCCCCGCTCCACCCGTCCATCGCGCGCTCGGCCTCACGGACGCGGAGCTGGACCGTATCGTCGAGCTGCTCGGGCGCGAGCCCAACCATTTCGAGCTGGCGGTCTTCTCGCTGCTCTGGTCGGAGCACTGTGGCTACAAGCATTCGGCCCTCCTGCTGAAACGGCTTCCCTCTGAAGGGAAACGCGTCCTGCAGGGCCCCGGTGAGAACGCGGGCGTGATCGATCTCGGCGACGGCGAGGCCGTCTGCTTCAAGGTCGAGAGCCACAACCACCCCTCCGCGGTCGAGCCGCTCCAGGGAGCCGCGACCGGGGTCGGCGGGATCCTGCGCGACATCATCGCGATGGGCGCGCGGCCGATCGCGCTGCTCGACGGCCTCCGCTTCGCGCCGGGCGATCCCCGGTTCGACCGCGCCGTCGCCGGAATCGGCGCCTACGGGAACTCGGTCGGCGTGCCGACGGTCGGCGGTGAAGCCGTCTTCGACGAGGCCTACCGCGACAACGTGCTCGTGAACGCGATGTGCGTCGGGCTCCTGCCTGCCGACCGGATCGCGCGCGCCGGCGCCACCGGCCCCGGCAACCTCGTCGTCCTCTACGGGGCGACGACCGGGCGCGATGGGATCGGCGGCGCGTCGGTGCTCGCGAGCCAGGAGCTCGGCGAGGACGACGCCGACAAGCGG
>DASQKK010000038.1:0-25401 GCA_035630545.1 Gaiellaceae bacterium
CGCTCGTTCCACTCGGGCTTCGTGATCGCGTCCCAGATCGCCTCCGGGGTCGCCTTGATGTAGACGCGATAGACCTGGGTCACCCCGGTCTCGGTCATCGTGCTCATGCCGTGTCCTCCAGTTCCGCTTTGAGGTTCGCGAGCGCCGACACCTGGCGCTCGGTGTACTTGTCGATCCACCGGTCGTGGATCAGCCGGATCGGCACCGGGTTCAGGAAGTGCAGCTTCTCCCGGCCCGACCGGTGCACGACGACGAGGCCTGCGTCTTCGAGGACGCGGAGGTGCTTCATGACGCCGAAGCGGGTCATCTCCAGCTCCGACTCGAGCTCGGTCAGCGTGCGGCCGTCACGCTCGAAGAGCCGGTCGAGCAGGAAGCGACGCGTCGGGTCTGCGAGCGCCTTGAACACACGGTCGTCGTCGGTCATCCCGAGATAATACGTGACCATATGGTCACATGTCAAATCGATTCGGCGGCGTAGGATGACGGCGTGACGGCGACGCCCGAGACCGCGCGCTGGGAGGCGCTCGCCGCGGCCCGCACGCGGGGCGATGTCGGCGAGGGGATCGCCTCCGTCCTCGCGCTCCTCGGCAGGCCCGACGTGATCTCGTTCGCCGGCGGCTTCCCCGACCCGGAGACGTTCCCGCGCGAGCGGATCTCGTCGCTGCTGCAGGAGTTCGCCGCCGCGGGCGAGCTGAGCGCGTTTCAGTACGCGCCGACGCGCGGGCTCGCCGGCCCGCTCGACGCGTTCGCCGACCGGCTCGAGACGCTGCAGGGCCGCCGGCCGAGCGAGGACGAGCTCATGATCACGAGCGGCGCGATCGAGGCGCTCGAGCTGATCGGGAAGTCCTTCCTCGACCCCGGCGACGTCGTCGTCGTCGAGGGCCCGACGTACCTGGGCGCGATCCAGGCGTTCCGGAGCTTCGAAGCGACGCTCGTCGCCGTGCCGCTCGACGAGCAGGGGCTCGAGGTCGACGAGCTGGAGCGGCAGCTCGCCGCCGGGCTGCGCCCGAAGCTCGTCTACACGATCCCGGATCACCAGAACCCTGCGGGCGTCAGCCTCGCGGCCGAGCGGCGGGCGCCGCTGGTCGATTTGGCGCACCGCTACGGCTTTCTGATCGTCGAGGACGTGGCCTACCGCGAGCTCGGCTTCGCCGACGAGGCGCTGCCGAGCCTCTGGAGCCTCGGCCCGGACGTCGTCGTCCAGGCGGGCACGACCTCGAAGACGTTCTGCCCCGGCGTGCGGCTCGGCTGGGCCGTCGGCCCGCCCGAGATCTCGGCCCGGCTCGTCGCGGCCAAGCAGCTCACGGACCAGTGTGCGGGCGCCCTGGGGCAGCGGCTCTTCGAGGAGTCGGCTCGCCGCGGCTGGATTGACGAGCAGCTGGCGCGGTCGCGCGCGCTCTACCGGCGCAAGGGCGAGCGTGTCCTGGCAGCGCTCGAGCGCTCGCTGCCGGCGGGGACGCGGTGGACCCGGCCGGAGGGCGGCTTCTTCTCCTGGCTCACCCTCGCGGACGGCGCCGACTCCGTCGACCTGGCACAGCGCGCCGTCGAGCACGGCGTCGCGATCGTCCCCGGCACGCTCTTCTTCCCGGACGGCCGCGGCACCGACACGGTTCGACTCTCGTTCAGCCTCGTCGACGACGCGCAGATCGACGAGGGGATCGCGCGACTCGGGTCGCTCCTGTGAGCGAGACACGTGCGAAGCGGTACCGCTGGGACGACCTCGCCAAGGAGGCGCTCAAGCCGGATCTCTCGCGGCGGCTGATCTCGACCGAGCGGATGATGCTGGCGCAGGTCTTCCTCGAGCAGGGTTGCATCGTCCCACAGCACTCGCACGAGAACGAGCAGCTCACGTACATCCTCGAGGGGAAGCTGCGGTTCTGGCTCGGCGAGGACGAGTTGGAGGTCGTCGATGTCGGCGCAGGCGAGGTGCTCCACCTCCCGTCGTGGCTCCCGCACAAGGCCGAGGCGCTGGAGACGACTCTCGACGTCGACATCTTCTGCCCGCCGCGGCAGGACTGGCTCGACGGCTCCGACGCGTACCTGCGCACGAAGAGCTCCTAGCGGAATGATGAAGCTCGGCCTCGAAGGACGCCGCGCGCTCGTTACGGGAGGGTCGAAGGGACTCGGCGCGGCGATCGCCCGGGAGCTCGTCGGCGAGGGCGCCCGCGTCGCGATCTGCTCCCGCAACGAGGAGGAGGTCCGGGCGACGGCGGAGGCGATCGGCGCCGAGCACGCACAGGCTGCCGACGTCACCGATCCCGAGCAGGTGCGCGATTTCGTCGCGCGGTCGGCGGAAGAGCTCGGCGGGATCGACTTCCTCGTCAACAACGCCGGCGGCGCCCATCCCGGCAACTTCGAGACGCTGACCGACGAGGACTGGGTCGGCGATTACGACGTCAAGGTTTTCTCGTTGATCCGCTGCTGCCGCGAGGTGCTGCCGCACATGCGCTCGGCCGGCGGCGGCCGCATCGTCAACATCGGCGCCGTCTACTCGCGCTATCCCGACCCGACCTTCTTCGCGACGTCCGTCAACAGGGCCGCCGGGAACTCGTTCACGAAGACGCTCGCGCTCGAGGTGGCACAGGACAACATCCTCGTCAACGGCGTCAACATCGGCTTCGTGATCACGCCGCAGTGGGAGAACATCCACCGGCGCCGAGCGCCCGACGTGCCGCGCGACGAGTTCTTCGACCGGTTCGCGAAGCAGGAAGTGCCGCTCGGCCGCTTCGGGACGCCGGACGAGGTCTCGGGCCTGGTCGCCTTTCTCCTCAGCGACCGCGCGAGCTACATCACCGGCGCCTCGATCGACGTCGCCGGCGGCATGGGCAGGTACGTCTAGCCGGTACGGCGAGCCGCACCACGAAACCCCTGCAGGCCGCGCTGTGCGGATGCCCGTTCGCTGCGAGCCTCGGGTGCATGACATCGAGCAGCCACACCCTCCCTCTTGCCGCACGCCGCCAGCCGCTCGCGGCGCGGGCCGCCCGCTATGCCCGCAGCGAGCGCGGCATCGTCACGCTCGCGCTCGGCGCGATCGGCTTCCACATCGCCGACGACAACTACCTCCAGCCGGAGCCCGGCACGTCGCCGCTCGAGCACCTTGCGAGCGGTCTGGTCCCGATCGGGCTCCTCGCCGCGGCCGCCGTGCTCTATCCGCGGCTGCGCGCGGGGGTGCAGGGATGGCTCGCGCTCACCCTGGGCGCGCTCGGGATCGTGTTCGGCGCTCCGAGTGCGTACTGGCTCTCCCAGGGCGAGGCGTCGGGCGACCACTACACCACCGGCCCGCTCTCGCTCCTGGCCGGCCTCGTGCTGCTCGCAACCGGGCTCGTCGTCCTCTGGCGGTCACGGCGGTCCTACGGGTCGCGCCGCCGCACCATCCTCCGTCGAGCGCTGACGGTCGCGGTGTCGGTGCCGCTCGCGCTCGCGATCTTCATGCTGGTCGTCTTCCCGGTCGGCTTCGCCTACGTCTACACGCACACCGGCCGCGGCGTCGTCGAGCCGGATCTCCGCGTCCCGTACGAGCAGGTCACGGTCACGACGAGCGACTCGATCGAGCTGACCGGCTCGTACGTCCCCTCGAAGAACCGCGCCGCGGTGGTCCTCTTCCCCGGCGCGACCCGCTCCGCCGAGGCCCGGATGCTGATCAGGCACGGCTACGGCGTCCTGCTCCTGAATCCGCGCGGCCAGGGCACGAGCGAGGGCGACACGGTCCGCTGGGCCGGCGACCGCGACCTGCTCGCCGGCGCCGAGTATCTCAAGACCCGCCCCGACGTCGACGACGACCGCATCGGCGGCTACGGCTTCTCCGTCGGCGGCGAGATCCTGATCGAGGCCGCAGCGCAGTCGAGCGACTTCAAGGCGATCGTCTCGGAGGGCGCCGGCTTCCCGGCCGGCGAGGCCGACCTGACTGGCGTCGGTCATCTGCTCCGGCCGTCGATCGCGGCGATGGGCGCCGCCGTCGCCGTGTTCTCGAACCAGCAGGCGCCGCCGAGGATCGCCGAGCGGATCGACGAGATCGCGCCGCGCGCCGTCTTCCTGATCTGGGCCGACCCGGGCATGGGCGGCGAAAACGTCAGGCAGCCGAAGTACTACGCCGCCGCCGGCGAGCCGAAGCAGATCTGGAAGGTGCCCGGCGCGGACCACACCGGCGGCCTCGAGGCGCAGCCGACGGAGTACGAGCGCCGGGTCGTCGACTTCTACGACCGCGCGCTGCTCGGCGAATAGCGGAACCTCAGCTCGAGCGGGCCAGCTCCTCCATGTCCGCGGAGTAGCGGCCCGCAACCGCGGCGCTGTTGCAGCGCGCGCGCAGCGCGAGGAACGACTGCCCCGCCTCGACGTTGTCCGCCGACCCGCCCCACGCCTTCAATGCCGGCGCCTGCAGGGCGCGGCCGTACGAGAACGACAGCACCCACGGCTGCGGGCCGCCGTTCGGTCCGGACAGTGAGTTGATCGCGTTCAGATTCTCGCTCGCCTGCTCGTCGGACTGGCCGCCGGAGAGGAAGACGATCCCGGGCACGGCCGCCGGGACGGTCTCGCGGAAGCAGCGGATCGTCCATTCGGCGACCTCCGCAGCGCTCGCCTGGGTCGGGGAGCCCTTGCCGGAGATGACCATGTTCGGCTTCAGCAGCATCCCCTCGAGGTCGACACGCTGGTGGTAGAGCTCGTCGAACGTCTTGTGCAGCGTCCGCTTCGTCGCCCGGTAGCAGGTCTCGATGTCGTTGTCGGCGTCCATCAGCACCTCGGGCTCGACGATCGGGACGAGTCCCTGCTCCTGGCAGAGCGCCGCATACCGCGCGAGCGCCTGCGCGTTCACCTCGATGCAGTACGGCGTCGGGATTCCCTCGCCGATCGTGATCACGGCGCGCCATTTGGCGAAGCGGGCGCCAAGGCTCCTGTACTCCTCGAGCCGTTCGCGGAGGCCGTCGAGGCCTTCGGTGACCTTCTCGCCGGGCGCGCCGGCCAGGTCCTTGGCGCCGGTGTCGACCTTGATCCCGGGGATGATTCCGCGGTCGGCCAGCAGCTTCGCGAACGGCGTCCCGTCGGCCGTGCTCTGACGCAGCGTCTCGTCGAAGAGGATGACGCCGCTGACGAAGTCGTCCAGGCCGGGCGTTGTGAAGAGCATGTCGCGGTAGGCGCGCCGGTTCTCCTCGGTCGATTCGAGGTCGATCGAGTCGAAGCGCTTCTTGATCGTCCCGGAGCTCTCGTCCGCGGCCAGGATCCCCTTGTTGTCGGCGACGATCGCCCTGGCGGTCTCGTGCAGCTCATTGGTGGCCATCTCGGTTTCCTTTCATCAGTTGTCGTACCTTCTCGGAAGGGTGGTAGGCGGCGATCCGGCGGACGGTGCCGGACCGCGAGCGCATCACGATCGACTCGGTCTCGACGCCCGGCCCGGTCACCCGCACGCCACGGAGCAGCGCGCCGCTCGTGACGCCGGTGGCAGCGACGAAGACGTCCTCCCCGGAGACGAGGTCGTCGGTGCTGAGCACGCGGTCGATGTCGTAGCCCGTGTCGACCAGCTTCTGGCGCTCCTCGTCGTTGCGCGGCCAGAGCTTGCCCTGAATCGAGCCGCCCATGCACTTGATCGCGGCGGCCGAGATCACGCCCTCCGGGGTGCCCCCGATCCCCATCAGGATGTCGACGCCGGTGAAGGCCTGCGAGGCGGCGATCGCCGGCGCGACGTCGCCGTCGCGGATCAGGTTCACGCGCGCGCCGGCCTCGCGCAGCTCCCGGATCAGGCCTTCGTGGCGGTCGCGCTCGAGCACGACGACCGTGACCTCGCTGACGTCGAGCCCCTTCGCTTTGGCAACCGCGCGCACGTTGTCGCGCGGCGACGCATTGATGTCGATCGCACCGGCCGCCTCCGGCCCGACCGCGATCTTGTCCATGTAGAAGGCGGCGCCCGGGTCGAACATCGTCCCGCGCTCGGCGACGGCGATCACCGCGATCGCGTTCGGCTGGCCGAGGGCCGTCAGGCGCGTGCCCTCGAGCGGGTCGACCGCGACGTCGACCGCCGGGCCGCTGCCGTCGCCCACCTCCTCGCCGTTGTAGAGCATCGGCGCCTCGTCCTTCTCCCCCTCGCCGATCACGACGATGCCGTTCATCCGCACCGTGTCGAGCACGAGCCGCATCGCGTCGACGGCGGCGCCGTCAGCCTTCTCCTTCTCGCCGCGGCCGACCCAGCCGGATGCGGCGAGCGCCGCGGCTTCGGTGACGCGGACGAGCTCGAGGGCGAGGTTCCGGTCGGGTGCTTCGGCGTTCACGCGCGCGAATCCTATGCTCGTGGCACCGCGCCCGCGGGCTGAGACCGCTACATCCGGTCGGGCGCCTCGACCCCGATCAGGTCGAGCGAGCGTGCGATCACGGCTTTCGTCGCCGTGATCAGACCGAGCCGGAACTCCTCCGCCTCCGAGCCCAGCACCTTGTGCTCGTGGTAGAAGCGGTGGAAGTCGTCGGCGACCCGGATCGCGTAGTTCGGGATCGCGTGCGGGCCGCGCCGCTCGGTCGCCTCGTCCACGACCGCCGGGAACTCGGCGAGCCGCTTGACGAGGTCGCGCTCCTCGGCTGCGAGGTCGGGAGGCGGCTCGGCTGACGGCGTGCCTCCCTCGGCGTTGCGGAGGATCCCCGCGATCCGGGCGTGGGCGTACTGGACGTAGAAGACGGGGTTCTTGGCCGTCTTCTCCGCCGCCAGATCGACGTCGATCTCGATCGTCTGGTCGGGCCCGCGCGAGACGAGATACCAGCGAGCGGCGTCGACGCCGACCTCGTCCAGCAGCTCGTCGAGGAAGACGACGTCCCCGCGGCGCTTCGACATCTTCGCCGCCTCGCCGCCCCGGGTCAGGTGCACGAGCTGGTAGAGCAGCACCTCGATGCGCTCCGGGTCGTAGCCGAGCATCCGCGCCACCGCGGCGTACCAGTTGCGCGTCCCGTGATGGTCGGCGCCGAGCACGTAGAGCGCACGGTCGAGCCCGCGGTCGAGCTTGTCGGCGAGGTAGACCACGTCGGCGGCGCGGTAGGTCGGCGAGCCGGTCTCGGAGCGGATCAGGACGCGGTCGTCGTCGTCGCCGTAGGCGGACGAGCGCGCCCAGACGGCGCCGTCCTTCTCGAACGTGTCGAGCCGCGGCAGGAAGTCGGGCAGGCGGCGCTCCAGCTCGCTCTGCTTCGCCCAGGAGTCGAAGTGGATCCGGAAGCGCTCCATCGTCGCCTCGATCCGGTTCAGCATCTCCGGCACGGGGTCGTCTGGCAGCTCGGCCAGCTCCGTGACGTAGTCGCCCTGGTAGCCGTCCTCGGGCGGCTCCTCCCCGCGCCGCCGTGCCTCGACCGAGGCGCGAAAGCGCTCCATCTGTGCGCCGGCGTCGTTGTAGTAGTACTCGCGCTCGATCTCGTTGCCGGCGAACGCGAGCAGCCGGGCGACGGAGTCGCCATAGGCGCCGTTCCTGGCCGAGGCGACGGTGATCGGGCCGGTCGGGTTCGCCGAGACCATCTCGACCTGGATCCGCTCCCGCATCGTCGCCGAGCCGCCGCCGTAGTCGGCACCGGCGGCGAGCATCTCCGCGAGCGCGTCTCCGTACCAGTCGCGCGCCAGCCAGAGGTTGACGAACCCGGGGCCGGCGATCTCGGCGCGCTCGACCTGCGGCAGCGTGGTCGCGTGCTCGGCGAGCTCCTCCGCGATCGCGCGCGGCGCCAGCCGGCGCGCGCCCGCGAGGCGCATCGCCACGTTCGTCGCGTAGTCGCCGTGAGCGGCGTCGCTCGGCCGTTCGAGCACCACGGCGGCCCCCGCCGCCTCGCCCAGCGCCGCCTCCAGCGTTTCGATCGCTCTCACGCCGTTACTGTACGGGCGTGGACGAGGACGACCCCGGCCAGGAGCGTCAGCTCAACATCCAGATCGACGAGAAGCACCTCGCCGGCACGTACGCGAACTTCGCCAACATCTCCTTCTCCGAGTACGAGTTCACGGTCACGTTCGCGCGGATCGACCACGAGGTCTCGGAGGGCGACGTCCCCGGGATCGTCGTCTCCCGCGTGAACATGTCGACGAAGTTCGCGAAGGAGCTGCTCGACGCGCTTCAGGACTCCTGGTCGAAGTACGCGACCGTCCGCGGAATCCAGGATCTCCCCGAAGCGCCGCCCCGCAATTCGTAGCACCCGGTGCGCATCGCCGTTCTCTCAGACGTCCATGCGAACCTGCGCGCGTTCGAGGCCGTGCTGGCCGAGATCGACGCCGGCCGCTTCGACGGGATCTGGTGCCTCGGCGACATCGTCGGCTACGGGCCGAAGCCGAACGAGTGCGCAGCGCTCCTGCAGGAGCGCGCGACGATCTGCCTCGCCGGCAACCACGACCTCGTCGTGCTCGGCAAGATCGCGATCGACGCGTTCGCCGGCGAGGCCGCGGCTGCCGCCCGCTGGACGCAGACCGTCCTCGACGAGCGGCCGCGCGCGTTCCTCGACTCGCTCGCGCCTCAGGCCGACGCCCCCGGCGCCGAGCTCTTCCACGGCAGCCCGCGCGATCCGGTCTGGGACTACGTCCTCTCGGACGAGAGCGCCGCGAGCGCGCTCGCACTGACCGAGGCGCCGCTCGTGCTCGTCGGCCACAGCCACGTCGCGCTCGAGATCTCGGACGGCGGCGAGCTGCGCGGCGAGCCGGCGCCCGCCGGGACCGACCTTGCGCTCGACGGGCTGCGGCGGCTGCTCAACCCCGGCTCGGTCGGCCAGCCGCGGGACGGCGACCCGCGGGCGGCCTGGCTCGAGATTGACTTTGAGGCAGCGCGGGCAACCTTCCGCCGTACCGACTATCCGGTCGAGCGGACGCAGGCGGAGATGCGAGAGGTGGGTTTGCCGGAGGCTCTCGCGCTACGCCTCGCATACGGGATCTAGCTCGGCCCCGACCCGAGGAGCAGCATGGCTGACCTGACGAATCTGGAGACGAAGCTCGGCGAGGTGATCGGCCTGGCGATGGCCGCGCAGGCGGCGACCGAGCGGGTGGAGAAGCTGACCAAGGACGCGAAGCTGCGCAAGCAGCTGCAGACGATGCGCCAGGAGGCGGCGCGGGCCGAAAAGGACGGCACCGCGGTCGCGGCGAGCATGAACGGCAAGAAGGGCAAGATCCTCGCTGAGGCGCGCACGGTGAAGACCAAGGGCGCGAAGATGATGAAGACCTATCTCGAGCGCGGTTCCGACGAGCTGGACGGGTTCGAGTTCCTGACGATGGCCGAGGCCGGCGAGGTCGGCCACTGGGGCGTCCTCCAGGAACTGAACAAGCAGGCGAGGCACCCGGGCGTGCGCGAGCTCGTGAAGGTGCAGCTGCCGATCCAGAAGCGGCACCTCAAGGACGTGATGGCGGCGAGCCTGCAGCTCGCGGCGAAGGAGGACGCGAACGCAGCTGCCTAGAGGCCGGCCGTGCGCAGTTGGTCGAGCTGCTCCTAGACGAGAGCGGGCTCGGCCGGCTGCTCGCCGGTCGTGCCGAAGGTGATGCCCTCGCGTGCGAGCGCGATCTGGACTTCCTCGCGCGCCTTGTAGATCCGCCACTTGACGGTCGCGAGCGTCACCTCGAGCGAGTCGGCGATCTCGGTGTAGGAGAGGCCGACGACGTCGCGGAGCAGAAGCGCCATCTTCAGGTCGACGCTCAGGTTCTCGACCGCGCGCCAGACGGCGTCGATCGCCTCCACCCGCTCGAACGGCGCGTCGACGACCTCGAGCGGCGGGATGTCCTCGAGGTTGACGACCGCACGCGGCCGCCGCTCGAGCGCGCGCAGCTCGTCGAGCACGCGGTTCTTCGTCACCTGGAAGAGCCAGGTCGTGAACCGGCAGCGGAGCGAGAAGTTCGGCAGACCCTGATAGACCCGGATGAAGACTTCCTGCGTCAGGTCCTCGGCAAGGGACCGGTCGCCCACGAGCCGAAGCACGTAGTTGAAGACCGGAAGCTCATAGGCACGGACGATGAGCGAGAAAGCTCGCTCATCTCCTCGCTGGGCCTTCCGCAGGACGCCGAGATCAGGCTGGGGCAGCGACAAGTGGGCAGGAGTATAGCGCCAGGATTGTAAAAGTGAAGTTCGGGTTTATTCCATTTCGCACAGCACCGTGCCAGTCATCTCGGACGGTGTGTCCAAACCCAGGAGCCGCAGGGCCGTAGGCGCTAGATCGGAGAGTTCGCCACGCGACTTTAGCGTCACCTCACTCAAGGTGAGGATCAGTGGAACCGGATTCGTCGTGTGCGCCGTGTGCGGGTTGATCCCGTCCGGCTCGAGCATCTGCTCGGCGTTGCCGTGGTCTGCCGTGATGAGACAGACGCCGGCCGCGCCGTGCGTCGCCTCGACGACGACGCCGAGGCACTCGTCCGCGACCTCGACCGCAGCCGTCACCGCCGGGATCGAGCCCGTGTGCCCGACCATGTCGGGGTTCGCGAAGTTGATCACGGCGAACCGATAGCCCTGCCCGATCTCGTCGGCGAACCGCGCCGCCACCTCGCGCGCGGACATCTCCGGCTTGTGGTCGTAGCTCGGCACGTCGCGCGGGCTCGGGACGAGGATGCGCGCCTCCCCCGGCCACGCCTGCTCGACGCCGCCGTTGAAGAAGTAGGTGACGTGGGCGTACTTCTCCGTCTCGGCGACGTGCAGCTGGCGTGCACCGGTCGATGCGAGGGTCTCCGCGAGTGTGTGCGCCACGACCTGCTCACCGAAGGCGACCGGCACGTCGAGGTCGTCCGAGTAGCGGGTCATCGTCGTCAGGTCGAAGCCGCCCTCGACGAGCTTCCGCGCCAGCTGGCGGCCACGGTCGGGCCGGAAGTTGAAGAAGATCGCCGCGTCGCCGGCGGCGAGGCGCGGCGCGCCCTCGACGACGATCGGCTCGAGGAACTCGTCCGTGATCCCGACCTCGTAGCTCTGTTGCACATCTTCCAGCACGTTATGGGAGGCCGCGCCGGCGCCGAGCGTGATCGCGTCGAGCGCGCGCTGTGTCCGCTCCCAGCGCTGGTCGCGATCCATCGCGTGGTAGCGGCCGACGACGGTCGCGATCCGCTCCTGCGGCAGCTCGGCGAGATCCGAGACGGCCGCGTGCGGCGAGACGTCGCGGCCGTCCGTGAACGCGTGGATCCAGGTCCGGTCCTCCAGCCCCTGCCGGCGCGCCAGCTCGAGCAGCGCCTGCAGGTGGTCGAGATGGGAGTGAACGCCGCCCTTGGAGACGAGGCCGAGCAGGTGGACGGCGCCGCCGCGCTCGCGGGCGCGCCCGAACGCGCCGAGCAGCGCCCGATTCTCGAGGAAAGAGCCGTCGCGGACGGCGGCGTTCACGCGCTGAAGGTCCTGAAAGAGGATCCGGCCGGAGCCGATCGTCAGATGCCCGACCTCGGAGTTGCCCATCTGCCCGGGCGGCAGGCCGACCGCCCCGCCGGAGGCCGCGAGCGTCGTGTGCGGGTACTCGCGCCAGAGCCGGTCGAAGACGGGCGTGCGCGCCAGCTCGACGGCGTTCCCCGGCCCGGCCGGCGCGCAGCCCCAGCCGTCGAGGATGACCAGCGTTACGAGGTCGACGCGGCGCGACAAATCGCTGCGAAGGAGTCGGGCTCGAGCGAGGCGCCGCCGACGAGGGCGCCGTCGATCGAGGGTTGCGAGAGCAGCTCGGCCGCGTTCTCGGGCTTGACCGAGCCGCCGTAGAGCACGGGCCGGTCGAGCAGACCCTTGATGAAGCGGTGGGCCTCCTCGGCCTGCTCGGGCGTGGCGGTCTTGCCGGTGCCGATCGCCCACACGGGCTCGTAGGCGATCACGAGTTTCGCGTTCGCGCCGGCGGCGAAGGCGATCGCCTCGACCTGGATCGTGAGCACGAGCTCGGTGTCGCCGGACTCGCGCTGCTCCAGCGTCTCGCCGACGCAGGCGATCACCGCGAGCCCTGCCTCGAGGGCCGTGCGCGCACGGCGGGCCACGGTCTCGTCCCGCTCGCCGAAGAGCTGCCGCCGCTCCGAGTGGCCGACGAGAGCGCCCGTGACCCCGAGCTCGAGCAGCATCTCGGGCGAGACCTCGCCGGTGTAGGCGCCCCGCGGCTCCCAGTGCACGTTCTGCGCGTAGACGGTGCGGCCGCTCTCGACCGCGGCCGCGAGCGAGACGAACGGCGGGCAGAGCACGACATCGACGCCCTCGGGCGGCTCGAACGCGTCGAAGAAGGCTCGAGCCTCCGCCGGCCCCTTGAACATCTTCCAGTTGCCGGCGATCAGCATGCGCTCATTCTTCCGGGATCGCCGCCACGCCGGGGAGCTCCTTGCCCTCCAGCAACTCGAGCGAGGCGCCGCCGCCGGTCGAGACCCACGAGACCTCGTCGCCGAGCCCGAGCTCGTTGACGGCGCGAACGGAGTCGCCGCCGCCGATGACGGTATAGCCGTCCACCGCCGCCACGGCCTCGGCGACGACTCTCGTCCCCGTGGCGAACGGCTCCCACTCGAACACGCCCATCGGCCCGTTCCAGAAGACCGTCTTCGCGGCACGGATCCGCGTCGCGAAGTCCTCCCGCGAGGCAGGCCCGATGTCGAGCCCGAGCCAGCCGTCCGGGAGCGCCTCGAACGGCGCCACCTGGGTCTGGGCGTCCTCGGCGAACTCGCTCGCCGCGACGACGTCGGTCGGGAGCACGACCTCGAACGAGAGCGGGTTCGCCTCGCGCAGCTCCTCCGCCATCTTCCCGCCGACCACAACTTCGTCGGCCCGGCCGCCGAGGTTCTGGAGGACACCGAGCTTGTCCGCGACCTTGGCGCCCCCGGTGACGAGCACGAACGGGCGCTCGACCTCCCCGAGCAGCCTCCCGAGGTGCTCGAGCTCGGCGAGCAGGAGCAGCCCGGCGTAGGCGGGCAGGAGCTGCGCGACGCCGACCGTGGAGGCGTGGGCGCGGTGGGCGGAGCCGAAGGCGTCGTTGACGAAGAGGTCGCACCCGTCGGCCAGCTCCCGGGCGAGCTCCGGATCGTTCTTCGTCTCGCCCGGGTGAAAGCGGGTGTTCTCGAGGACCTCGATCCTGTCGTCGGGCAGCAGCTCGCGCAGCCGCTCCCGTACCGGCTCCATCCTGAACGCCGAGTCCTCGCCCTTCGGCCGCCCGAGGTGCGAGCAGACGCGGATGCGGGCGGCGTCGCGCTGGAGCAGCAGCTCGAGAGTCGGCAGCGCCGCGCGGATGCGCGTGTCGTCGGCGACCCGGCCGTCCTCGAGGGGGACGTTCAGATCGGCGCGGACGAGGACGGTCGTGCCGCCGACGTCCGCCACGCGAACCGAGCGCGGCGGCCTCATGCCTGTTGTGGCAGCGTCTGGAAGAGCTCGATCAGATTTCCCGACGGATCGCGCAGGTAGGCGACGCGTCCGCCCCAGTGCGGCTTGTCGACGGGCTCGCGAACCACATGGGCGCCGAGCCGCGCCACGGCGGCGTCGACGTCGTCGACCTCGAGCACGAGCAGCGTCGAGTCGCCGGGCGGGCGCAGCTCGACGACCTCGCCCTGCCCGCCGCGCTCGAAGATCGCGACCGAGCCGGAGCCGGTGTCGAAGGAGGCGTAGCCGCTCGACTCGTCGCCGGAGGCCCCCGACAGCCCGAGCGTGTCGCGATAGAAGGGGAACGCCGCCGCGAAGTCGTCGACCAGGAGCCGCGCCTGCGAGAAGCGCATCACAGCAGCTTGCCCATCAGGTCGACGAGCCGGCACGAGTAGCCCACTCGTTCTTCATGGGGGAACCCATGGTTCCCCCATGAGCCCCCTCCTTCACCGAGAACCGCGCTTGGGCTGCGCTCGGGCAGAGCCCGGCTCCGCCCCCGAAGCGTCGGCTCGACCTTCGACGCGGTCAAAGCAGTTTGCCCATCAAGTCGACGAGCCGGCAGGAGTAGCCCCACTCGTTGTCGTACCAGCCGAAGACCTTCACCATCGTCCCGTTCACCATCGTCAGCTTGCTGTCGAGGATGCACGAGTACTGCGACTTCTGGATATCCGTCGAGACGATCGGATCCTCCGTGTACTGGAGGTAGCCCTCGAGCGGCCCGGCGGCGGCGGCGCGGAACGCCTCGTTCACCTCGTCGGCGCTCGTCTCGCGGCCCACGCGCACGACGAGGTCGGTGACCGAGCCGGTCGGCACGGGCGCACGCATCGACATCCCGTCGACCTTGCCCTTCAGCTCGGGGAGGACGAGGCCGATCGCCCGAGCGGCGCCCGTCGAGGTCGGGATGAGGTTGATCGCCGCGGCGCGGGCGCGCCTGATGTCCTCGTGCGGGAGGTCGAGCACGCGCTGATCGTTCGTGTAGGCGTGGATCGTCGTCATGAACCCCTGCTCGACCGTGAAGGCGTCGTGCAGGACCTTTGCCATCGGCGCGACGCAGTTCGTCGTGCAGGAGGCGTTCGAGACGAGGTGATGCGCGTCCTTGTCGTAGTCGCCGTCGTTGACGCCGAGCACGAGCGTGATGTCCGGATCGGTCGCC
This sequence comes from Gaiellaceae bacterium, assembly GCA_035630545.1. GTDB lineage: Bacteria > Actinomycetota > Thermoleophilia > Gaiellales > Gaiellaceae > Gaiellasilicea. Next base: position 14,410 of record DASQKK010000038.1, read on the forward strand.
GGCGCCGAGATCACGACCTTCTTCGCGCCGGCGTCGAGGTGCTTCTGCGCGCCGTCGCGCTTGGTGAAGAAACCGGTCGACTCGAGCACGACGTCGACGCCGACGTCGCCCCACGGGATCGCGCCCGGGTCGCGCTCGGAGAAGAGCTTCACCTCCTCACCGCCCGCGCGGATGACGCCGTCGCCGAGCTTGACGTCGCCGGGGAACGGACCCAGGTTCGAGTCGTACCTGAGCAGGTGCGCCATCGTCGCCTGGTCGCCGAGGTCGTTCGCCGCGACGATCTGGATGTCGCCGCCGCGCTCGAGCTGTGCGCGGAAGAAGTTCCGCCCGATCCGGCCGAAGCCGTTGATCCCTACGCGAATCGCCATGTTCGGTCTTCTCTCTCCCGTGTCGAATGTGCGCGGCGGAGTCTAAGCCGCGAGCGGGTACTTGCCACGCAGGTAACGGAGGTACGGCTCGGGGTCGAGCCCGCTGCCCGTGCTCCGCTCGATCAGCTCCCGAGGCATGAACTTGCGCCCGTGGCGCCAGAGGTTCTCCTGCAGCCAGCCGGCGAGCGCGGCGAACTCGCCCTGCTCGAACTGGTCGTACAGATCGGGGATGTCGGCCGTCACCCGCTCCCAGAGCTGCCCGGAGATGACGTTCCCGAGCGCGTAGGTGGAGAAGTAGCCGATCGCGCCGACGGCCCAGTGCATGTCCTGGAGCACGCCGAGAGCGTCGTTCGGCGGCTCGACGCCCAGGTAGTCCCGCATGCGCTGGTTCCAGATCTCGGGCAGCTCCTCGAGGTCGATCGAGTCCGCGAGCAGCTCCTGCTCGAGCTCGAAGCGGATGATGATGTGCAGGTTGTACGTCGCTTCGTCGGCCTCGACGCGGATCAGCGAGGGCGCGACCCAGTTGACGGAGCGGTACCAGTCGTCGAGCGACGTGGCCGCGAGCGCTTCGGGGAACGTCGCCTGCAGCTGCGGGTAGAAGTGTCGCCAGAACGGGAGGCTGCGGCCGACCATGTTCTCCCACATCCGGCTCTGCGACTCGTGCAGGCCGAGCGAGGCGCCGTGGGCGAGCGGCGTGCGCTCGAGGTCGCGCGAGACGCCGTTCTCGTAGAGGCCGTGGCCGGTCTCGTGCATCGTCCCGAAGAGGCCGTCGAGGTTGTCCTCGACGTAGCGCGTCGTCAGCCTGATGTCGCCGATCGCGATCGATGACGCGAACGGGTGCACGGCCGTGTCGAGCCGCCACTCCGAGGGGTCGTAGCCGAACCGCTCGATCACCTTCAGCTCGAACGCCTTCTGGCCCTCGAGCGGGAACGTCGCCCCCCGCACGGGTCGGTCGCCGTCCTGGCGGGCGGCGGCGACGAGCGGCACCTGCTCGGCCTTCAGCCGGTCGAAGACCGCACGAACGTCGGCCGTCTTCATCCCCGGCTCGAAGTCGTCGAGGAGGACGTCGTAGGGCTCGTCGTAGTCGTCGAAGCACTCGACGTAGCGGCGCCGCAGCTCGAAGTTCGCGCGCAGCGCCGGCAGGAACTGCGAGAAATCCGACTCCTGCCGCGCCTTCACCCAGACGGGCATCGCGAGCGAGGCGGCCCGGGTCATCTCCGCACGCAGCTCAGTCGGGACGCGCCGCGCCTTCTCCCACTCCCGCCGAACGAGCCGGATCAGGCTGGCGTCGTCCGAGTCGTAGTCCAGCGAGTCCTCGTGCGGCGCGAGCTCGTCGAGCAGCCGGCCGATCTCGTCGGACGTCAGTGCGTCATGTGCGAGGCGTTCGAGCGTCGCCAGCTGCTCCGCTCTGACGCCTGCGCCGCCGGGCGGCATCATCACCTGCTGGTCCCAGCCGAGCAGGGACGAGGTGCGGTCGAGATCGTGAATCTCGGCGATGCGCTCCTTCAGGCTGGCGAGGGCCGTCTCCACGACCTCGCAACCTACCGTTCCGCGTCCGCCGGCGTCGCATCGTTGCCACCGATGAGAACGAACGTGAAGTGACGCGCGATAGGCAATGGCGTAGTCTTGACTCGGCGGGTTCGGGCTCGTCCGTCGTCGAATTCAGACCCCGTTCGGCGCCGGCACCGGAGCACGGCACGCGGAGGGGGAGGTCGTCCTCGGAGCTCCCCCTCCGGCCCGCCTTCCTTGCTTTGGGCGCAATCAGAACCGGGATCCCCGAGTGGGGATCCCGGTTCGCGCCAAGACCCCTGAAGGGTCGGCTTTCGCCTCCCTGGGCTCAGTGGCGGACCGCGAGGTCCTGCAGTTTTCTCAGGCGGCGGTGGACGGAGGCTTTGGTGGTCGGCGGCTCGCACTTCGCGGCGAGCTCGCGTAGCGGCAGCTGCGGGTAGCGGAGGCGCAGGCGGGCGACCTCGTGCAGGCGGTCCGGCAGTCGCTCCAAGGCCCCTTCCCGCTGCAGCGCGCGAACGGCCTCGAGCTGCTCCTGCGCCGCCCGGCTCGTGCGGACGAGATTCGCGTGGTCGGCGTTTGCGAGCCGGTTGGCCTCACCGCGGGCGGCGGCGACGATCGACCGCTCCTCGAAGGCGAGCACGGTGTCGGTGGCGCCGGCCCGGGTCAGCACGGACTCGATCGCGTCGAGCCCCTTGGCGTAGGCGACGGCGTGGCGGCCGCGGTCGAGCACACCCAGACGGACGTCGTCGGCGGCGGCGACCGAGCGAAGGAACTCGGCGCCCTCGAGCGAGGTCGTGCGCAGCTCGAGATGAGGCGAGCGCGGGCCGGAGAGGGAGCCGCCGCCGAGCAGCGCGCCGCGCAGGTACGCGCCGCGGCAGCAGGAGCGGCCGACGACCCGCTTCGGCGGGCGCTCGAGCGGCGCGTGGTGCGCATCGAGCACGCCCGCCTCGACGAGCGTCGCCAGCGACGCCTCGTCCCCGCTCACGTGCAGCTGGTAGCGCGTCGAACGGTCGAACGAGCGGCGCCTGTACGTGCGGATCTCGGAGTGGATGCCGAGCTGCCGCAGCAGTGAGAAGGCGCGCCGCGCGACGCCGGAGGTGGCGACGTCCAGATGCAGCGCGACCCGGCCGCGGCCGCGCAGGTGCACGCTTCCGGCCGAGTGGAAGAGGGCCGAGACCTCGGCGAGGCGACAGCAGCCGCGGTCGGGCGCGATCGCCGCGAGCTCGGAGCGAAGCTCATCAGAGAGCCCCATCGAGCCTCGTGCCCTCGAGTGCGAGCAGCCGCCGCTTGTACTCGACCCCGAGCGAGCCGTAGCCGCCGATGCCGTCGACGGAGACGACGCGGTGGCAGGGGACGAAGAGCGAGAAGCGGTTCTCCGCGCAGAAGGTCCCGGCCGCCCGTGCGGCCCGGGCGCGCCCGGCGAGCGCGGAGAGCTCGCCGTAGCTGACGACCTCGCCCCAGGGAACGCCGCGCAGCGCGGCGGCGAGCGCGGCCTGGAACGGCGTCGCCCAGTCCTCGTCGAGTGGCACGTCCGCGAACGAGACGCGCTCGCCGCCGAAGTAGTCGTGCAACCGTTTCAGCAGATCGGGCACGAAGCCGTTGCTCTTTCGTGACGACTTCCTCGCTAGCGTCTCAGTAGGGACACCCGGGGTGCCCCTGGGGGTCGTTCGGGGCATGGCCGCTTGAGGCACGGCGCCCTCGAGGCTGACCCCGGGCGTCGGCGGATCGTGGGCGACGACGACCTCGCCGTCGCCGATCCAGAGCTCCCCCACCCCCCAGCCGGCGATCTCGTAGGGATGGCGCGTCACGCGCATCGGCACCGACTCTACAATCGGTCGCAGTGAGCGCCCCCGGCATCTTCCGGCCGCCCGCACCTGCCAACGAGCCGGTGCACACGTACGCGTCCGGCACGCCCGAGCGCGAGGAGCTGCGTGTGCGGCTGACGCAGATGGAGCGCGAGCGGATCTCGATCCCGCTCGTGATCGGCGGCGAGGAGATCGAGACGAAGGAGACGACGCAGGCGGTGATGCCGCACCGCAAGGAGCACGTCCTCGCCGACGTGGCCAAGGGCGGCCCCGAGCACGTCCAGCAGGCGATCGACGCAGCGCGCGAGGCGCACGCCGACTGGTCGCGGCTGCCGTGGGAGGAGCGCGCATCCGTCTTCCTCCGCGCGGCCGAGCTGCTCTCCGGCCCGTCGCGCTCGACTCTCGTCGCCGCGACGATGCTGAACCAGTCGAAGACCGCCCACCAGGCGGAGATCGACGCGGCCGCCGAGCTGATCGACTTCTGGCGCTACAACGTCGAGTTCATGCTCCGGATCTATTCCGAGCAGCCGGTCTCCTCGACCGGCGTCTGGAACCGGATGGAGTACCGGCCGCTGGAGGGCTTCGTTCTCGCGGTCAGCCCGTTCAACTTCACCGCGATCGGCGGCAACCTGAGCGGCTCGGCGGCGCTGATGGGCAACACGGTCGTCTGGAAGCCGGCGTCGACGGCCGCGCTCTCGGCCCACTACACGCTGCAGATCCTGCGCGAGGCGGGGCTTCCCGACGGTGTGATCAACATCGTCTACGGCTCCGGCGCGACGATCGGCGACGCCGCGCTCGCAAGCCCGGAGCTGGCCGGGATCCACTTCACCGGGTCGACCCCCGTCTTCCAGTCGATGTGGAAGACCGTCGGCGACAACATCGCGAGCTACCGCAACTACCCCCGCATCGTCGGCGAGACCGGCGGCAAGGACTTCATCGTCGCCCACCCGAGCGCGGACGCGGCCGAGGTCGCGACCGCGATCGTGCGCGGCTCCTTCGAGTACCAGGGTCAGAAGTGCTCTGCCGCCTCGCGCGTCTACGCGCCGAAGAGCATGTGGCCGGAGCTGCGCGAGCGGTTGGAGGCCCAGGTCGCCGAGCTCCGGATGGGCGACGTCTCCGACTTCTCGAACTTCATGGGCGCCGTCATCGACAAGAGCTCCTTCGCGACCCAGAAGGAGGCGATCGACGAGGCGCGCGCGTCCGGCAAGGCGGAGATCGTCGCCGGCGGCGACTACGACGACAGCGAGGGCTACTTCGTCGCGCCGACCGTGATCCAGACCGAGGACCCGTCCTACCGGACGATGAGCGAGGAGCTGTTCGGGCCGGTCGTGACTACGTATGTCTACGACGACAAGCGCTGGAGCGACATGCTCGACCTCGTCGACTCGACTGCGCCCTACGGCCTCACCGGGGCCGTCTTCGCCGACGACCGCTTCGCCGTCGAGGAGGCGCACGCCAAGCTCCGCTACGCCGCGGGCAACTTCTACATCAACGACAAGCCCACCGGCGCCGTCGTCGGGCAGCAGCCGTTCGGCGGCTCCCGCGCGTCCGGCACGAACGACAAGGCGGGCTCGATGTGGAACCTGATCCGCTGGGTCAGCCCGCGGACGATCAAGGAGACGTTCGTGCCGCCGACCGACTACCGCTACCCGTTCATGGGCTCCGACGGAGCCGACCGGCCCTAGCCGCGGCACTCCCGGTTCTGACGCCTCGCTCGCGGCCCGTAGGCCGGTGGAACAGTACGGCGGTACGGACCGCCGGCCGGAGGGCCGCGAGCGGCGCGAGCCTGCGCCGGAGGCCGGCTCCGCCGGCCGGGAGGGGCAGGCGATCAGGGGCCGGGAGTAGCCTGAGCGCATGGGCGAGGTGCTCCATGCGATCGGGGTCTTCTTCGAGCAGCTCGCGGCGGTCAAGTTCACCGCGCTCGGGCTCGCGATCGTCGCCCACATCCTGAAGACGATGTGCACGAGCCGCGCGTGGCGGAACACGATCGCCGCCGCCTACCCCGAAGAGCCCGTTCCGTGGCGGGGGATCTGGGCGGCTTACCTCGCAGGCGTCGGCGTCAATGCGATCGTGCCGGCACGCGCCGGCGACGCCGTCCGCCTCTATCTCACCCACCGCGCCGTCCCGGGCAGCACCTACACGACGCTCGCCTCGACGATGCTCGTCCTCTCCTTCTTCGACATGGGGATGGCGCTGCTGATCTTCGCCTACGCGCTGACGCTCGGCGTCCTCCCCGGCATCGGCTCGCTCGGCAAGCTGCCCGGGTTCGACTTCGGCTTCTTCGCGGCCAACCCCGAGTTCTCGCTCGTGCTCTTCCTCGTGCTCCTGATCTTCGGCGTGATCGGCGTTCTCTGGCTCCGCCTCCACGTCGCCGCGTTCAAGGAGCGCGTCCGCCAGGGCTTCGCGGTGCTCCGCGACAGGACGCGCTACCTGCGCGAGGTCGCGCTCTGGCAGGCGGGCGACTGGCTGCTCCGCTTCGTCGCGATCTGGTTCTTCCTCGACGCGTTCGGGATCCAGCAGTCGATCCGGAACGTCCTGCTCGTCCAGGTGACGCAGAGCCTCGCGACGCTCGTCCCGATCTCACCCGGCGGGATCGGCACCGAGCAGGCGTTCATCGTCTACGTCTTCAAGGGGACGGGCATCGGCAGCGCCACCCTCCTCGCCTTCAGCGTCGGGATGAAGCTGACACTGATCACGACGAACGTGATCCTCGGCTTCGGCGCCCTCTTCCTCACGCTCGGCCACGTCGACTGGCGCTCCCTGACGGGGAAGCGGCCGGCTGCCGAGGGCTAGCTCGGGCTGGCGGTCCTGTGCAGCTGCTCGTAGATCGAGCGTGCGGTCTTCGGCGGCACGCCGGGAACGCCCTCGAGCTCGTCCATCGAGGCGGCCAGCACCGCCTCGGTGGAGCCGAAGTGCCGTAGCAGCGCCCGCCGGCGCGCGGGGCCGACCCCCTCGAGCGAGTCGAAGAGCGACTCCCGCGCGCGCGCCGAGCGGCGCTGGCGGTGGAAGCCGAGCGCGAAACGGTGTGCCTCGTCCCGAACACGTTGGAGCAATTGCAAGCCGGCATTGTGCGGGTCGAGCAGGATCGGGTCGGCCTGCTGTGGGACGAAGACCTCCTCGATCCGCTTCGCCAGCGAGATCACGGCCACCCGCGGCAGCTCGTAGGCCTGCATCGCAGCCAGCGCCGCCGAGAGCTGGCCCTTGCCGCCGTCGATCACGACCAGGTTCGGCGCGGTCGCGAAGCCCTCGTCGTACTCGGCCTCGATCCCGGTGCGCAAGCGGGCGAAGCGGCGCGAGACGACCTCCGCCATCGCAGCGAAGTCGTCCTGGCCGTCGAGCCCGCGAACGGCGAACTTGCGGTAGTGCGCCTTCTTCGCGATCCCGTCCTGGAAGACGACCATCGAGCCGACGATCTCCTGGCCCTGGATGTTCGAGATGTCGAAGCACTCGATCCGCAGCGGCAGGCTCTCCAGGTTGAGCGCCTCGCGGAGCTCCTCGAGCGCGTGGACGCGGCGCAGCTGCTTCTGCTCCGAGACGAGCTGCTCCGAGTCGAGAGCGAGCCGCGCGTTCTGGCTCGCGAGCTCAGCCAGCCGCCGCTTCTCGCCCCGTGCCGGCACGCGCACGTCCACGCGCGAGCCGCGCAGCTCGGAGAGAAACTCCTGTAGCGCCTCGAGCCCGGTCGCCTCCGGCGGCACGACGATCTGGGGCGGGATCGAGGGCGCGTTGCCGTAGTACTCGAGCGCGAACGCCTCCAGCACCGTCGTCACGTCCCGCCCTTCGACGTTCTCGAGGTGGAAGCCGTGCCGGTCGACCATCTTGCCGCCGCGGAGCGGGAAGACCTGCACGGCCGCCCGGTCTCCCTCGGCCGCAACGCCGAGCACGTCGATCGAGCCGGTCTCGCGCCGGTCGGCGCCCTGCTTCTCGGCCAGGTTTTCGATCGCGAAGAGCCGGTTGCGATAGCGCGCCGCGTCCTCGAAGCGCTCGTCGGCTGCCGCCTCCCGCATCCGCCGCTGCAGCTCGCGGACGATCGTCTTCGTGTCGCCGGAGAGGAAGTCGATCACGCCCTCGACGACTTCCCGATAGGCGTCCTTCGAGATGTAGCCGACGCACGGCGCGTGACAGCGCTCGATGTGGAAGTCGAGGCACGGGATCCCGGAGTGGCGGCCCGGCTTCGGGCCCTCGCAGGGGCGAAACTGGAAGACGCGGTTGAGCACGTCGAGCGTCTCGCGCACCTTCTTCGCGTTCGCGTACGGGCCGAAGTAGAGGACGCCGCGGCGGTGCCGCTCGCGCGTGAACATCACGCGCGGGTACTCGTCCTCGATCGTGACGGCGATGTACGGGAACGACTTGTCGTCGCGCAGGCGCACGTTGAACGGCGGCCGGTGCCGCTTGACGAGGTTCTGCTCGAGATGGAGCGCCTCCACCTCGCTGCCCGTGACGATCACCTCCAGATCGGCGATCCGCGGCACTAGCCGCGGGATCGAGGCGCGGTTGTCGCCGCGGCCCTCCTGGAAGTAGGAGCGGACGCGCGGCCGCAGCGACTTGGCCTTGCCGATGTAGAGCACGTCGCCGTGCTCGTCCCGGAAGAGATAGACCCCCGGACGGGCCGGAAGCGACTTCAGCTTCTCCTCGATGTCTGCCACCTCGGCTACCTTAGCCACGGCGTGAAGCGGGTCTTGGCAGCATTTACGGCGGCACTCGTGCTCCCGGCGACGGCGCATGCGGGCGGCTCGTCGGTCGTCTTCGGCGCGGCCGAAGACCGCGTCCGCAGCGCCCTGGCGGCCGACTCCGAGCTCGAGATGGGGCTGCTGCGACTCGCCGGCTTCAAGGCCGTGCGGGTGACGAGCTTCTGGGCGCCGGGGCTCTCCGAGCCGACCCCGCACGAGGCGATGGTGCTCGGCAATGTCGGCCTCGCGGCGGCGATGCACGGCGTCCGCGTCTACGTCTCGGTCTACAACGAGGGGTCGCGCACGACCCCGCTGTCGGCGACCGCGCGGAAGGAGTTCGCGAGCTACGCGGCCGCGATCGTGCGCGACAACCCGTCCTTCCGCGACGTGATCGTCGGGAACGAGCCGAACCTGAACCGCTTCTGGCTGCCGCAGTTCGACCTGACGGGGCGTGGCGCCTCCGCCCCGGCCTACCTGCGTCTCCTCGCCGCCAGCTACGACGCGCTCAAGGAGGCGGCGCCTGACGTCCGCATCTGGGGCGGCGCCCTCGCGCCGCGCGGCGTCGACCGTCCCAATACCGGGCGCGACACGCTCTCCCCCACCCGCTTCCTCCGCGAGCTCGGGCAGGCGTACCGCGCGAGCGGCCGCACGCTGCCGGTGATGGACGGCTTCTCGTTCCATCCCTACCCGCTCAACTCGAGCGTCGCCGTCGACGCGCTCCCCTCCGACCCGGACCATCTCGGCCTGATCGACCAGGACATCCTCGTCCGGCTGCTCGGCAAGGCCTTCGACGGGACGGCGCAGGTCGGGTCGGGTCTGCCGATCCTCTACGACGAGTTCGGGATCGAGTCGGCGATCCCGGAGGAGAAGCGGGAGCTCTACGGCGGCGTCGAGCCCTCGACGACCCGTCCGGTGCCCGAGACGGCCCAGGCCGCCGCCTACCGGCGCGCGATCCAGCTCGCCTACTGCCAGTCGAACGTGGCGGGGATGCTGCTCTTCCACACCCACGACGAGGTCGGTCGGCCCGGCTGGCAGTCCGGGCTCGTCTACGCCGACGGCTCGCCGAAGACGTCGCTCGAGCCGGTCCGCTCGGCGATGGAGCAGGCGGGAACGGGATCGCTCGGTCTCTGCCCGGTCACCGCCAAGGTGTCGACCGCGTTCACGACGGCCCAACGTACGATCTCGCTCCGATGCGAGCGCACATGCACCTACCGGGCCCGTCTCCTGCGCCTGCCGCGCCGGGCGATGGCCGCGACGACGAGCGGCACGGCCGCGGCCGGACAGCGGTTGCAGGTGCGGCTCGGGCCGGCGGAAAGCGCACCCGGCTGGTACCAGCTCGCCGTCTCGCTCGTCGACGGAGCGCTGCCGGGGCGGCCCGTGGACCGCGTCAGCACGCCGTACGTGGTGCGCTCCTCCTCGCCGCCGCGCTCCTTGCCGGCTGCGGAGGCGACGGCTCTGATCGCCCCGCGTTTCTGGTTGGAGCGGTAGACGACGCCGTCCGCCACGACGGCCCGGCCCTCGAGCGGCTGCAGGAGGCCGGCTTCGGGGCCGTCGGGATCACGAGCTTCTGGCAGCCGGGCGTCTCGGCGCCGCCGCCGGAGGAGATCGCCACCCTTCGCAGCGTCGTCGAGCGCGCCGGCGACACCCGCATCTTCCTCGCCGTCTACCACCCGGGCTCGGCGACGACCCCGCTGACCCCGGAGGCGCGGAAGCAGTTCGCGGACTACGTGACGGCGATCATGCGCGACACGCCGGAGATCCGCGACGTGATCATCGGCAACGAGCCGAACCTGAACCGCTTCTGGATGCCGCAGTTCGATGCGGCCGGCGAGGACGTCGCCGCGCCCGCCTACCTGGCGCTGCTGATCGAGGTCTACGACGCGGTCAAACGGGCCGACCCCGACATGAGCGTCTGGGGCGGCGCGCTCGCGCCGCGCGGGATCGACCGGCCGGGAACGGGCCGGGACACGCACTCCCCGACCACGTTCATCCGCGACCTCGGCGCCGCCTTCCAGGCGAGCGGTCTGGCGCAGCCGCCCCTCGACGGGTTCGCGTTCCATCCCTACCCGGCCAGCTCGAGCGTCCCGCCCGACCGCCCCACGAACCCGGCGTCGACGTCGATCCTGCTGGCGGACTACGAGGAGAAGCTCCGCCCGCTGCTCGACGAGGCGTTCGGCCCCGGCCTGCCCGTGCTCTACAGCGAGCTCGGGGTCGAGACGAGAATCCCGCCCGACAAGGCGTCGGCGTACGAGGGCGAGGAGCCGGGAGCGCCGGTCGACGAGGAGACGCAGGCGGACTTCTACCGGCGCGCGATCGAGCTGGCCGCCTGCCAGACGAACGTCGCCGGGCTGCTGCTGTTCCACTCCCAGGACGAGCCGGCGCTGACCGGATTCCAGTCCGGCGTCTACTACGCGGACGGGAAGGCGAAGTCCAGCCTCGAACCCGTCCGCGATGCCGCTGAACGTACGATATGCCCGTGAGCAGCGACCTCCAGAGCGGTCAGTACGTCGCCTACACCTTCTTCAAGGCCGACCCGGCGTGGCGGCGGCTGCCGCTCGAGGAGCGGGCGGCGATGAAGGACGCCTTCGCCGAGGTGGTCGAGAGCTGGAGCGACCGCTTCGAGCACCTGCGCACCTACTCGAC
>DASQKK010000039.1:0-8562 GCA_035630545.1 Gaiellaceae bacterium
TACTTCGAGCACCTCGGCGGCAGCGGCGGCGAGCCGAAGGGCGCGATCGCCGACCTGATCAAGCGCGACTTCGGGTCGGCAAATGCGTGGCGCGACGACCTCAAGGCGACCGGCATGGGCGGGCGCGGCTGGGCCTGGACGGCATACGACTGGGACGAGGGGCGCCTCTTCAACTACATCGGCGACGCCCAGAACTCCTATCCGATCTGGAACGCGACCCCGCTCGTAGCGCTCGACGTCTACGAGCACGCCTACTTCCTCGACTACCAGACCGACCGCGGCGCCTACATCGATGCCTTCTTCGGCAATCTGGACTGGGCCGTCGTGAACGACTGGGTCTCGAAGTACCAGATCCCGCTGCGCTGACTCGATGACCGCCGCGCTCGTCGTCCTCGGCGGCTACCTGCTGGGGTCGATGCCGTTCGGCTACTGGCTGGTGCTCCTGCTGAGGGGTGAGGACATCCGCACGGTCGGCAGCGGCAACATCGGCGCCACCAACGTCTGGCGGACGTACGGCAAGGCCTACGGGATCCCGATCGTCGTGCTCGACGTGGCCAAGGGCTTCGTGCCCGCGCTCGTCGGGACGATCCTCGTCGGCGAGCTGGTCGGCGTGGTCGCGGGCGGCGCGGCCATGCTCGGTCACTGGCGGCCGCTCTTCCTCCGCTTTCAGAAGGGCGGGAAGATGGTCGCGACCGGGGGCGGGACGTTTCTCGGCGTCGTGCCCCTGCTCGGGCTAATCGGGATCGCGATCTGGCTCGTCGTCTTCCTCGTCTTCCGCTACGCCTCGCTGGCCTCGATGGCAACCGGCGTGGCGCTGCCCTTCGTGGCGCTCGCGCTCGGCGAGCCGTGGCCGGTGATCGCCTTCGCCTCGATCGCCGGCGTCGCCGTGCTCGTTGTGCACAAGGCCAACATCGCGCGCCTCCGAGCCGGCACCGAGAGCCGGTTCCACTTCCGCCGCGGGCCGAAGCCCGCCTAGCCCGCGAGCCAGTCGGCGAGACTCGTGTGCCGGCCGGCCGCCGGCGCGCCACCGAGCTCGGCGCGGATCTCGCCGACGGTTCCCTCGCGCTCGGCGAGGACGTCGTGCGCATGGATCGTCTCGAAATTGATCTGGCGTGCGAAGACGAAGTCGCCGTCGGCGAGGTCGGGCATCGCCTCGAGCGCTCCCTTGATCGAGAGGCGGACGGAGTCCTCGACGAAACGCGGCTGCAGGTGTGCGTGCTCGACGACGAAGAGCTCGTCCGGACGCTTCAACAGCTCGTAGATCGGCGCGCTCATCGACGCTTGCACGACCGCGACGAGGTCGTTCGCGTCCAGCTGGCGGTCGGTGCCGACGTAGAGGGAGCCGCGACCGCGCTGGTTGTGGGTCGCGAGCGGGACGAGGTCGAGGATCCGCTCGACGTCCTCGTAGCCGGCCTCGGCGAGCCGCTCGGCCGCCCGGCCGCGGACGAGTCCCTGGGCGCACGGGCAGGCGTTGATCCCGGTCGCCTCGACGCCGACGACCCGGCGCACGCGGTCGGCCGTGGCCGCCGCGATCCCGACGAGCGAGACGATCTCCTGTGTCGAGAGCCTGCTCACCGGCGTCGTCCGCCGCACCGGCCACTGCGCCGTGATCCGCGCCTCGGCACGCAGCGCGCTCTGGCGGCCGACGATGTGGCGCGCGATGTCCTCGGCAAGCGCCTCCACGTGCAGTGCCTCGGTTCCGACGACCGCCTCGATCGCCTCCTCGAACAGCTCCGGGAAGCGCGACATGTGGACGCCCTTCTGCTCGTGCGAGAGGTCGACGGTGCACTCGATCTGAGCCGCCATCACCGTCTCGTGACCCTCGTGCCGGACCCGGACTGCCTTCTGGACGCCGGTGACGCCGGCGCGCGTGAGCGACAGCCGCACCTCGGGAGAGGACGCCTGGAGATCGGGCGTGGCGCTTGAGATCTCCGTCACGCGGTTACGCTAGCAGCGCCGTGGCCGACGACTTCTCCCACCTCGTCTCGCTCGCCTGCCATGACCTCCGCACACCGCTCGCGACCGTGCAGGGCTTCGCGAAGACGATGCTCCGGATGGAGGACCTCGACGAGGACAAGCGGGTCCGCTACCTCGGCCTGATCGACACCTCAGCCTCCGAGCTGGCCGAGTTGCTCGACCTGCTTTCGCTCGCCGCCCGGATCGAGGGCGGCCGCTACGACCCGGTTGTGCGCGAGGCGGACTCGCTCGCGCTCGCCCCCGACGGCGCCACCGGCACCGGCGCGCTCGTGCGGGTCGATCCGGAGCCGGTCGAGCGGGCGCTGGCGGCGCTCGTCCGCGCCGCGGCGCGTCACGGGGGGATCGACGTCGCGACGTCAGTCGACGGCGCCCGGATCACGATCGAGCCGGTGACGGCGGCTGCGGCGCCGATCGTCCTGGGCGAGACGGCGAAGGATCTCGGCGCGGCGGTTGCCGTCCGGCTCGTGCGCTCACTCGGCGGCGAGGCGGCGCTCGACGGCGAGCGCCTCGTCGTGACGCTGCCCAGCTGAGCGCGACCGCCTTCCGGCGAAGCCCGAGCGCCGTTCAGGACATGTCCCAGGGACAGTCCCTAGGACATGTCCTTTGCGGCGATGCCTACACCGACGCCGACGGGTCGGTCTGCCAGAGGCCGAAGTCGTTCCCGTCGCTGTCCTTGCACGTCGCGAACCAGCCCATGCCCGGGACGGGCATCGCGTCGCTCGCGTCGCCGCCGAGCTCCTTCACGCGCGAGACGCCGGCGTTGATGTCGTCGACGTCGAAGTAGACGCGCAGGCCCTGCACGGAGCCGTCCCGCTCCATGATCGCGCCGCCGGTCGTCTCCGAGAAGCGTGTCATGTGGTACTCGGTCGGGCTGCCCTCGAAGGCCTGGAACTCCCAGCCGAAGAGCCCGCCCCAGAACTCGCGCGCCTTCGCGGTGTCGCCGGCGGGGATCTCGAGATGGACCATCTGTCCGGCCATGCCGTACCTCCTTGGGGTCGGTGTTCACACACTAAGGACGAACGGGCGAGCCCGAAGTCGACAGGCGGCTATCGGAGCAGGCGGGAGAGCCGGCGGTCCTTGAGCACGCGGCCGCCCGTCTGGCAGGGGGCGCAGTAGAAGACGGTGTGCTCCTCGTAGTCGACCTGCCGCAGCGGATCGCCGCACCGTGGGCAGGGCTCGCCGAGACGCCGGTGGACGAGGTAGACGTCCTTGTCGCCCTTGCCGGCGAGCCGCAGCTCGAGTGCGCGGGTGAGGTCGTCCTGAATCGCCGTCGCGAGGCGCTCGCTCTCCGCGTCGTCGAGATTGCCGGAGAGCGCGAACGGCGAGAGCTGCGCGCGATGGAGGATCTCGTTGGCGTGCGCCCGCCCGATACCCGCAAGCGCCCGCTGGTCACGCAGGAGCGAGTGCAGCCGGCGATTGTCGCCGGCGAGGATCTCGCGCAGCTGCTCCGTCCCGAGCCCGAGTGCCTCCGGCCCCAGGTGGGCGAGCTCCGCCTCGGTCTGCTCGGGCGACTCGAGCCAGACGCCCGCCCGTTTCTTCGGGCCGGCCTCGGTCAGCACGACCTCGCCGCCATCCTCGAAGCGGAGCCGGAACGCAGGCGACTTCGGGCCCTTTGCGCCCGTGGCGAGGTGCCTGATCCGGCCGGCGCTCATCAGGTGGATGCGCAGCTGCAACGCCTCGTCCGCGGTCGGGAAGAGCAGCCACTTGCCACGCCGGCCCGCGCCCGAGAAGCGCCGGCCCTCGAGTTCGCGCAGCGGCGGGTCGAACGTCTTCAGCGTTGCGATGTGCGCCGGCCCCGCCTGCAGCACCGGCGAGGCCGACACGAGCGGGTCGAGTTCGCGCACCCACGCCTCCACCTCGGGTAGCTCGGGCATGCGTCCAACGGTACAGCGCCGGGGCGTCTAGTCGGGTGGCGCCGCCGGCACCGTCCCGGCGGCCGCCGGAACGAGGCCCCCGGCCGCATCCGCCTCGGACGGCAGCGGCTCCTCGACCGGCTCCGGCATCTCGCGGAGCGTCCGCACAGGTGAGAGGAGCACCGGCAGCACCGCGAGCGACATCCCGATCGCGCCGACCCAGATCGCCGTGCGAAGGCCGAACCACGTGCCGAGCGCACCGCCGATCAGCGCTCCGAGCGGCATCACGCCCCAGACGATGAAGCGCATCACCGAGTTCATCCGGCCCTGCAGCCGCTCGGGCGTGATCGCCTGCCGGAAGCTGACCTGGGTGATGTTGTAGATCGGGATGCCCATGCTCGAGATTGCCTGGGCGGCGATCAGGAATGGGATCGGGTTCGAGGTCGGCGCGGCCGCGAGTAGGAGCAGCGAGACCGACCCGGCTGCGCCGAGGATGATCGTCGGGCCGACCCCGAAGCGGCGCGAGAGGCGGTTCGCGAACAGTGCACCGACGAGATAGCCGACGCTCGAGACCGCGAAGACGAGCCCGATCACGCCCGGCCGGATCCCCAGCACCCGGACGACGTAGACGAGGTAGACGGCGAAGACGATGTTCCCGAAGAAGTTGAACGTCGCCGTGCTGGCGGCGATCCAGCGCAGGTAGCGGTTTCCGAACACCCAGCGCAGACCCTCCTTGACCTCCTGCTTCATTCCGGGGCCGGCCTGCCGCTCGGCTCGTGTCGGCGCCCGCTCCTCGGCCTTGATCCGGAAGAGGTAGAACGCGGAGCAGGCGAAGCTGATCGCGTCGATCAGCACCGCGCCCGGTGCCTTGACGGCTTCGACGAGGAGGCCGGCGATACCCGGTCCCGCGAGCTGGGCCGCCGAGCGGCTGATCTCGAGCTTCGAGTTGCCCTCGACGAGCTGCTCACGCGCGACGAGCGACGGCAGGTAGGACTGGTAGGAGACGTCGAAGAAGACGGTCAGGACGCCGACCACGAAGCCGACGGCGTAGAGCTGCCAGATCGTCAGGACGTCCAGCCAGTACGCAGCCGGGATCGATGCCAGCATGAGCGCGCGGCCGACGTCGGCGGTGACGAGGATCGGCTTGCGCCGCATCCGGTCGACCCAGACGCCGGCGGGAAGGCTGATCAGGATGAAGGGCGCGAACTCGACGACGCCGAGCAGGGCGACCTCGAAGGCGCTCGCCTCCAGCGTGATGACGGCCACCAGCGGCAACGCCAGCTGCGAGATCTGCGTGCCGAAGACGCTGACCGTCTCGGCAGCCCACAGGTTGCGGAAGTCGCGGTGGAGCCAGAGCCCACCGGGTCGTCTCGGTCTCACGCGAAATCTCCGCTGCGGTAGATGGTTGCGACCAGCTCGTACTCCTCGCCCTTTGCCGACGCCGAGCCGCGGAAGTCGCGCAGGAGCCGGTCGACGCGGCGCTGGAACGACTCCGCGTCCGCCGGCGACAACCGCACGCGCGCCCCAGGCTTGTCGTCGGTGCTCTTGATCACGTACAGCCGCGCGACGCGTCCGTAGAAGCTCTCCGTCAGGGCGCGCACGCGGCGAGTGCGGACGACCTTCACGAGGCGGGCCGCCTCGAGCACCTTCAGGTGGTGCGCGATCGTGCCCTTCGCGAGCCCGATCTCCCCGGCGAGCTCCGTCGTCGTCGCCGCGCGCTCGCGCAGGAGCGCGACGATCTCGAGCCGCACGTCGTCGGCGAGCGCGCGCAGCTGCTCGGTCTCGGTGACGACGAGGATGTCGTCGGCGTCGTAGTCCGGGTGTGGGAGATTTAAACGGTCGATGGCTGCCGGAACATACGACAGCCATCGACCGTTCGCAAGCCCTACGGGACGAAGGTCCCTTCAGGTCCGGCGGGGGCCGGCAGGGCGAGATCACCGGGGATATTCCGCCCGGCGACGCCGTTCACCGACTCCGTCGAGTAGGCGAACGTCAGCATCGCGAACGCGACAAGGTCGCTGTTCACCCCGAGCGCGTGGTTCGAGTTGTTCGCGAACGTGTCACAGGCGAGGTGGTAGCACGGGTCGAACTGCGCGCCCGTGGTTCCGCCCCAGATCGCCTGCTGCTCCGCCGTCTTCACGACCTCGGCGCCGGTGAAGAGGCCGCCCGAGGGAATCCCGGCCTCGATGAACGCCTGGTAGTCGCTGCGACCGGAGAACTGCGTGTCGTCGTACGGCTCTCCGACCATCGTGTAGTACGACTCGTACAGATCCTCGATCGCCGTCGACCCGGCGGGAATCGGGACCCCTGCGGGCGGCGGGAACGACGACTGGTCGGCGTCGTACACCATGAAGATGTAGTTCGGTGAGCCGATCATGTCGTAGTTCATGTACAGCGCGATCTGGTCGCGTTCGGCCTCGCTCAGGTCTTCGACGTATGCCGTCGACCCGACCAGGCCCGACTCCTCGCCGCCCCACCACGCCAAGCGCAGCGTGTTCTCCGGCTTCAGCTTCGCGATCTGCTGGGCGAGCTCGAGGAGAGCCGCCGAACCGCTCCCGTTGTCGTTGATGCCCGGGCCTGCCGGGACGGAGTCGAGGTGACCTCCGGCCATGACGACGTTGTCGTCGTTCCTTCCTTCGAGCTCGGCGATCACGTTGGCCTGCGGATCGTTCACCACCGCGACCGTCGCGGTCGAACCGGGCCGGGCGAGCAACTCGCCGGCGGCGAAGCTCGTGCCCACCACCGGGACGGTGATCGTCGTGAAGGCCGAGCCGGCCGGCGGCACTGCCGTGATGTTGGCGAGGGTGACGCTCCGTGCGGGCGTGTCGCCCTGGTTGAAGAGGATCACTGCGGCCGCACCGGCGGTCTGGGCATTCGCGACCTTTAGCGCGAAGCTGCAGCCGCCCCGCTGAACCAGTGCGATGGCGCCGGCCGGAAAGCCCGCGAAGTCGTTCGGGCCCGTCGGATCGGCCGTGAGCGGCGCCCCGACCGCGGCCTCCGTGAACGCACCGTCGCACCCGCTCGTGTTCGCGCGCGGGAGAACCAGGTTGATGTCGACGGGGACGACCTGGTTGGTGACCGTCCCCAGGGCGCTGCCGTTCACGCCGCCGGCCGCGTGCGTGACGGGTGGAGCCGGCGTGAGCTGGCGGATCGGCTGCGCGACCGTGAAGTCGAACAGGTGGATCTCCACGCTCCAGCCGGCCGCCTCGAGCGTGTCGACCACGTAGTCGACGCTCGCGTCGTACCCCGACGTGCCGGCGGCGCGCGTGCCGCCGTTCGCGTCCGCGATTGCCTGCAACGCGGCCTGGTGGTCGCGGACGCCCTCGAGCGTCACGCATCCCAGCAGCTTGTCGTACGTGTTGTTCGTCCGGTTCTCGCAACCCGCCGCCGGTGCTCCGGCGACGCCGGGTGCGGCCAGGAGCAGAGCGCCGAGCACGCCGGCGACTGCTGCGAGGAGGACATGCGCCGAGCGGCGGCGCACTCCTGTCGAGTGTTCGTTCACGTGGACTCCTTCCCCCATCGCGGCCTGTGAGGCCGCGGAGGTGTCGATCCTCAGGGCCTACCCATGCAGAAGACGTTTGCAACCCTGTCGTCGCATACGCTGCTGCGCGTGGACGGGATCCGGGTGATCGCGCGGCGCGGGGAGGTCGACGAGGCCACGCATCTCGTCCACGCCGTCGCGGTCCTCGACGGCGCCGTGGTCGAGCAGGCCGGCGACGCCGCTCGGGTCGCCTATCTGCGTTCCTCGGCGAAGCCGTTCCAGGCGCTGCCGCTCGTCCGGGTGCGCGACGACCTGACGACGGAGGAGATCGCGATCGCGTCCGCCTCCCATCTCGCCTCCCCCGAGCAGCTCGCGGCCGTGCGCAGCCTGCTCGCGAAGGCGCCGGCGGGCGAGGACGAGCTCGAGTGTGGCGCCGACCCGACGCCGCTGCAGCACAACTGCTCGGGCAAGCACGCCGGGATGCTCGCCCTCTGCCGGGCGCACGGCTGGGCCAGCGGCGGCTACCGGCTGGCGACGCACCCGGTCCAGCACGCCTGCCTCGCCGAAGTCTCGTCCGCCTCGGACGTGGCCGCCGACGAGATCCCGACCGCCGTCGACGGCTGCGGCGTCGTCACCTTCGCGCTCCCGCTCGAACGGATCGCGCTGCTCTTCTCGCGGCTCGAGCAGGTCGAGGGCGGTGCCCGCGTCGCGGCGGCGATGCGCGCGCACCCGGATCTGATCCGCGGCCCGATGGCCGCCGACTCGCTGCTGATGCGTGAGCTCGAGGGCTGGACCGCGAAGGGTGGGGCGGAGGGCCTTCTCTGCGCCGTCGGGCGGGACGGACTCGGGATCGCGCTCAAGGTCGAGGACGGGAGCATGCGCGCGATGCGGCCCGCGCTGGCCGAGTTCCTGCGCCGGCTCGGGTTCGAGACGGGGGAGCTGGGCGTCGAGCCGCTCGAGAACTCGCGCGGCGAGGTCGTCGGCGAGGTGGTCGCCGAGCGGTGAGCGATTTGCCCAAATTTGGCTACCACGGAGGCGGCGATCCGTTGTAGGATCCAGCCCTCGATGGTCAGAGCCGGCTCCCCCGATCCGGCTCTTTTGTTTGTCCGGCAGGTCCGTGTTCCCGTCAGCCGCGAGGAAAGCGAGGTCCATGCTCACCGTCGATATCGCCCTGCCAGAGGTCGAGGAGCTTCAGAAGCTCGTCCAGCACGGTCAGGAAAAGGGCTTTCTCACGTACGACGAAATCGTCGC
>DASQKK010000040.1:0-11356 GCA_035630545.1 Gaiellaceae bacterium
GTCGGCGACGAGTCGGAGTCCACCCCATGCCTGCGGCAGCGGCACGTCCTCGCCGAACCGCGCCTGCGCCTCGGCGTAGAGCCGCTCCAGCTCCGCCCGGTCGGCGAGCGGCCGGCTCTGCGGCGAGGCCCACGCCGCCAGGCGGCTCCCCAGCGGCCGGGTGCGGAAGTACGCCTCCGACTCCTCGGTCGTGACCCGTTCGACGCTGCCCTCGATCCGCACCTGACGCCCGAGCGGCTGCCAGTGGAAGAGGAGCGCCGCGACCGGATTCGCCGCGAGCTCGCCACCCTTCCGGCTCTCGTAGTTCGTGTGGAAGGCGAAGCCCCGCTCGTCGGCGTCCTTCAGCAGCACCATCCGCACCGACGGCCTGCCCTCGGGTGTCGCGGTCGCGAGGGCCATTGCCTCGGGGACGGCGACGCCGCCGCCGTGTGCGTCCTCGAACCAGCGCTCGAACTGCCGCAGCGGGTCGGGATCGAGGTCGCGCTCCTCCATCGCTCCGAGAGTATTCGCCGCTGAGCTACGCTGCTCAACCGATGGCGGCGACGAAGACGATCGAGATCCGCACGGCCGTTCCCGGCCCGCGCTCGCGGGCGATTCTGGACCGGAAGCAGCGCGTGATCGCGAACGCGAAGTCGATCGTGCTCCCGATCGTCGCGCACGAGGGCCGCGGCGCCACGCTGACCGACGTCGACGGCAACACGTTCATCGACTTCACGGGCGGCGTCGGCTGCCTCAACACCGGCCACTCGCACCCGCGCGTCGTCGAGGCCGCCACCGAGCAGCTGACGCGGTTCGCGCACACCGATTTCACAGTCGTCCCGTACGAGCCCTACGTCGAGCTCGCCGAGCGCCTGCTCGCGAGCGCCCCCCTGGGCGCCCCGGGGAAGGCCGCGTTCTTCAACGCCGGCACCGAGGCCGTCGAGAACGCCGTCAAGTTCGCGCGGCTGTACACGAAGCGTCCCGCCGTGATCGCCTTCGAGGGCGCGTTCCACGGCCGCACGTTGCTCTCGATGACGTTGACGTCGCGGCCGCATCCCTACAAGGCGGGGATGGGCCCGCTGGCGCCGGAGGTCTACCGCGCGCCGTTCCCGTCCGACTACCGCGGCCCCGACACCGAGACTGCACTGGCCGACCTCCGCCAGATGTTCCTGACCCAGGTCGCCGCCGAGCAGGTCGCGGCGATCATCGTCGAGCCCGTCCAGGGGGAGGGCGGCTTCCTGCCCGCGCCGCAGGCGTTCCTCGAGGGCCTCCGAGCGATCTGCGACGAGCACGGCATCTGTCTGATCGCGGACGAGGTGCAGACCGGCTTCGCCCGCACCGGAAAGCTCTTCGCGATCGAGCACTCCGGCGTCGAACCCGACCTGATCACACTCGCGAAGTCGATCGCCGCCGGCCTGCCGCTCTCCGGAGTGCTCGGGAAGGCGGAGATCATGGACGCCGCCCACGACGGCGCCGTCGGCGGCACCTACGTCGGCAACCCAGTCGCGCAGGCCGCCGCGCTCGCCGTCCTCGACGTGATCGAGGACGAGAACCTGATCGAGCGTGCCGTCCAGATCGGCGAGACGATGCGGGCAAGGATGCTGGCCTGGCAGGAGCGCTTCGCCGCGATCGGCGACGTCCGCGGGGTCGGTGCGATGCTCGCGCTCGAGCTCGTCGAGGACCGGGCGACGAAACAGCCCGCGCCGCAGCTGGCACAGGCCGTGATCGAGGCGTCGATGCAGCGCGGGCTCCTCCTGCTCAAGGCCGGCGTGCACGGGAACGCGATCCGGGTGCTGTGCCCGCTCGTGCTCACGGACGCCGAGCTGGACGAGGCTCTCGGCGTCTGGGAAGACGCGCTCGCAGACGTGCTGGCGTAGGTTTCCGGGCAGCGGGAAGGCTGGGTTGGTGGCTGTGAGCCAGGTGATTGCGGGCCGATACGAGCTGAAGGAGACGGTCGGGGCCGGCGGCATGTCGACCGTCTACTGCGCCTTCGACACGCTGCTCGAGCGGAACGTCGCGCTCAAGGTGCTGCACGACCAGTACGGCGGCGACGAGGAGTACGTCGAGCGCTTCCGCCGTGAGGCGCGCGCGGTCGCACAGCTCTCGCATCCGAACATCGTCACCGTGATCGACCGCGGCGAGGAGGACGGCAAGCAGTTCATCGTCTTCGAGCTCGTCGACGGCGAGAACCTGAAGGAGCTCGTCGCGCGTGGTGGGCCGCTGCCCGTGCGGCGGGTGCTCGAGCTCGGCCTCGAGGTCGGGCGTGCGCTCGCGTTCGCGCACGCGCAGGGGTTGATCCATCGCGACGTGAAGCCTCAGAACGTGCTCCTGAACGGCGACGGCCTTGCGAAGGTGACTGACTTCGGGATCGTCCGCTCGATCGACGCGGTCGGCCAGACCGAGACGGGGACGGTGCTGGGGACGAGCCACTACATCGCCCCGGAGCAGGCGCGCGGCGAGCGCGTGGACGCCCAGACCGACGTGTACTCGTTCGGCGTCGTCCTACACGAGCTGCTCACCGGCACGGTGCCGTATCCCGGCGACAACTTCCTGTCGGTCGCGATGAAGCACGTCAACGACCCGGTGCCGAGCGTCCTCGACGCCCGCCCCGACGCGCCGCTCCGGCTCGCGACGCTGATCGAGCGCTGTCTGGCGAAGCAGCCCGCCGACCGCCCGGCCTCGATGGACGAGGTCGTCGCCGAGCTCGAAGCCGTGCAGGCCGACCTCGACGCGAGGGAGGACGGCGAGGGGACGATGATCATGCGCAAGCCGCCGGTGGTCCCGGCCCGACCGCCCAGGCAGAAGCGGCACGCGCCTCGCGGCCGCCGCACGCCGCTCTGGCTGCTCCTCCTCGGACTACTCCTGCTCGCGGCTGCGGTCGGGGGAATCCTGCTCGCGACCCTCGACGACGACTCGCCCGATGGTGCTGCGGACGGAGCGCCGGTCACGCTGCAGGGCGTCGGCTCCTACGACCCTCCTCCCGGTGACAACGAGGAGCACAGCGAGCGCGTCGCCGACGCGACCGACAACGACCCGGCGACGTACTGGACGACCGAGAGCTACCGGGCGTTCTCGAAGCCCGGCGTCGGCCTCGTCCTGAAGGTCGCGGGTGGCCCGCAGAGGCTGACGCTGACGACCGACACACCCGGCTTCAACGCGGAGATCCGCGCGGGGAGCTCGCCCGACGGCCCGTTCGACACGGTCGTCGCCGGCGACGCGAGGACCGCCGCGACGACGACGTGGGAGCTCGGCGACACGGACGCGCCCTACCTCGTCGTCTGGATCACGGCGCTCGACGGCGTCGCGCACGTGAACGAGGTCACGGCCTCGTCCTAGCCCTAGTACTCGAGGCTCGAGCGCCGCTCGTGGCGTTCGAGCGCGAGCTCGATCAGGCGGTCGAGCAGCTCGCCGTACGGGATGCCCGACGCCTCGAACAGCCGGGCGTAGACGCTCGTCGAGGTGAAGCCCGGAATCGTGTTGATCTCGTTGACGACGACCTCGCCGTCCGCGCGCACGAAGAAGTCGACCCTGGCCATCCCCTCGCACTCCGTCGCGATGAACGAGTCGACCGCGAGCGCCTGGACGCGGGCCGCCGTCTCCTCCGGGATCCGGGCCGGGACGATGATGTCCGAGCCGCCCGCGTCGTACTTGGCCGCGTAGTCGTACCACTCGGCGTGGGGGACGATCTCACCGACAACCGAGGCGAGCGGCGCCGGACGGACGTTGCCGAGGACGCCGCACTCGACCTCGGTGCCGGCGACGAACTCCTCCACCAGCACCTTCTCGTCGTGGCGGCGCGCGAGCGCGACGGCGGCGTCGAGCTCGGCCTCGTCGTGCGCCTTCGAGATCCCGACCGAGGAGCCGAGCCGCGCCGGCTTGACGAAGACGGGGTAGCCGAACGGGTTCCGGATCTCGTCCCCGAGCCGCAGCGTCTCGTTGCGGGCGACGGGGATGCCGCGGTCGCGCAGCACCGCCTTGAACAGGTCCTTGTCCATGCAGAGAGCCGAGGCCGCGACGCCCGCGCCGACGTAGGGGACGCCTGCGAGCTCGAGCAGGCCCTGGACGGTGCCGTCCTCTCCGAAGGGGCCGTGCAGGACGGGCAAGACGACGTCGACGGCGCCGAGCGCCGCGGCCGGCTTCGAGTCGGCGAGCACGGGCAGCGTCTCGGCCACGTGACTTTGCAACAAAGTGTTACTTGGGCTTTCGAGGGCCCAGCGGCCTTCGCGGTCGATCGCGATCGTCGTCGTCTCGTACCGCTGCGGGTCGAGCGCGTCGAGCACGGAGCGGGCGGATGCGAGCGAGATCTCGTGCTCGCTGGAGCGGCCGCCGGCGACGACGGCGACGCGGATCCGACGGGTCACGGCGGTGTCGTCGTCTCGGTCTGCTGCTCGAAGCGGCCGACCACGATCACGACCGTGGTGCCCTGCTCGGCGCTCGTGCCGCCCTCCGGGTCCTGCGAGAGCACGCGGCCGTCGAGGTCCTGTGATTGGACGATCTCCTCGACCACCTGCACCTCGAAGCCCGACTGCGTGAGCTGGGCCGTTGCGTCCTCCTCGCTCAGGCTCGTCACATCCGGGACCTGAGAGGTTTGCGGTCCCTTCGAGACCTGGAGCGTGATCGCCGAGCCCTTGGGCTGCTGCGTGCCGGCGGCGGGGTTCTGCCCGACCACGACCCCCTCCGGCTGCTCGGCGTCGTCGACGTCCGTCCGCGAGACGGCGAAGCCGGCGCCCTGGAGCGTCGACTCGGCGCTCTCGAACGGCATCCCGATCACGTTCGGGACCGAGATCGGCTTCGGGCCCAGCGAGTAGTTGACGCGCACGGCCGTACCCTCCAGCACCTCGGTCCCCGCCTTCGGGCCGGTCGCGAGCACGGTGTCGACGGGCTCGAGCGAGTTGACGCCGACCGAGTTCGGTTTCAGGCCCGCTGCGGTCAGCTCCGAGACCGCGTCGTCGCGGTCGCGGCCGACGACGTTGGGCACGACCACCTTCTTCGGGCCCGTCGAGACCGTGATCGTGACGAAGTTGCCGCGCTCGGTCCGGTCGCCGGGCTGCGGGTCCTGTGCGAAGACCTCTCCGACGGGGACGTCGGCGTTGTCGGTCCGCTCGACGAGCTCCTTCAGGCCGGCCTCCTGGATCTGCTGGACGGCGAGCCGCTCGACGCTGCCGACGACGTCCGGCACGGCGACGGGCTTGGCGGCGCTCAGCTGCGACTGCACCTCCTGCCAGGCGAACCAGCCGCCGACGAGTGCGAGCGCGACGACGACCACGCCGAGGAGCCACGGCCAGATCGCACGGCGCCGCGGCGGCTCGTCGTACTCGTAGTAGCGGCCGGGCGTGTACGTCGTCGCTGCCGCGGCCGGGCGGATCGTCGTGGCCGCCTCGTCGGTGCGTGAGAGCACCGTCGTCGCCGCCTCGGCCGTCTCGGCGGAGACGCCGATCCCGCGCGCGATCCGCTCGAGGTCGGAGTCCATCTCCTCGGCCGAGTGGTAGCGGTCGGCCGGGTCCTTCGCGAGCGCGCGCAGCGCGACGTAGTCGAGGTCGCGCGGGATCTCGGAACGGTTCGAGGAGGGCGGCGCCGGCACCTGCGAGAGGTGCTTCATGGCGATCTCGACCGGCGTCTCGCCGTTGAACGGGACGCCGCCCGTGAGCAGCTCGTAGAGGACGATCCCGGTCGAGTAGAGGTCGGAGGTCTGGTCGACCGGGGCGCCGCGCGCCTGCTCGGGCGAGAGGTACTGGGCCGTGCCGATGATCGAGCCGGCCTCGGTCATCTGGCTGGCCGCGCCGGCGCGCGCGATCCCGAAGTCCATCACCTTGACGCGGCCCTCGCCGTCGACGATCACGTTGTGGGGCTTGATGTCGCGGTGAACGATCCCGTTCCGGTGCGCGAAGCGCAGCGCCGAGAGGATCTGGCGCGTGTAGTCGATCGCGATCCCGAGCGGCGACGGCCCACGCGCGACGAGCAGCTCCTTCAGCGTCCGTCCCTCGACGTACTCCATCGCGATGTAGTACGTCCCCTCGGCCTCGCCGCGGTCGTAGATGGAGACGATGCTCGGATGCGAGAGCCCGGCGGCGTTCTGTGCCTCGCGGCGGAAGCGCTCGACGAACTGCTCGTCGCGCGCATGCCGGTCATCGAGGATCTTGATCGCGACGCGGCGGCCGAGCTCCTGGTCGGAAGCGAGGTAGACGTTCGCCATCCCGCCCGAGCCGAGCTTCCTGATGATCAGGTAGCGCCCGTCGAAGAGGCTGTCGATGAGGTGGTCGCCGGAGGCCATAAAAGGACAGGTTAGGAGTTCGCCGTGGACCCGAGAATCGCCTGCAAGACGTCCCGGGCGACGGGCGCAGCGGTCTGGCCGCCGGTCGAGTTCTGCTGCTCGACCACGGCTGCGATCGCGACCTGCGGGCGGTTCTTGCCCGCGTAGGCGATGAACCAGGTCGTGTTCAGTCCGGCGATCCCGGTCTCGGCGGTGCCGGTCTTGCCGGCGACCGTGAAGCCGGAGATCTGGGCCGCCGTGCCGGTGCCCTCCGCGACCGCGTCCTTCATCATCGCCCCGACCGCCCGCGCGGTCGCGGGCTTGATCGCTCGGTCGAGCACCTCCGGCTTCGAGCGGACGAGCACCTTTCCGTCGGGCGCGACGATCCGGTCGATCACCTGCGGCTTCATCACGACGCCGTCGTTCGCGATCGTGGCCGCGACCATCGCCATCTGCAGCGGCGTCACGAGCAGACGCTCCTGCCCGAAGGCGAGGCGGCCGGGATCGACGTCGGTGTCCGCGGCCGGGTCGAAGAGCTTCGTGCCCTTGTAGATGCCGCTCGGCGCCCGCTCGTCCGCCGGCGTTTCCAGCGGCGGCAGCGCGTAGAAGCCGAACCGCTTCATGTACTCGACGAGGAACCTCGCGCCCAGCTCCTTGCCGATGTTGCAGAAGACGGAGTTGACGGAGTTGACGAGAGCCGTGTGCAGGTCGAGCCGGCCGAACGGCCGCGTGGTGTCGTAGTTGTTCACCCGCTTCCCGTAGACCTCGCAGTAGCCGGGGTCGACGAACTCGGAGTCGGGCTGGAAGCGGCCCGCGTCGATCGCCGCCGACGCGGTCACGACCTTGAAGATCGAGCCCGGGGCGTAGAGACCGGCGGTGGCGCGGTTCAGGAGCGCATCGGGCCGACGGCACTCGGCTGTGACGCTCGT
Organism: Gaiellaceae bacterium; assembly: GCA_035630545.1. Classification (GTDB taxonomy): domain Bacteria; phylum Actinomycetota; class Thermoleophilia; order Gaiellales; family Gaiellaceae; genus Gaiellasilicea. Next base: position 7,159 of record DASQKK010000040.1, read on the forward strand.
GACCTGATCGAAGTTCTCCTCGACGAGGTTCGGGTTGTAGGTGGGCGAGGAGTACATCGCGAGCACCTTGCCGGTGTCCGGCTCGAGCGCGACGACCGCGCCGCAGCGGCGGCCGAGCGCGTTCTGGGCGGCGCGCTGCGCACGCGGGACGAGCGTCAGGCGGAGCGCGTTGCCCTTGATCGTGGCGCCCTTCGCCTTGTCGACGAATGTCTCCAGCACGGTCGAGAGGTTCGCGTTCTGGCCCGTCAGGTAGTCGTTCATCGAGCGCTCGAGGCCCGTGCGGAAACGCTCCTGGGTCGAATAGCCCACGACGTGGGCGGCGAGCCCGCGCTGCGGGTACACGCGGAAGTAGAACGTGCGCCCGCCCTTCTTCTCGGCCCGGTTCCTCGCCCAGACGACCCCGTTGCCGCGGATCTCGCCGCGGTCGATCGTGAACTGCGCGACCCGCTCGATCTGGTTGTCCTGACGGTCGGCGAGGTCACCGGCCGCCCAGGCCTGCCAGTACGTCGTCGCGACGACGAGCGCGACGATCATGCCGACGCCGGTGAGCGCGAGCCGCGTGATCTGCTTGTTCACGTGCGGCCCGTCATGTCCGACCCCGTGCGGCCTGCATGTTCGCGCGGTTGGAGACGAGCAGCAGCAGCGCGAGCAGGATGAAGTTGGCGACGACGCTGGAACCGCCGTAGGAGACGAACGGCAGCGTGATCCCCGTCAGCGGGATCACGCGCAGGACGCCGCCGACGATGATGAAGGTCTGCAGCGCGAGGCCGAAGGTGAGCCCGGCCGCGAGCAGCTTCGAGAAGCCGTCGTCGGCGAGCAGCGCCACCCGGAAGCCGCGCGCGACGAAGAGCATGAAGACGAGCAGGAGGCCGGCGGCGCCGACGAGCCCGAGCTCCTGGGCGATCGCCGAGTAGATGAAGTCGGTGTTGAGGTAGGGGATGATCGGGTCGCCGCCGGTCGTCGTGAAGGTGCCCTTGCCGAGGCCGGTGCCCGCGAAGCCGCCGTTGCCGATCGAGTAGAGGCTCTTCACGAGCTGGAAGGAGCCGCAGTCCTGGCGGAGCGCGAACTCGCCGGTCTGCGCGCAGAAGACGGGGTCGTCGGTCCACGGGTTGAGCCAGATCGTCACCCGCTCCTGCACGTGCGGGACGTAGCGGTAGACGAACGCTGCGCCACCGACGAAGAGCGCCAGCCCGGCGAGCGCGTACGCGGCGCGTCCGGTGGCGACGTAGAGCATCGCGAGGAAGATCCCGAACTGGAGCAGCGCGCTGCCGAGATCGTTCGTCTGGACGAGCACGAGCATCGCCGCGCCCCAGATCAGGAACAGCGGCCCGAAGTCCTTGAGCCGTCCCTGCGCGAGCACCTCCCGCTTGTCGCGCAGGTAGCCGGCGAGGAAGATGATCAGGAAGATCTTCGCCAGCTCGCCGGGCTGGAACTGGAACGAGCCCACCTTCACCCAGAGCCGGGCGCCGTTGATCGTCTGGCCGATCCCCGGCAGCGCCGGCAGCACCATCAGCAGGATCGCCGTGATCCCGAACAGGTACTTGTACTGCTCGAGGATCCGGTAGTCGCGCCGGAGCGCGAGGAGCGTCAGCGAGAAGAGGACGACGCCGATCACGATCCAGAGGCTCTGGCGGAAGGCGTCGTCGGGCTCGAGCCGGTAGATCAGCGTCACGCCAATCGCGGAGAGCAGCGCCGCCAGCGGCAGCAGCACCGGATCGGCATAGGGCGCCGCGTAGCGGACGACGAAGTGCGCGGCGAGGTAGAGGGCCATGAAGATGCCCGCGTACGTGAGTGAGGTCGCGTCGAGCTCGGACGGCTCGGACCCCGCGATGTAAACGCTGGCAAAGCCGATTGCCGTCAGCAGGCCAACGGCGATCAGGTTCAGCAGCTCGCGGTTTCTCAGCGACATGGTCTGCGGGCGATCAGCGGGTCAATCCCCAGATTGCCAGCGCGATCAACGCCACCAGCAGGATGATCAGGAGCACGAGCGGGAGGATCCGGCGGCGCGGCTCGGCCCGGCCTCGCGCGTCCGCCTCGACCCGCTCGAAGTGCTCCTCGACGACCGCGGCGGGGATCACCGCCGTGTCGACCGCGGGCACGGCGTCGAGCGGCGAGAGCGTGTCTTCGTCGTCGTCCGGGACCGCGGCCTGCGGCTGCGCGTCGCCCAGGTCTGGGGCGTCGTTTCCGCCGGCGATCTGGAAGAGGACGACGGTGATGTTGTCCTCGCCGCCGCCCGCGTTGGCCGCGCTCACGAGTGCGTGGGCGGCGTCGTCGAGGTCGCGGCTCTCCTCGACGGCGGCGAGGATGTCGCGCGTCGAGGTCATGTCGGTGAGCCCGTCGGAGCAGAGGAGATAGATGTCGCCGTGCTCCGCCTCGACCGTGAACGTATCGACGTCGACGTCAGGCTCGGTCCCGAGCGCCCGCGTGATCACGGAGCGCTGCGGGTGTGACTCGGCCTCCTCCGGCGAGAGCCGGCCGCTGCGAACGAGCTCGCCGACGAGCGAGTGGTCGTCGGTCAGCTGCTCCAGCTCGCCGCCGCGGACACGGTACGCACGCGAATCGCCGACGTGGCCGAAGGCGATCGTGCCGCCGCCGTTGTCCAGGAGCGCGACCGTCATCGTCGTCCCCATCCCGGACGTGGCCGCATCCTCGTTCGAGCGCTGGAAGACGCGCCGGTTCGCCTCCTGGATCAGCGACGCGACACGCTCCTCGCCGCGTTCGTCGCCGGTCGCCTCCGCGAGCACCGCCGCCGCGAGGCCGGACGCGACCTCGCCGGCCTGGGCGCCGCCCATCCCGTCCGCGATCGCGAAGAGCGGCGGCTCGCAGACGTAGGCGTCCTCGTTCCGGCGCCGTCTGCGGCCGGGATCGGTGACGCCGGCGAACGCGGCCAGCATCAGACCTCCACTCTGAAGTCGGTCTGGCCGACGCGGACGATGTCGCCCTTGGCGAGCCGCCTCGGCGTCGTCACGCGGGCGCCGTTGACGAAGGTGCCGTTCGTCGAGCCGATGTCCTCCACCCAGAGCCCGTCGCGCTTCGACTCGAAGCGCGCGTGCTGCGCTGACGCGAACTCGTCGCCCTCGAGCGGGACCTCGTTCTGGCCGCCGCGGCCGACCGCCACCGGCATCGCTTCGACGGGCACCTCTTCGCCGGCGTCGAGCGCCGGGCTCTTGAGCACGACCAGCTTCGCCCGCTTCGCAGGCGTCAGCCCGAGGCTCGCGGCCTCGCCGGGGCTGATGATCACGCTCTCCTGCGCCGGCCCGGCGCGGAAGTCCCGGCTCGCACTGCGCACGATCCGCCAGATGAAGAGGTAGAGCAGGACGATGAAGCCGATCTTGAGGACGAGCAGCGCCTCGTCGACGTCGACGTTCAAGCCTTGACCGTCCGCTTGCCGAAGACGAGCTTGGTCGCGCCGAGGGTGATCGTGTCGCCGTCGTCGAGCTTCGAGCGCTGCACGCGCTTCCCGTTCAGCTCGGTCCCGTTCGTGGAGCCGAGGTCGACGAGCCACCAGCTGCCGCCCTCACGCCGCAGCTCGGCGTGCCGGCGCGAGACGTTCGCGTCCTCGACCTGGATGTCGCTGTCCTTCGAGCGGCCGAGCACGACCTTGGCACCCTCGAGCGCGTGCGTGCGCCCGTTCATCGTCAGCGAGAAGACCTCGTCCTCGACGCCCAGCTCGGCCGCCGACACCGCCTCGGTGGGCTGCGGCGGCTTCGCCTTGTAGATCATCGTCGCGCCCGGCTCGACCTGGACGTCGGGCTCGTCCAGCTGCGGCCCCCGCCTGCTCTCCGGTTGCACCATCCGCGTCGCGATCCCGAACTCGCCGATCGAGAGATCGGCGTCGGTCAGCATCAGCACCTTGGGCGGCGTCAGCATCGCGTAGCTCTCCCGCCGCGCGTGCTCGATCAGGTGGTCCTGGAGCTCGCCGATCAGTGAGCCCTCGTAGCCGGTGAACTGCTCGCGATCGGTCTCGGAGAGGTAGACGGAGTACTCGTTCGGGACGTAGACGCGCGAGACGGAGATCGTCCGGTGCTCGTCCATCTCCTTCGCGAGCTTGCGCGCGAGCTCGACCGGCTGCACGTGCGTGCGGAAGGCGCGGCCGAACATCCCCTCGAAGAGGCCTTCGATCTTCTGCTCGATGCTCCGGAGGACGCTCATGCGGTCGGGGAGTCATGCCCCCGGAACACGAGTCTAATGCTCGGAC
>DASQKK010000041.1:0-5019 GCA_035630545.1 Gaiellaceae bacterium
CTGGCGGATCGCTGCGATCCGCTCGAGAGCGCGTCCCATGAACTCGTCGTAGATCGACTCCTCGATCAGAGCCCGCGAGGGCGCCGTGCAGACCTCGCCCTTGTTGAAGGCGTAGAGCACGAGCCCCTCGACAGCCTTGTCGAGGAACGAGTCGTCCGCGGCCATCACGTCGGCGAAGAAGATGTTGGGCGACTTGCCGCCCAGCTCGGTCGTCGACGGAATGATGTTCTGGGCGGCGTACTGCATGATCAGCCGCCCGGTCACGGTCTCGCCCGTGAAGGCGATCTTCGCGATCCGCTTGTTCGTTGCCAGCGCCTTGCCGATCTCGGCCCCCGGGCCGTTGACGACGTTGATCACGCCGGCGGGGACGATCCCCTCGATCAGCTCCATCAGCTTGAGGATCGACCACGGCGTCGGGCTCGCCGGCTTCAACACGACCGCGTTGCCGGCTGCGAGCGCCGGGGCCAGCTTCCACGCCGCCATCAGCAGCGGGAAGTTGAACGGGATGATCTGACCGACCACACCGAGCGGCTCCCTGAAGTGGTAGGCGACGGTGTTCTTGTCGATCTCGGAGATCCCGCCCTCCTCGCCGCGGATCACCGAGGCGAAGTAGCGGAAGTGGTCCGCTGCGAGCGGGATGTCGGCCGCGAGCGTCTCGCGCACCGGCTTGCCGTTCTCCCAGCTCTCCGCGATCGCGAGCGGCTCGAGGTTCTCCTCGATCACGTCCGCGACTGTGTTCAGGATCCTGGAGCGCTCCGTCGTCGACCTATCGCCCCATGCCTCCTTCGCGGCGTGCGCGGCATCGAGCGCGAGCTCGATGTCCTCCGCGGTCGAGCGCGGCACCTCAGTGAAGGGCTCGCCCGTCGCCGGGGTGACGTTCGTCGAGTACTCGCCGGCCGTCGGGGCGACCCAGTGGCCGCCGATGAAGTTCTCGTAGCGAGCCTTGAGCTCGACCACGCTCCCCTCACGGCCGGGCGCCTCGTAGACTGCCCCCTTCTCGATGGTTGCCATGGCGTCTCCTTTCCGAGACTAGAGATCACCAAGACCTCCCCTCTGCCGCCGCCAGCGGGATCGGGAGAAAGCCGCAGATCTTTCCGGCGGCTACGGATCTCGGGGCTGGATCCAGATCTGGCGCGCGACCGCCAGCGGCTCGCCGTCCGCGGTCAGGAGCGCGGTGCCGGCGTGGAGCTTGCGGCCGTCCTCGCCGAGCGGCCAGGCAACGACGATGCACTGCTCGCCCTCCTCGGGGAGCCGGCGGATCTCGGCGGTCATCCGGCCGAGCACGACCTCGCCGCGGCCCGGTCCACCGACGGCGTAGGCGCCGGCGCAGTCGATCGCGGCCCAGATCACCTCCGCTGAGACGTCCTGCGCCCGCCACGGTGCCGCGTGCACGTCGCCGCCGTCGACCGGGCCGACGTGGATGCAGAGTCCGTCGTCGAGCCGGGTGCCGCACGAGAAGCATTCGGAGAAGAGCTCTCCGGCGAAGCGGACGTGACGCGATGCAGCCTGCTCGGCCTCGTCCCTCGTGACCATGGGCGGGTCGATCCCGGGTTCGCCGGGACGTGCCTCGGCGACAAGCGCCTCCCCGTCGAGCAGGAGGACGCGGCCGTCCTCCTCGGCCACCGTCAGCGGCCGGTCGAGTGGCGGCGGCAGCCGCAGCGTCACCTCCGCCGGGCCGTCGACGAACGCGGCGAGGCGCCCGGCGGTATAGCCCCCGTTGGCCGAGTGGAGCGGGCCGCGGTAGCGGCGGTCGATCGTGATCGTGTTTTCGCCTGAGAGTCGCAAACCGGTAGGATCGCCTCGATGCGGCTCGCTCTCGCCCAGATCAACGCGGTCGTCGGCGACCTGGACGGCAACCGCGACCGCATTCTCTCCTCTCTTGCCGACGCGCGCGCCGAGAGCGCCGACGTCGTGCTCTTCCCCGAGCTCGCGGTCACCGGCTATCCGCCGGAGGATCTGCTCCTGCGGCCCGCGTTCGTCCGCGCAGCGGAGGAATCGCTACGGGCGATCGCGGCGGAGACGAAGGGGCTGACGGCGCTCGTCGGAACGCCCTGGTTCGATCGCGACCTCTTCAACGCGTGCGCCGTCTGCTCGGACGGCGAGCTGAAGACGCTCTACCGCAAGCGCTTCCTGCCCAACTACGGCGTCTTCGACGAGGAGCGCTACTTCGCCTCCGGGCGCGAGCTGGTCCTGCTCAGGCACGGCGAGGTCCTCATCGGGCCGACGATCTGCGAGGACGTCTGGCAGCCGGGTCCGCCGGCCACGGATCTCGCGCTCGCGGGCGCGGAGCTGCTCGTCAACCTCTCGGCCTCGCCGTACTTCGTCGGCAAGGCCGAGGACCGCGAGGAGATGCTGATCACACGCGCGCGCGACAACTCGGCCTACCTCGCCTTCTGCAACCTCGTCGGCGGGCAGGACGAGCTCCTCTTCGACGGGCACTCGGTCGTGCTCGACGACGAAGGGGAGGTGCTAGCCCGGGCGCCGGGCTTCGAGGAGGCGCTGCTCGTCGTCGACCTCGACCCGAGCGAGGCGATCGGCCGGCGTCTGCGCGACGTGCGCCGGCGCGCGCTCGCACGAGAGCGCGAGGACGAGCTCGAGCCGCTCGTCGTCGAGCTCGTCGGCGGCGGCGATTCGAGCAGCAGCCCGCTCGGCGGCGAGATCGTCCCGTTCGAGCCGGAGCTCGAGCAGATGCGGCGCGCCCTCGTGCTCGCGCTGCGCGACTACGTCGGCAAGAACGGCTTCGGCGACGTCGTCCTCGGCCTTTCGGGCGGGATCGACTCGGCGCTCGTGGCGACGCTCGCCGTCGACGCGCTCGGACCGGAGCGGGTGCACTGCGTCTCGATGCCCTCCCGCTACTCCTCGGCGGGCACGCAGACGGACGCGCAGCGTCTGGCCGAGAACCTGGGCTGCGACTTCCGCGAGCTGCCGATCGAGCAGATGGTCGGCGCCTTCCACGACGCCGGCATCGGGACGACGGGACTGGCGGCGGAGAACCTGCAGGCACGCGTTCGCGGGATGACGCTGATGTCGCTCTCGAACGAGCACGGCTGGCTCGTGCTCGCGACCGGGAACAAGTCGGAGCTCTCGGTCGGCTACTCGACGCTCTACGGCGACCTCGCCGGCGGCTTCGCGCTGATCAAGGATGTGTACAAGACCGACGTCTTCCGGCTGGCGCGATATCTGAACGAGCATGGCGGCCGCGAGCTGATCCCGGTCTCGATCATCGAGCGGCCGCCGTCGGCGGAGCTGCGCCCCGACCAGCGTGACCAGGACTCGCTGCCGCCCTACGCCGAGCTCGACCGCGTGCTCGAGGCCTACGTCGAGCTCGACCGCTCGCGCGAGGAGTTGCTCGCCGAAGGGCACGACCCGGAGACCGTCGAACGTGCGCTCGCCCTGATCGACCGCGCCGAGTACAAGCGGCGCCAGGCACCGCCGGGCGTGAAGCTGCGGCCGAAAGCCTTCGGCCGCGATCGCCGGACGCCGATCACGAATCGCTGGCGCGGTTGACAAACGCCTTCCGTAAGTCAATACTTACGGTAAGTGAGTACGAACGGAGTAGTCCTCGATGCGCTCGGTGACTGGACACGTCGCCAGATCTTCGACGCGCTCAAGAACGGCCCCCAGTCCGTCGGGGAGCTGGCGGCACGCATGCCGGTGAGCCGGCCCGCCGTCTCGCAGCACCTACGCGTGCTCAAGGAGGCAGGGCTCGTGATCGACCGCAAGCAGGGCACGCGGCGCATCTACAGCGTCGATCCCGACGGACTGGCCGGGATCCGCGCGTACTTCGACAGCTTCTGGGACGACGCGCTCGAGCGCTTCGCCGCGGCGGCGCGAAAGGAGACAGGATGAGTAACACCGTGACAACGGAGGCAATCCGCAAGACCGTGCTCGTGGACTTCCCGCCCGCGGAGGCGTTCGAGCTCTTCACGACGCGCGTCTCGTCGTGGTGGCCGACCGAGACTCACTCGTACGCGCATGACAGGGTCACCGACGTCGTCTTCGACCCCCAGGTCGGCGGGCTGCTCTACGAGGTGACGGACGAAGGGAAAGCCGAGTGGGCCAGGATCACGGCCTGGGAGCCGCCACATCGTCTCGCGATGGAGTGGCTCATCGGCAAGGTCTCCGGCACCGAGGTGGAAGTGCGCTTCTCCCCGGAGGGGCCGGGATCGCGGGTGGAGCTCGAGCATCGCGGGTGGGAGCGCGTCCCCGACGCGACGCCCGAGTTCGAGGGCTACAGGACCGGCTGGGACGCCGTGCTGGCGCCCTACGTCGAGACCGCGTCGAAGAAGGCCTGAAACCAGCGCAGGCGCTCGGCCCAGGGCACGGCCGCGTTGGCCGGGGAGGTCGAGGGAAGCACGAAGAGCGCCGTCTTGCCGAGGCGGCGCTCCTGCAACCCGAGCTCGGGCCGCTCGCCGAAGGCGCCGCGGTAGGCCTCCTTGCCGACGAAGCCGATCGCGCGAGGCGCGAACTCGAGGGCGATCCCCTCTAGACGTTCCGCCGAGCCGGCGAAGTCGGCCTTGCGCAGGTCGCCGGAGCCCGGCGTCGTGCGGTACGCGGCGTTCGTGATGCCGATCCCGAGCCGGAGCAGCTCGAACTGCTCGCTCGGCTCGTAGAGGCGAAGCGTGAACCCCGCCGCGTGCAGCAGCCGCCAGAAGTCGTTGCGCGGGTTCGCGAAGTGCGCGTTCGCGGCGGCGGAGACACGACCCGGGTTGATCCCGCAGAAGATCGCCGTCAGGCCGGGCGCCAGGACGTCGGGGACGTCCGAGCTAGGCGGCTTCAGGTTCTCTGGCGTCGAGCTTGTCTTCGAACAGGGCGCGGAGCAGCTCGCCGGACACGGGCGTCTCGTGGCGTGGGCGGCGAGGCTCGGCGCTGATCACCCTGACGCCGTCCTCGCTCCGCCACCCGTAGCACCGGGCATAGCACTCGGCCTCGCTCAAGGTTCGGAGCCGTTGCATTGCCCGCACGGTAAGCGCCGGACCGGACGACATCAGTCCGCGATCGCGAGCAGCGGGTCGAGGC
>DASQKK010000042.1:0-15998 GCA_035630545.1 Gaiellaceae bacterium
GACGCGGTCTGGGTCTGGACGACGATCTCGATCGCCTTGTCGAGCAGTGGATCCTCGTCCGGGTCGAACTCGCCGTCGTGCTCGTCGTCGATGGCGCCCTCGGGCAGCTCGAGCAGCGTCTCGTCCAGCTCCTGCTCGCGCTGGTGGCGGCACTGCTCGACGACGAGCGACACCTCCTCCTCGGAGACGTACGCGCCCTGGACGCGCTGCAGACGGCTTGTCCCGAGCGGCTTGAAGAGCATGTCGCCCTGGCCGAGCAGGCTCTCGGCGCCGGAGCCGTCGAGGATCACGCGCGAGTCGGTCTGGCTCGAGACCGCAAAGGCGATCCGGCTCGGCACATTCGCCTTGATCATGCCGGTGATCACGTCCACCGACGGGCGCTGCGTCGCGAGGACGAGGTGGATGCCGACGGCGCGCGACTTCTGTGCCAGCCGGATGATCGCGTCCTCGACCGCCTGCGGGCTGATCATCATCAGGTCGGCGAGCTCGTCGATCACGACGAGCAGGTACGGGAGCGTATCCTCCCCGCGCGCCCTGAAAGCACGGTTCGCCTCGGGCAGGTTGCGCGCACGCACGACCGAGAGGCGCTCGTAGCGGCGCTCCATCTCGGCGACGACGTTCGTGAGCACGGCGCTCGCCTCCTTCGGGCTCGAGACGACCGGCGTCAGCAGGTGCGGGATCGACTCGTAGTAGTTGAGCTCGATCCGCTTGGGGTCGATCAGGATCATCCGCACGTCGTCCGGGGTCGAGCGGAGCAGGATCGAGGTCAGGAGCGTGTTGATGCAGCCCGACTTGCCGGAGCCGGTCGTGCCCGCGATCAGGATGTGCGGCATCCGAGCCAGGTCGGCCCAGACGGCGTTGCCGGAGATGTCCTTGCCGAGCCAGACCGCGAGCGGGCTTGCGCTCGAGGGCAGGTCGTCGTAGATGTCACCGAGGGTGACGATCTTCGGCGCCAGGTTCGGGACCTCGACGCCGACGGCCTGCTTGCCCGGGATCGGAGCCAGGATCCGGATCTCCGTCGTCGCGAGCGCGTAGGAGAGGTCGTCCTTCAGCGCCGCCACCTTCGAGACCTTGGTGCCGGGCGCCAGCTGCAGCTCGTAGCGGGTGACGCGCGGGCCTGCGATCTGGCCGACGATCGTCGCCTCGACGCCGAAGTGCGCGAGCGCGGTCACGAGCGTGTCGGCGGTGCGCTGGTCGGCGCCCTTCGCGCCGGCCGCTGCCGGCGGCGAGACCTTGAGAACGGCGCGATCGGGCAGCACGTACTCCCCCTCCGCGCGGGGGACGTCGAAGAGCGCATTCTGCTCCTCCGTCTCGTCGGGCTGGACGAGGAGCGGCGAGGGCTCGGACAGCCCCTCGGAGACGACGTCCGGGTAGTCGTGGACGACGTCGATCGGCGGCTCGTGCACGACAGTGGGGACAGACCCGGGGACAGTCCCCATCACGGAAGTGTCACGGCGACGGGTGCGTGCGGCCGCCCCGGCGCGGCGGACCGCGTAGTGCGAGCGGCGGAGCACGGCGCCGTAGGAGGCGCCGGAGAGCAAGAGCCCGCCTGCGAGCAGCGCGGTGAGGCCGAGGAGGACGGAGCCGGTCCCGCCGAGCAGCTTCGCGATCCCGCCGCCAAGGGCGCTCCCGACAGCTCCACCGTGCTCGCCGCCGAGCGTGATCATCAGCCCGAGCGTCGCGACCACGAGGCCGGTGCGGAACGGCTTCACGTCGAGGAGGGCGCTGCGGAAGAGCATCAGGCCGCCGACGACGACGAGCGCGAGCGGCGCCGCATAGGCGGCCGACCCGATCACGCCGCGGAGGCCCGACTCGATCTTCTCGCCGGCGACGCCTCCCTCCCAGCCCAGGTAGAGCAGCGACGCGAGGAAGAGTCCGACCGCGACGAGCGCGAGCCCGATCAGCTCCGGATGCTCGTGAGCGGCACGGGCCCGCGACTTCTTCTTGGTCGTCCGCTTCTTGACGCGCGAGGGCGTGCGCGGCCGCAGCGGCCGCTTCTTCTTCTTCCTGGCTGCCATGGAGGCGCGTTCGACGCGGCCCGACTCAGCCCTTCCTCGTCACCCGCACCGACCAGTAGAGGAGGACGGCGCCGCCGAGGGCGAGCGGGATCCCCCACAGGTTGCCGTCGATCGCGGCGACCGCGCCGACGCCCAGAGCGAGCGCGCCGATCGCGGCCACCACCACGTACTGCGTGCCGGGCGGGAGGCGGCTCACCCGAGCGTCGCGATCCGCTCGAGCAGGAAGCCGAGGAACGCCTCCGCGTCGATGCCGACGCCGACGTCGGCGTTCGGCTCGCGCTCGGTGCGGTGCCAGCGGTCGGCGACCGTGCGGCCGCGCGTCAGCTCCGACTCGAGCTCGACCTCGACGTTCATTCGCTCGGTGGTGACGAGCTCGGGCCGGAAGGCGTGTGCGAGCGCGACGGCGTCGTGGATCGGAGCCCCGTCCCAGCCGTAGGTGCGCGCGTGGTAGCGCTTGAAGAACTCGACCAGCTCGGCGACGAACGTGCCGATGCGGCCGACCTCGCGGAAGCGCTCGGCCCACGCCGGCGTCAGGAGCGCGCCGTGCGTGACGTCGAGCCCGATCATCGTCACGTCGAGGCCGGAGTGGAAGACGCGCTGCGCCGCCTCCGGATCGGCCCAGATGTTGAACTCGGCGGCGGGGGTCATGTTGCCCTCGGCGATCGCGCCGCCCATCAGGACAATCCGCGCCGGTGCGATTCCGCGGTCGAGCGCGCGCGCGATATTGGTCAGCGGCCCGACCGGCACGAGGACGGTTTCCGGAGTGACGTGCTCGACCAGGAAGTCGACGGCGCTCGCTTCGATCGGCTCCGATGCCCGTGCCGGCAGTTCGGGGCCGTCGAGGCCGCTGTCGCCGTGCACATGGGCGGCGACGTGGAGCTCGCGGACGAGCGGCCGGTCGGCGCCGACCGCGACCGGCACGTCGGTCCGGCCGACGAGCGCGAGCACCCGCAGCGCGTTGTCCGTCGTCTTCTCGAGGGTCTGGTTGCCGTGGGTCGTCGTGACCCCGACGAGCTCGATCTCCGGGCTCGCGAGCGCCAGCAGAAGCGCAATCGCGTCGTCGTGCCCCGGGTCGCAGTCGAGGATGACCGGCGTCGTCACTGCCGGAGTATGGCGTCGATCTCGTCTGCGGTCGGCAGGGAAGGCTGCGCGCCGAAGCGGGACGCGGCGAGCGCACCCGCGGCGCACGACCGGCGCAGCGCCGCCTCCGGCTCCAGTCCTTCGAGCCAGGAGACGAGCAGGCAGGCCGTGAATGCGTCCCCGGCGGCGGTGCCGTCGACCGCCTCCACCGGCGGGGGCTCGGCGCGCGCGATCTCCTCCCCGTCCTCGAGCAGGATTGCGCCCTCGGAGCCGAGCGTGACCGCGACGATGCCGTCCCGTCGTCGCAGCACCTCGAGCTCGTAACGGTTGACCACGGTGAGGTCCGCGTCGACGTCGATCGGGCGCGCGGGGGCGGCATTGAGGCAGAAGAGGCCGGTCGACTGCTCCCAGGCGCGGCGGACGGCCTCGTCCGGGATCTCGAGCTGCGCGAGAACGGCGTCGCTCTGGGGCAGCTCGAACTCCTTCAGCTCAGCGTTCGCGCCGGGGGCGACCGCGATCTGGTTCTCCCCGCTTGCGTCGACCAGGATCAGCGCGACCCCCGTCGGCGCCTCGACGCGGCCCGCTGACAGTGTCAGCCGCTCCTCCTGCGGCAGCGCCTCGTCGGCGAAGACGTCCGTCCCGACCGAGCAGACGAGGGCGACGTCCGCGCCGAGCCGGGCGCAGGCGACGGCCTGGTTGGCGCCCTTGCCGCCCTTGACGCGCGCGAACGTCGCGTCCGTGACGGTCTCCCCCGCCCGCGGCAGCCGCTCGACGCGGGCGACGAGGTCGAGGTTGACGCTGCCGACGACGGTGATGCTAGGCGGCAAGCGCTCGCAGGTCGTCCACGGTCGAGCCCAGCAGCGTGTCACGCAGGTCGAACAGTCCTGCCCAGAGCGAGGAGGCGTCGGGCGGGGCGTCGAGGCGGGCGGAGTCGGAGAGGCCCTGGAGCGCCCGGACGAGCACGGCCAGCTCGAGGTAGACCGCCGTGACGCGGTCCGGCGAGGCGTGCACACCGGCGCGCGTGAGCACCGGCTGCCACTCGACCAGCTCGCCCGCGCCCGGCCCCGCGTACCAGGATCGGCCCTCGGCCTGGTCGGCCTCGAGCTCGACCAAGTAGCGACCGAGCGGCAGCTCCAGCCCCGCGAGCGCGGTCTCGACCCGGTCGGCGGCGTGGCGGAGTGCCGCCTCGCGGCCGCCGGCCGTCGCAGGAAGCGCCTCGCCCCGCCGCCAGCGCTCGAGCAGCCGGCAGAAGGCGAGTGCGGCCGCCTCGCAGGCACGCAGCTGCACGATCAGCCGCCGCGCGGTCAGCTCGCTGGTCGCGTGACCGACGAGGATGTCCGGCCAGCCTGTTCCCGCTCCGGCGCCGGCAAAGCCGGCACCTCCGCTCCTGGGCAGCTCCGTCAAGCCTACGCCGCCATCAGACTTCGATCACCACAGGAAGAATCATCGGCCGCCGACGGGTTCTGTCATAGACCAATTGGCCGACCGCGTCGTGCAGATGCTCCTGGATCAGCTTGATCTCAGTGATCCCGTCCGACGAGAGCTCCTGCAGCACGTTGAGCGCCTCCGAGCGGAGCTCGTCGACGAGTTCGTCCGAGTCGCCCATCCCGCGCGCGATCAGTTCCGGCGGCGCGGTCGAGCCACCGTTCGAGCTCGTCAGCGTCGTGACGATGATCAGGACGCCGTCCTCGGAGAGCCGGCGGCGGTCGCGGAGCGCGACGTCCTGCACGTCGCCGACGCCGAGGCCGTCGACGAAGGTGACACCCGCCTCGATCCGGTCGACGATCCGCGGCGTCCGCCCCTGCTCGAGCTCGACGACGGTGCCGTTCTCCCCGATCAGGATCGCCTCCGCCGGGACGCCGGCCTCGCGCGCGAGCTGACCGTGCGCCGCGAGCATCCGGTACTCGCCGTGAACGGGCATGACCGCGCGCGGCCGCACGAGCGAGAGGAGCGTCCGCATCTCCTCCGAGCAGGCGTGGCCGGAGACGTGCACCGGCGCGATCTCCTGGTGCAGCACCTCGGCGCCCATCTGCGCGAGGCGGTTGATCGAGTCGTGGACGCGCAGCTCGTTCCCCGGCACCGGCTTGGCCGAGAGGATGACCGTGTCGCCGCGCTCTATCGACACCGACGGATGGTCGTTGTAGGCGATCCGGGTCAGCGCCGACATCGGCTCGCCCTGGCTGCCGGTGCAGAGGATCATCACCTGGCCGGGCGGGAGCTCCATCGCCTCCTGCGGCTTGACCAGCATGTGCTCGGGCACGTCCAGGTAGCCGAGGCCGCGCGCGATGTTGAGGTTCTTGCGCATCGAGCGGCCGACGATCGCCACCTTGCGGCCGACCTGCACGGCGACGTCGATCGCCTGCTGCATCCGGTGCACGTTCGAGGCGAACGAGACGACGAGGATCCGGCCGCGTCGCAACGGGATCAGCGTCCTGAACGCCTCGCCGACGAGCCGCTCCGAGCCGGTCATCCCGGGCCGCTCGGCGTTGGTCGAGTCGCCGAGGAGCAGGTCGATCCCCTGATTGCCGAGGTCGGCGAGCCGCCCCACGTCCGTCTTGAGCCCGTCCACCGGCGTGTGGTCGAGCTTCCAGTCGCCGGTATGGAGGACCCGGCCCGCCGCTGTGTCGAGCACGACCGCGACGCAGTCCGGGATCGAGTGCGCCATGCGCACGAAGTCGAGCGTGAACGAGCCGACCCGGATCTCCTCGTTCGGCATCGCCTCCTGCAGCTCGGTCGACGCCGCGAGGCCGTGCTCGTCCAGCTTCGACTTGATCAGGCCGAGCGTCAGCTTCGTCGCGATCACCTTGTCACAGTCGACCTGGCGCAGGAGATACGGCAGCCCACCGACGTGATCCTCGTGTCCGTGCGTGAGCACGACCGCGTTGACTCGCTTGCCCTCGAGATAGCTGATGTCGGGCAGGACGAGGTCGACGCCGAGGTGCTCGTCACGCGGGAACGCGAGCCCGGCGTCGACGACCACGATCTCGCCGCCGTGCTCGTAGACGGTCATGTTCTTGCCGACCTCGCCGAGGCCGCCGAGTGGGATGATCCTCAGGCTCACGCGCGTGAGTGTATGCGCGTCGGAACGGCCGGGCGGCTAGACGACGGCGGCGGCGAGCAGGCCGAGCCTCGCAAGACAGTCGCGCACCTGCTCGCGCTCCTCCTCGGTCGCCTCGACGAGCGGCAGCCGGTGGCCGCCTACCTCGTGGCCGAGCAGGTTCAGCGCCGCCTTGATCGCAATCGGGTTCGGGGCGGCGCGCAGGATCTCGATCGACGGGACGAGCTCGCGGTCGAGCGCCCGCGCTGCGTCGTGCTCGCCCGCGTTCCAGAGCCGGATCAGCTCCTTCACCTGCGGGCCGACGACGTGCGTGTGGACGCAGACCCCGCCAAGACCGCCGAGCTCGAGGAACGGCAGGATCAGGTCGTCGTCGCCCGCGTAGAGATCGAGCCCCGTCTCGACGATGTGCCGCGCCTGCGCCAGGTCGTCGTACGCCTGCTTCACCGCGCGCACGTTCTCGATCTCGGCGAGACGCGTCATCGTCTCCGGCTCGATGTTGATCGCGACCCGGCCGGGGATGTTGTAGACGACGACGGGCTTGTCGGTCGCCGCCGCAACGGCCTCGAAGTGCGCGACGATCCCGCGCTGCGGCGGCTTGTTGTAGTACGGCGTCACGATCAGCACGGCGTCGACACCGAGCTCGTGCGCCCGCTCGGTCAGGTGGATCGAGTGGCGCGTGTCGTAGGTGCCGGTGCCGGCGACGACGGTGGCCCGGTCGCCAACCTCCTCGAGCGCGGCCGCATAGAGCTCGAAGCGCTCCTCGTCGGAGAGGGTCGGGCTCTCGCCGGTCGTGCCGGTGACGACGAGGCCGTCGGAGCCGTTGTCGACGAGGTGGCGCGCGAGCGCGCGGAAGCTGTCGAGATCGACCGAGCCGTCGCGCTTGAACGGCGTCACGATCGCTGTCAGGACCTCGCCGAGCACGTCCCGATCCTACAGCCGCGGCCGGAGGCTTGACAGGCGAGGGCCGGAGCGGAACAGTCCTCCTGCGGTCCACGTCCGGTCGGCAGTCCGGGGTCAGCCGCCACTGCGGCGGCGGCAGGCCCGTTCGAGCAGGCCGGCGTGGGCCGCCTACAGCAGCGCGTCGAGCCCGACCGTGAGCCCCGCGGGGAGTTGGCGCACCTCCTCCAGCGCGAGGAGAACGCCCGGTACGAACGCCTCGCGCGACGTCGTGTCGTGCCGGATCGTCAGCGTCTGTCCAGGCCCGCCGAAGATCACCTCCTGGTGGGCGACGAGCCCCGGCAACCGGACGGAGTGAATCGGCGTTCCCGCCGGCAGCAGCGCCGCCGTCGCCTTCGCCGTCCCGGAGGGCGCATCGAGCTTCCGGTCGTGGTGCAACTCGACGATCTCGGCGTGCGGCAGCACCTTCCCGGCCTCGGCCGCGAAGCGCATCATCAGGACCGCCCCGAGCGCGAAGTTGGGCGCGTAGAGGACCGGCAGGTTGTGGGCACGGGCGAGCGCGGCCACACGCTCCTGATCGAAGCCGGTCGTCCCGATCACCACCGGAACGCGATCCTCGAGCGCGGCCCGGACGTTCTCCTCGACCGCCTCCGGCCGGGTGAAGTCGACGGCGGCATCGGCGTCGTGGGTCGACTCGACGAGCTCGTGGCCTGCCGCTTCGAGCGCCGGCGCCAGCACCGAGCCGACCTTGCCCCCGCGCCCGAAGAGGATGACTTTCACGCCGCCGCGCGCTCCACGAGCGCCGGGTTGACCCGCTCGATCGCGGCGCGGAAGCGCGACTCCGAAGGGCCGATGCCAGCGGCGGAGAGCCGGTCGAGCCGGAGCAGGTCGGCGGCGAGCTCCGCGACCTCGTCGGCGGTGACCGCCTCGACCCGGGCGACGAGCTCGTCGAGCGTCAGCAGCTCGGTGTCGCTGATCAGCGACTTACCGAGCCGACTCATCCGGTTCGACGTCGACTCGAGCGAGAGCAGCATCCGGCCCTTCAGGTTCTCCTGGGCGCGCTCCAGCTCCCCCGGCCGGACGTTGCCCGCCGCGACGTCCGCGAGCTCGCGGGCGACGATCTCGAAGCAGTCGACCAGGTTCTCCTCGCGCGTGCCCACGTAGAGGCCGATCTGGCCCGAATCCGAGTACTGGGAGGCGAAGCTGTAGACCGAGTAGGCCATGCCGCGCTTCTCGCGGATCTCCTGGAAGAGCCGGGACGACGCGGAGCCCCCGAGAATCGAGTCGAGCAGCGAGGCGGCGAAGCGGCGCTCGTCGCGGCGCGAGATCCCGGGCGCGCCGAGACAGACGTGGTACTGCTCGGTCGCCTTCCGCTGGAAGCGGTAGCCCGGCGGCGGTACGCGTCCGAACGGCTTTCGGGCGCGGCGTCCGTTCGTCGCGGTCGCGGGCAGCCTCGCGCTGAGCAGCCGGACGACGCGGTCGTGCGTGACGTTGCCGGCAGCTGCGACGACGATGTTGTCGGCCGCGTATGCCGCCCGGTGGTACGCGATCAAGGCCCGCCTGCTGACGCTCGAGATCACCTCGGCCCGGCCGATCACGGGCCGCCCGATCGAATGGCCGCCGAAAACCGCCTCCGCGACGACGTCGTGGACGAGGTCCTGCGGGTTGTCGTCGACCATCGCGATCTCCTCGAGCACGACCTCCCGCTCGGAGTCGATCTCGACGAAGGCGGGGTCGTAGACCATCCCCGCCATCACGTCGAGCGCCGGCTCGAGCCGATCGTCCGGCACCCGGGCATAGACGAGCGTCGTCTCGCGCGATGTGGCCGCGTTCAGCTCGCCGCCGAGGCCGTCGAAGATCTCCGCGATCTCCTGTGCGGAGTGGGTGCTGGTGCCCTTGAAGAGCAGGTGCTCGATGAAGTGCGAGACCCCCGCCCGCGCGTCGGTCTCGTCGCGCGAGCCGGTGCCGATCCAGAAGCCGAACGAGACCGAGCGGACGTTCGGAACGTGCTCGGTGATCACCCGCTCGCCGGTCGGGAGCGTCGAGAGGTCGTACGGCTGCATCGACCGATCCTAGTCGCAAGTGCCATTTCTGATCTTCCGGCTAGTTGTGGCCGCGGAGCAGGGGGCGTAGACCTTCAGAGGTGAGAGTGCGGCACGTCACCGTTGTGCGAAGCCGACTGGCGCTGGTCCCGGTTCTGGCCGTGCTCGCGCTGTGGGGTGCGGCGAGCTCGGAGGCGGCGACTCTGCCGCCCGGCTTCCAGGAGTCGACGGTCTTCTCGGGGCTGACGAACCCGACGGTCGTGCGCTTCTCGCCCGACGGGCGCGTCTTCGTCGCCGAGAAGAGCGGCCTGATCAAGGTCTTCGACAACCTCACCGATTCCACCCCCACCCTCTTCGCCGACCTGAGCACGAACGTGCACAACTTCTGGGACCGTGGGCTGCTCGGGTTCGCACTCGATCCGGGCTTCCCGGCGACGCCGTACGTCTACGTCCTCTACGCACACGACGCGGCGATCGGCGGGGTGGCGCCGCGCTGGGGGACGCCGGGCGTCCTCTCGGACCCCTGCCCGACACCGCCCGGCGCCACGGCCGATGGCTGCGTGGTCTCGGGTCGGCTCTCGCGGCTGCAGGCCGCGGGCAACACGATGACCGGCACCGAGCAGGTGCTGATCGAGGACTGGTGCCAGCAGTATCCGAGCCACTCGGTCGGCAGCCTCGCGTTCGGCGCCGACGGCGCGCTGTACGTCAGCGGCGGCGACGGCGCCAGCTTCAACTTCGCCGACTGGGGCCAGGACGGGAGCCCGCTCAACCCGTGCGGCGATCCACCCGGCGGTCCCGGCTCGGTCCTGACGCCGCCGACCGCGGAGGGCGGAGCGCTGCGCAGCCAGGACCTCCGAACGTCTGGCGACCCGACGTCGCTCGACGGCGCCCTCCTGCGCGTCGACCCCGCAACCGGCCAGGGCCTGCCCGACAATCCGCTCGCGTTCAGCTCCGACCCGAACGCGCGCCGGATCGTCGCGTACGGCTTCCGGAACCCGTTCCGGATCGGGGTCCGTCCGCGCACGAGCGAGGTCTGGGCCGGCGATGTCGGCTGGAACACCTGGGAGGAGGTCGACCGGATCGAGCGAGGAAGCGAGGTCTTGAACTTCGGCTGGCCGTGCTACGAGGGCAGCGGCCGCCAGTCTGGCTACGACGGCGCCAACCTGAACATCTGCGAGAACCTGTACGCGGCGGGCACAGGCGCGGTGACGGCGCCGTACTACGCCTGGAACCACTCGGCCCTGGTCGTGCCCGGCGAGACCTGCCCGACGGGGGGTTCCTCCGCGGCGGGCACGGCATTCTACGACGGCGGCAACTACCCCGGCTACGCCGGCGCGCTCTTCTTCGCCGACTACTCCCGCGACTGCATCTGGGCGATGCGGGCGGGCGCGAACGGGCTTCCCGACCCCGCTGTCCGGGTCACCTTCGCGGCGGGCGCGGCGAATCCGGTCGACCTGCAGATCGGGCCGGAAGGCGACCTCTTCTACGCCGACTTCGACGGCGGCACGGTGCGGCGGATCCGCTACTTCAGCGCGAACAGGCCGCCCGTTGCAGTCGCCACCGCGAACCCGACTGCGGGTGCGGCACCGCTCGTTGTCACGTTCAACGGGAGCGGCTCGAGCGACCCCGACGCCGGCGACACGATCTCCTACGCCTGGGATCTCGACGAAGACGGCCTCTTCGACGACGCGACGGTGGCGCAGCCGACGCGGACCTACACGGCCGCCGGCAGCTACGTCGCGCGGCTGCGGGTGACGGACGCAGCCGGGGCGTCGGCCGTGAGCGCGCCGCTGACGATCACGGTCGGGAACACGGCTCCGTCGGCCACGATCGTCGCGCCGACGGCGGCCACAACCTGGCGCGTCGGCGACGTCATCTCGTTCTCGGGCTCCGCAACCGACCCCGAGCAGGGGGCACTGCCCGCGAGCTCGTTCAGCTGGGAGCTCGTCATGCACCACTGCCCCTCGAACTGCCATCAGCACACGATCCAGTCGTTCTCGGGGGTCGCGGCCGGCTCGTTCACGGCGCCGGACCACGAGTACCCGTCTCACCTGGAGCTGCGCCTGACCGCCACCGACGGCGGCGGGCTCACGGACGTCGAATCGGTCGAGCTCGACCCGCAGACGGTGAACCTCACGTTCGCTTCGAGCCCGGCCGGGCTGCAGCTCGTCGTCGGGAGCACGGCCGCCACCGCGCCGGTGACGCGTACCGTCATCATCGGCTCGACGAACACCGTCAGCGCTGTCTCGCCGCAGACCGTCGGGCCGACGAGTTACTCGTTCTCGTCGTGGTCCGACGGCGGCGCGCAGACGCACACGATCGTCGCGCCCGCAACGCCGACGACCTACACGGCGACCTTCACGGCCGCGCCGGCGCCCTCCTCGCTGGTCGCCGCATACTCGTTCGACGCCGGCAGCGGCACGACACTCGCCGACGTCTCCGGCCGCGGTCACAACGGCACGATCGCCGGCGCGGTCTGGTCGACGGCCGGCCGCAACGGTGGCGCGCTCTCGTTCGACGGTGTCAACGACATGGTCACAGTCGCCGACACGGCGGCGCTCGACCTGACGAACGCGATGACGCTCGAGGCCTGGGTTCGCCCGAGCACGACCAACCGCTGGCGCACCGTCGCCCTGAAGGAGCAGTCGGGCGCGCTCGTCTACTCGCTCTACTCGAACAACAGCGGCCAGCGCGCGAGCACGAATCTCTGGCTCGGCTCCGGCGAGATCGAGGCCCGGAGCGCGGCCTCGCTGCCCACCAATGTGTGGACGCACCTGGCCGCGACCTACGACGGCGGCGTCATCCGACTCTACGTCAACGGGGCGCTCTCGGGCTCGGCCACGGCGACCGGCTCGATGCCCGCCTCGACCGGCGCCTTCCGGATCGGCGGCAACACCGTCTGGGACGAATTCTTCGGCGGCCTGATCGACGATCTCCGGCTCTACAACCGCGCCCTTTCGGCGACGGAGATCCAGGCCGACATGGCCGCGCCGGTCGGCCCGCCGCCACCGACCGACTCCGAGCCCCCGGGAGTTCCGGGATCGCTCACGGCGACCGGCGGCTTCAGCTCGGTCGCGCTCGCCTGGACGGCGGCGGGCGACAACGTCGGGGTCACCCGCTACAACGTCCATCGCAGCACCACCGCTGGCTTCACCCCGTCGGCGGCGAACCGGATCGCCCAGCCCACCGCGACGGGCTACACCGACACCGGGCTCACGCCGGGCACGTACTACTACCGCGTCACGGCGGAGGACGCCGCCGGCAACGTCGGGCCTGCCTCGAACCAGGCGACGGGTGTCGTCACCGGGGACGTGACACCGCCCGGAGCGCCCGGGACGTTGCAGGCGACGGGCACGCTCGGGTCGGCGAGCCTCAGCTGGGGGCCGGCGAGCGACAACGTCGGCGTCGTTCGCTACAACGTCCACCGCTCCACCGTCGCGGGCTTTGTCCCGGGCGTCTCGAACCGGATCGCGCAGCCGACGGGGACCACCTACACCGACACGGTCGCCGCGGGCACGTACTTCTACCGCGTCACGGCCGAGGACGCCGCCGGCCTCGTCGGCGCCCCCTCGAACGAGGCGGTCGCGACGGTGACGAGCGACACGGCCCCGCCGACGGTCGCGGTCACCGCCCCCGCCGCCGGCGCGACCGTCTCCGGCACGGTCACGGTGACGGCGAGCGCGTCCGACAACGTTGGCGTCACGAGTGTCCAGTTCACGCTCGACGGCGTCGCCCTCGGAGCCGTCGACACGAGCGCTCCCTACAGCACGTCCTGGACGACGACGAGCGCGACGCCGGGCCAGCACGTCCTCCGCGCGGTCGCGAGCGACGCGGCCGGCAACCAGACCACGTCCGCCGCAGTCACGGTGACGGTGGACAACAGCGTCCCGCCGCCGCCGTCCGGCCTCATCGCCGCCTACGGCTTCAACGCGGGCGCCGGCGCGACGCTCGCGGACGCGACCGGCAAGGGCCACACGGGCACGATCGCCGGCGCTGCCTGGTCGGCCGCGGGAAAGAACGGCGGCGCGCTCTCCTTCGACGGCGTCGACGACTGGGTCACGGTCGCGGACGCGAACGACCTCGACCTGACGAATGGGATGACCCTCTCGGCCTGGGTGCGGCCGAGCGGCGCGGGCGCCGATTGGCAGACGGTCGTGCTGAAGGAGTCGCCGGGGTTCATGGTCTACGCGCTCTACAGCGACACGGACACGAACCGGCCGAGCGGGCACGTCGTCGTCGGCGGCGACCTCGACGTCCGCGGAACTGCCCAACTCGCGGCCAACGTCTGGACGCACCTCGCCGCCACCTTCGACGGCGCCAACCTCCGCCTCTACGTGAACGGTGGGCTCGCGGCGACACGCGCGGTCGGCGGGAGCATGACCGCGTCGACGGGAGTCCTCAGGATCGGCGGCAACGCCACCTGGGGCGAGTGGTTCGGCGGGCTCGTCGACGACCTCAGGGTCTACAACCGCGCGCTCTCGCAGGCCGAGATCCAGACCGACCAGGCGACGCCTGTCGCTTGACATCTGGCTGCGTTCGTACTTAGGTCCCCACGGACAGGGGGGAACGTGGCAGCGATCGACTATTTCCTGAAGCTGGACGGGATCTCGGGCGAAAGCCGGGATTCCAAGCACAAGGGCGAGATCGAGGTGCTCTCGTTCAGCTTCGGCGAGACGCACAGCGGCAGCGCGGGCTCGGGCGGAGGCGGCGGCGCGGGCAAGGTGCAGATGAGCGACTTCTCCTTCACGGCGCGGACCAGCAGGGCCTCGCCGCAGCTCTTCCTCCACTGCGCGCAGGGCAAGCACATCAAGCAGGCAGCCCTGACCGTGCGCAAGGCCGGCGGGTCGCAGCAGGAGTATCTGAAGATCAAGCTCGACGACATCCTCATTTCCTCGTACGCAATCGGCGGCAGCGAGGGCGGCGCCGAGGGCGAGCCTCAGGACGTGTTCTCGCTCAACTTCGTCAAGCTCTCGTACGACTACGCGCCCCAGAAGGCCGACGGCTCGCTCGATGCGCCCGTCCATGCCGGCTGGGACACGTTGAAGAACGTCAAGATCTGAAGCCGCCACCCTCCCCGCCCGAGGCGGACAGCGCGGCGCGGCTGCGGCAGGAGCTCGCCGCCGCCGGCTTCACCGGCCCCGGCATCGCCCGACGCCTGCACACGACCGGCGAGCCGATCTTCGCGCACACCGATCTCGAGGTGTACCGGCGGCGGCTTGCGGCCGCTCCCGATCACCTCGCGACACTCATCTCGCTCCTGCTGCTCGGCGATCCGGTGCCTGCGAGCGATCTCGGTGGGCTCCTGGTCGAGACCGGGTTAGCGGAGGTGCGCGACGGCCTCCTCCACGGCCTCGTGCGAGTCGTGCCCCACGATGAGCTGCTGATCGCATCCGACCGCCTCGACGCCGAGGGTGCGGACCGGGTCGCAGGCGTCCACCGCCCCTCGGCGACCCTCGCGCATCTCACGATCAGGGAACCCGTGGAGCGCGCGCTCGATATGTGCACCGGGAACGGCATCCAGGCGCTGCTGCTCTCCCGTCACGCCGCCCACGTGACCGCAACGGACATCAACGAGCGAGCGCTCGCGTTCGCCGCCCTGAACCTCGCGCTGAACGGGGTCACGAACGTCGAGCTCAGGCACGGCAGCCTGCTCGAGCCCGTCGCCGGCGAGCGCTTCGGCTGCATCGCCTGCAACCCGCCCTACGTCGTCTCACCGGACGCGCAGTTCACGTTTCGCGACAGCGGCATGCCCGGCGACCGGGTCAGTGAGCTGCTCGCGCGCGGGCTACCTGCGCTGCTCGAGCCCAGCGGCTTCGCGACGCTGATGGCGAGCTGGGCGCAGGCCGGCGACGACCCGGCCGTCCGCCCGCGCGAGTGGCTCGAGGGCTGCGGCTGCGACGCCTGGATCCTGCACACGACGACCGACGATCCGCTTTCGAACGCCGCCGCCTGGACGCGTGACGCGGTGGACGGACCGGAGGACTTCGCGGCGGCGCTCGACCGCTGGACTGCGTACTACGGCGAGCTCGGGATCGAGGCGCTCGCCTACGGCGCGCTCGTGCTGCGACGGCGCGACGGCGTCAACTGGTCGCGCGGCGCGAGCCTGCCGCCGCGGCCGCTCGAGCCCGCCTCGAGCCAGCTCGTGCGGATGTTCGCCGGCGTCGACCTCGCGACGGCCGGCGCCGACGCCCTGCTCGACACCCGGCTCGTGGTCGCGGAAGCGGCCCGCTTCGAGCAGGTCGTGGCGCCGAGCGACGGCTGGACCGTCGTCGGCGCCTCCCTCTCGCTCGAGGAAGGGCTCGGCTTCAGGGCCGACGTCGACGAGTCGACCCTGAGGCTGCTGCGGACCGTCGACGGGACGCGGACCGCCCGCGACGCGGTCGTCTCGACGCTCGGCGAGGACGGCCTCCCGCGGGCGGCCGAGCTCCTGCGCGGCATGCTCGAAACCGGCTTCCTGGGGACCCCGTGAACGAGAGGGGGCGGCTCTCGCCGCCCCCTCGGGTCACTGCCTAGTCGCGGTCGCGGCGCGGGCCGCGATCGCGGCCGCCCCGGCCACGATCGCCGTCGCGGCGCGGGCGCTCCTCCTCCGGCGGCCGCGGCGGGGCGTTCTTCGCCCGCTCGATCAGCTCCTCCGGTTCGACGAGCCGGCCGTCCTCGTGCTTGTGGACGAGCTTGAGGCCGATGCGGCCGCGCGCCTTGTCCACCTCCTGCACGATCACGTCGACCACGTCGCCGCGCGTCATCACGTCCTCGATGTGCGCGACCCGGCCCGGGCCCACGTTCGAGACGTGGAGCAGGCCGTCGGTGCCCTTCTTCAGCTCGACGAAGGCGCCGAACTGCGTCGTCTTCACGACCTTGCCGGTGAAGGTGTCCCCCACCTCGGGCTCCTTGGTCAGCGCCGCG